>RXJK01000301.1 GCA_003963125.1 Hyphomicrobiales bacterium
GAATCACAGTTGAATCAGTGCCATGCAGCTTGTCCATCACAACTCAACCGGACAGCCGTGTGCTCGTCACCGGGTTCCAACTCTCATCTTGCTCCGCGCCCAGCGTTGCGCTGGACCCCGGGAACAAGTCCCGGGGTGACAGAGTGGGCGCGAAAGTGGAGTTAGCTGTCCGCTCTGAATTTGCGTTCCCGGAAGCCGTGCGCCAGCACGGCTATCCGGGATCTTTCCGGGTGAGAGGGGCTCTACGGGTAAAGATCCCGGCTCTCGCTGCGCTCGGCCGGGAAGGCAGTGGAGAAGGGCGGTACGGCGTTCAACGCAGGTCTTGTGCACAAAGCGCCCCGCATCACTCTGCGGTCCCGGCTCAGGCGGCGGTGGTGGCGAGTTCGCCTTTGAGGGCGCGGTCGATGAGGGCGCGGGTCTCGGGAATGCCGAACAGCTCGATGAAGGAGCCGAAGCGGGGGCCGCGCTCTTCGCCGAGCAGCACTGCGTAGATGGCGTTGAACCACGCGCTCGAGACGCCGGGCTTGTCGGGTGTCGCGCCCTTTGCGTTGAAGTCCTGGTAGCGCGGGATGGCGCGGCCGACATCGTAGAGCAGTGTCTGAAGCTCTTCCGCCGTCGCCGTCGCAGGGGCCTTCGCCAGCGCGTCGGAGAGCGCGCGCAGGGCGCCGATCTCCACCTCGTCGGCGGGACGGAACTTCTTCTTCGGCTTCACGAAGTCGGCATAGTAGCGCACGGCGTAGCCGGCGAGCTTGTCGAGGAGGGGATGCGTCTCAGGGCTCACGCCTTCGGCATGCCGGCGGATGAAGCCCCACAGCACGTCCTTGTTGTCCGCGTTCGAGGCGGCGACGAGGTTCAACAGCAGCGCGAACGAGATCGGCAGTTCGGCGGCGGGCGGCTGGCCGCCGTGGATGTGCCAGACGGCGTTGTCGAGACGCGCCTTCTCGTCCTGGCGCGGATAGGCCGCCAGCAGCTGCAGATACTCGTCGACGGCGCGCGGGATCACGTCGAAGTAGAGGCGCTTGGCCGCCTTCGGCTTCTGGAACATGAACAGCGACAGGCTCTCGGGGCTCGCGTAGCGCAGCCACTCCTCGATGGTGAGGCCGTTGCCCTTCGACTTCGAGATCTTCTCGCCCTTGTCGTCGAGGAAGAGCTCGTAGTTGAAACCCTCCGGCGGCGTGGCGCCGAGCGCCTTGCAGATGCGCGAGGACAGCGTCACCGAGTCGATGAGATCCTTGCCGGCCATCTCGTAGTCGATGCCGAGCGCGGTCCAGCGCATGGCCCAGTCGGCCTTCCACTGGCACTTCACGGCGCCGCCCGTCACCTTCACCTCGACCTTCTTGTTGGTCTCGGGATCGACGTAGACGACGGTGCCCTTGCGCGGATGGCGCGCCACCATCGGCACCTGCAGCACGCGGCCCGTGCGCGGGCAGATCGGCAGGAACGGCGAATAGGTGGCGCGGCGCTCGGGCCCGAGCGTCGGCAGGATGATGTCCATGACCTTGTCGTAGACGCGCAGCATCTTGAGCAAGGTCTCGTCGAACATGCCGGACGTGTAGCAGTGCGTCGCCGAGTAGAACTCGTAGGCGAAGCCGAACTGGTCGAGGAAGCTCCTCAGCATCGCGTTGTTATGATGCGCGAAGCTCTCGTACTTGCCGAAGGGATCAGGCACCGCGGTCAGCGGCTTCTGCAGGTGCTGGGCCAGCATCTCCTTATTCGGCACGTTATCCGGCACCTTGCGCAGGCCGTCCATGTCGTCGGAGAAGCAGATGAGGCGGGTCTTGCGCTTGCCCTCGGTCAGGATCTCGAAGGCGTGGCGCACCATGCTCGTGCGCGCGACCTCGCCGAAGGTGCCGATGTGCGGCAGCCCCGACGGCCCGTAGCCGGTTTCGAACAGCACGGTCTTGTCCGCGCCGCCCTTCAGCGTCTCCAGCCGTTTGATGAGCCGGCGCGCCTCCTCGAAAGGCCACGCGCGGGCCTCTGCGACGGCGTTCTGGCTCTGGTCTGCGGCGGGAGCGTTCATTTGCGTGTCCGGTCGTCTCTCTGGATTGGCGTTGCGAAAACAAGGGCCCGGGCTTTGAAAAAGCGCCCAGGGGCCGGCACTAGAGCAGGAAAAAGTCGCCGCCTGCAACTCGAGCAGGCTTGGGCGGCACCGTCATAGCGGAAAACGCCGAGATTCGTCGGAAATCTGGCGCAGCCCGAAAAGGTCGGCCTAGCCGCCGACGCGGGTCGCGAACGCCGCAACGGCATCGGCGGCAGCGGCCAGATTGCCCTTGCGCGTGAAGCCCGAGGCGCCGCGGGGGCCGAGATCATGGTCGCCGTCGGGCGCCCAGTGCAGCGTAATCGCCGGCGACAGCTTCATCGCCTCGATCTCGTAGCGGGGCCCGAAGGGGTCGCGCTCGCCCTGGACGATCAGCGTCGGGCAGGACAGCGCCTCGAGATGGGCCGTGCGCAGGTTTTCGGGCTTGTTCGGTGGATGGAAGGGATAGCCGAGGCAGACGAGGCCCACGGCCTCTTTCGCCGCGAAGGCTTCGTCGGCAACGAGGCTCGCGATGCGTCCGCCCATGGACTTGCCGCCGATCAGCAGCGGGGCTCCGCGCTTACCGGCCTGGGCGAGAAACGACCGGAACTCAGGGATGAGCGTCTCGGCCTTCGGCGGCGGGCGCTTCTTTTCGCCCTCGCGGCGCCCTGCCATGTAGGCGAATTCGAAGCGCAGCGTCTCGATGTGCCGCTCTTCCAGGAGTTTGGCGAAAAGATTGAGGAACGGGCTGTCCATAGCGCCGCCGGCCCCGTGCGCGCAGAGGAATCGGGCGATGGGCGACGTCGGTCGCGTGACCAGGAAGGGTGTCGGCGTGGGGGATGGCACGGTTCACCTGAAAGGAATCGGGGTGTGGGGCGGAGTCAAGGGGCCTTCGCTTGTGGATGACTGGACAAGTCAAGCGCTTTTCCACAAACCGCCACGTTTGCTCCTTGGTGTCACCCAAATGCGACGGTTAATTGGGTCTTGTCCGGAACGCAGAGTGAACATTCAGAGTCCAAAGAGCGCATGATGAGTGATCGTTCGGTTTGTGAGTCGATCTTGTCTCTCTACAACTCCGAAGGTTCTGCGTTGCCAAGTCCAAGTGAGACCGAATCGGCCAGTGCCGCGTTAGCCGATCCCAAGCGTGAAGTGGCGTTGCGTGAGTTCGCGTTGAGTGTGCGTCCCTCGGTAACTGCGTTCGATATGTCGGGTGCGTACTCACCCCAGTTGCGTCCCTCGAGTTCAGTGCGTGGCGTTGTTGGTTCTGCGTTGCGTTCCCAGTTGCGTTCGTTGCGTCGAGACGAGTTTCGGTCCGGTGCGTTGCGTTCTGCCGGTGTGAGTGCCGTTGCGTTCCTTGCCTCCCAAGCCCCCCACGGGAGTGCATTGCGTGAGTTGCGTCCCGCGTATGGTTCTGCGTCCCCCAAGTCCCCCCTTTCCCTCGCGTTGCGATCCGCGAGGCAGGCCGCACGGGCAAGAAAGGTTCAGCGTATTGCCCAGCGGCTTGCCGGGATCGCAGAGCGTCACAGAAGGCAGCACTGTGATGAGTAAGTCCAGTTCGAGAGAGTGCTCGTGGGTTCAGATCGGTGCCGTCGTCGGCACGGTTCTCGGCAATGTCAGCGAGAAACCGAAGGCCGTCGCCGTCTCCACCCGCGGGCGATGATCGATGCGTGAAAGCGGATGGCCGCGTTGGCCGTCCGAAAGGCAGGCGCATCTGGCGTGGCACCTGTACGCCACCCAGGGTTTCACATTCCAAGGTGTTGCGTAGTGAAACCTAGGCCGGATGCGCCTGCCATTCGCCGCAAAGATTACGTACCTGCGACTAAACCCGCCCTGTTCTTCGACCAAGAGGTCACGACAATGTCCCCCACCTATCTCAACCCCGTGCAGTATGCCCAGGCCCTTGGCTACGCGCGCTCCGTGTGCGCGCGGATCTTCCGCGACGGCGGCAGCCCCGCAGATGCGTTGAGCGCTTTCAAGCTCGAGGCGGGTAGCACCGATTGGGCCACCGCGGTTGATCGGATCGCGCAGTCCCTGTGCGCCAGCCCCGCGCGCAAGGCCGCTTGATACTGCGGCACGCCTGGCATCTTTGTTCGATGGCGCGGTCCCGATCCCCCCGGGGCCGCGTCGTCGTATCTGCGCCTAGTCCTTGAACGGCAGGCCGACGTAGTTCTCGGCGAGCGCCGTCTGTGCGGCGACGGAACTCTCGATGTAGGCGAGTTCGGCCTGCTGGGCGCGGCGCTCGAAAGGCAGCGCCTCGGGGAAGCGGTGGGTGAGGTTCGTCATCCACCAGGAGAATCGCTGCGCCTTCCAGATGCGCGCGAGGCAATCTTCCGAATAGCGGTCGAGGAGATCGGCGCGCTTCTCCTTGTAGTGCGCGATCAGCGCGCGCGACAGATAGCGGATGTCGGAGACGGCGAGGTTCAGCCCCTTGGCGCCCGTCGGCGGCACGATGTGGGCCGCGTCGCCCGCGAGGAACAGGCGCCCGTAGCGCATGGGCTCGGCGACGAACGATCGCAAGGGCGCGACTGACTTTTCGATCGAAGGACCCGTGACGAGGCGGTCGGCGACGTCGCTCGGCAGGCGGCGTTTGAGTTCGGTCCAGAATCGCTCGTCCGACCAGTCCTCCGGGTCCTCGTCGACCGCGACCTGGAGATAATAGCGGCTGCGCGTGTTGGAGCGCATCGTGCACAGCGCAAAGCCGCGCTCGTGATTGCAATAGATCAGTTCGGGATTGACGGGCGGGGTGTCCGACAGGATGCCGAGCCAGCCGAAGGGATAGACGCGCTCGTAGATGCGCAGCACGTCCTGCGGGATGGTCTGGCGGCTGACGCCGTGAAAGCCGTCGCAGCCGGCGATGAAATCGCAGGTGAGTTCGTGCGGCTTGCCGTGCCGCGTGTAGCGCAGGGACGGCTTGTCGCCCGTGATGCCGTGGATCGAGACGTCCTCAGCCTCATAGACGATGGCAGAGCCCGCCGCCTTGTGGGCGTCCATCAGGTCCTTCTGGATCTCGGACTGGCCGTAGATGGTGACGACCTTGCCCGACAGCTTCTTGAGGTCGACGTGGAGGCGGCGGCCGTCGAAGGCCAACTCGACGCCTTCGTGGATCAGCCGCTCGCGATGCATGCGGGCACCGACGCCGATCTCGTCGAGCATGTCGACGGTGCCCTGCTCCAGCAGCCCCGCACGAATGCGGGAGAGGAGGTATTCCGGGTCGCGGCGTTCGAGGACGACGGTATCGATGCCGGCGCGATTGAGAAGGCTGGCAAGAATGAGCCCGGATGGCCCGGCCCCGACGATACCGACCTGCGTGCGCATGGGACGTGTCCTCGTACGGATTTTCTGATTATGGTTTGAGTACCCAACTAAATTGGGGTGTGTCAACGGAGCCGGTTGGCACGGCAAGCCTTGCCGGCGCGGGGGGCGGGCTGCTTTATCTCGTTGCCTGAAGGGATTGGGCGATAGAGGTCAGACTTGCAGCGTGTGCGTATCGAGCGGATGTCCGGCCGGGAGGCGGCCGCGCGCGGGTTGATCGCGGGCATCGAGGCCATCTTCTTTGCAACCGCGGCCCGGCCCTACCCTGAGGGACCCGAGCGCGACGCTTTTCTCGAGAAATGGCTCGGCCGCTTTCTGGCGGCACCGGACGACGTGCTGCTGGTGGCGCTCGATGGCGACCAAGTCGTGGGCTATCTCGTCGGGACTTTCGAGAACGCGGCGGTGAGCCCGCGCTTTCGGGATATGCCGCATTTCAGGGAGAATTTTGTCCGGCAATGCGCGCTCTATCCGGCGCACCTGCATATAAATCTGCATGCGGAATATCGGAGTGCGGGGCTCGGCGCGCGCATGCTCGATATTTTCGCGGGGCTTGTCGCCGAGGCGGGGTTGCCCGGAATGCACGTCACGACCGGGCGGGGAATGCGAAACGTCGGATTTTACCTCCGATGCGGCTTTGTCGAAGCCGGCAGCCTCGAACGCGCCGGCGGCGTCATGCTGTTTCTCGGGCGGCGTGTGTAACAGGCCGCCATTCTCGCCGAAACGTCGCGCCCTGGCTCCGAAACAGGAAAGGCGGTCCTCTGAGGGACCACCTTTTCCAGTCGACGCCAGTGCAGCCGATCACTTGATGAGAAAGCTTTCCTTGCGCTTGCCGGCATCGACGGCGGCCTGAAGCCAGCGCGGCATGCGGCCACGGCCCGTCCACGTATTCTCGGGATTCTTGGGATCGCGGTACTTGATGGCGACGCTGCCTTTGCCGCCCTTGCGGCCTTTTCCGAACAGTTCCTCGAGGGAAATGCCGTGTTCGCGCGCCTGAGCGATGAAGCTCTCTTTCAGCTCGTTCTTGGCTGCGGACTGTTTCTCGGTCAGCAATTGCTGGGCATTCCGGATCACTTCCTGCAATTCTGCATAAGACAGTTTCTCTAGATCGGGCAGCTTGGCCATCGGCTTCTCCGGTTCACATTTGCGGGGAAAGTGGCTTTGTAGCCAGGGCTGTTTTCCACGTAAAGCATATTTCGGGAATTTGCATTATCGCATTTTAACGAACCTTGCCGACACGTCGCCGGCATGGCGTGGAACGTTCCCGAAAGCATTGCAATTCCATCAGCCTAAGGCCTGCGTCCCCGGCTTTGGCAAAATGCGATGGCTGGCATGCCAATATTCCAGGCATTCAGCGTCCGTCGTTCTTTCACGTTCCCAGATAGTGCAGCAGGAGGTGGCGCTGGTGGCCGCCATCGCGATGTTCGATCACGTAGATCGCCTGCCAGGTGCCGAGCCCTGCACGCCCGCCGACGACGGGAACGGCGAGGCTCGTGCTCGTCAGCATGGACTTGACGTGGCCCGGCATGTCGTCGGGGCCCTCGATGTCGTGGCGATAGGGATGCGCCCGCGGGGCTGCCCGCTCCAGCGCGTCGCCGAGGTCGGCCAGCACATCCGGGTCGGTATTCTCCTGGATCGTGAGCGAGGCCGACGTGTGCTGAATGAAAACCGTCAGGAGACCTTCACCGGCACCTGCAACCCGAAGCCAATCCTGGATTTTCGCGGTGACGTCGAAGAAGCCCGGCCCGCGGGTGGCGACGGTCAGGCGATGAACTTGCTGGCGCAACATGCCATGGCTCCCCGAATCAGCATAAGGATGCCCAGACAACGTAAACGGCAAGCGGGCGCAAATTCCGTGTTTTGCAGCGGGTTAACCGAAATTTTACGAGCCGGACCGACCCTGTCCCCGCGCCCGTCATGCGGTGGTGCCTCTCCTTTGCCCTGTGTGTTCGTGAAGCTCTGTCCGGAGCGGTCGTCGGCGGTGCCGGCGGCGATGCGTCCTTTGCCTGTCGCGTGATCGTTCGGCGGCCCATCGGGGCCTGAGGAAACGTGTCGATGCCTACTCGTGATCGCCAGAACCTGCGCGATAACCCCGGCGGGTCCGAGGAGACGGGCGAGTTCGAGCTCACGGCCGCATGGGATGCCGACACGATCGCAGCCTTGCCGACGATGCCTGCCCGGGGTGAAGCCGAGACCTCGATGTCCGCGCTGGGCGACGATGCCGCCGGCGCGTGGCCAGCCGCGCCCTGGCACGGGGAGGAAGCGGCGCCTGCCGTCGCCGCGCCAACCCACAGAGGCGACCAGGCGTGGCTCGACAGCAAGCTCGCCGATATCGCGGCGAGGCTCGAAGGCACCTTGCAGCGGCAGGATCCTCAGCCGGCACTCGCCCACTTCGGCCGGCGGCTCGACAGCTTCGAAGCGCGCGTGGAAGCCGTGGTCGAGCGGGCGAACAAGACCGAGGACCGCGAGAGCCTGCGCGTCATCGAGGCGCATGTGCGCGAGATCGACGCGCATTTCGACACCATGCGCAGCCAGATCGCGCGGCTGTCGACGATCGATGCGCGCGTCGGCGAGATCTGGAACCACGTGCAGCTCGACCTGCCACCGCCCGGCGCCGGGCTCGCGGGGCTCGTCGAGAGCGCCGTGACGCGCGCGCTGGCTGCGGCCAGTGTGCTGCGCACGGAAGCGCGCGATACGGGCAGCAACGGCGTTACGGCCGTGCATCTGGCGCGCATCGAGGATGCCTTCAACCGGCTGATGGAGCGGCTCGACGCGATCGAGGCCACGTCCCTTCAATTCAGGGCTGAAGATCCCAACCAGGATCTGCAGCGGCTCGATGCGGCCTACGGCGAGGGGCTCAAGGCACTCGGCGGCAACGGCGCGCCCGCCTGGTCGCCGACGGAGCGCGGCCACGTGCTGCACGCCGAGGACTACGCCATGCCGGCGCGGCGGCGCGTTCTGACCCTCAGCGACGTCGAGCCGATGCCGCGCGTCGATGCTCCGATGCCGGAGCAGCTCGAGCCTGTCGCGCCGCCTGCGCCGTTGCAGATCGAGGCGGAACCTCCGGTCGAGGCCCGCGGCGACGTGCTCGAAGATCTCAGGCTGTCCGCTTTGCGCGCCCGCGAACGGGCGCAATGGGAGGCGGCGCGCGACCAGCGCGCGCATTTCGAGCAACTGCCTGGCATCACGGAAAGTGCGCCGGATGACGAGGCGCACGATCTCGATCCGGCCGATACGTCCATGCCGCTGATGCTGCGCGAGGATGGCCTCGGCGCCGGCCGCACGCCGGTTGCCGCGCCTCAGGCCGCGAAGCGTTCGCTCGCCCAGGGGCGCTGGTATCGCGGCTTCTTCCTCGCCGGCGCCATGGTCGCGCTCGGCGGCGCGAGCTTCCTCCTCGTCGACCGTTTCATGGGACCAGCGCCGGAGACACTCGTCGCGTCGGGACCGCCGACGGAGGCTGCGACGCGGGTCGCGCAACCGGGCTCGGGTGTCGAGGGTGCGGAGACGATCGCGCTGCCGCCGTCGAAGGAGATCGAATCCCCCGGCGCTGCCGCGCGCGCGGCTTCGTTGCCCGCGACCATCGCCAGTGCGTCGTTGCGGCACGCGGCGGCCAACGGCGAACCTGCCGCCGAGTTCGAGATCGCTGCGCGCTACGCAGACGGCCGCGGCGTCGCGCCCGATACGGCGCAGGCCTTCATCTGGTACCAGCGCTCCGCCATGCACGGCTATCCGCCGGCGCAGTTCCGCCTCGGCGCGTATTACGAGCGCGGGCTCGGCACCGACAAGGATATCGAGCGCGCCAAGCTGTGGTACCGCCGTGCCGCGGAGAAGGGGCACGTCAAGGCGATGCACAATCTCGCCGTGCTCGCCACCGGTGCCACGCCGCCGGATTTTGCGTACGCGGCGCAGTGGTTCCGGGAAGCGGCCGAGCGCAATCTCCCCGACAGCCAGTTCAATCTCGCCATGCTCTACGAGACGGGCCGCGGCGTGCCGCAGAATCAGGCGGAAGCCTACAAGTGGTACGCGCTCGCCGTGCGCAGCGGCGATCTCGAAGCTAGCCGCCGCATGGACTTCGTGCGCGGACGGCTTTCGCAGAACGAACTGGCGGCCGTCGAAAAGGCTGTCGCCTCCTGGGTGCCGACGCCGATGTCGGCGATGCCCGGCAACGATACGTCCGAGCGCGCGGCGCCCTGAGCGACCAGAGAGGCGCCTGAGCCTCGCCGGCTGCCCGCTCTGCCAGGCCTCCTGTCGCGTGCCCGCGCTGCGTGCTAACACCCACAGGAAAACCTGAAAGCGGTGGAGGGCCCGATGGCGCAGGGCGGCGCGCGCAACATCCTTTTCATCATGTGCGATCAGTTGCGCTGGGATTATCTCTCCTGCGCCGGACATCCGCACCTGCATACGCCCAACATCGATGCGCTGGCGCGGCGCGGCGTGCGCTTCACGCGCGCCTACGTGCAGAGCCCCGTGTGCGGGGCCTCGCGCATGAGCACGTACACCGGCCGCTACGTGTCCTCGCACGGCGCTTCCTGGAACGGCGTGCCGCTCAAGGTCGGGGAGATGACCATGGGCGATTATCTGCGCCCGCTCGGGCTCGCCACGGTGCTCGTCGGCAAGACGCACATGAAGGCCGACCAGGAGGGCATGGAGCGGCTTGGCATCGCGCCGGAGTCGATCATCGGGGTCCGCGTGGCGGAAGCGGGCTTCGATCCTTACGAGCGCGACGATGGCCTGCACGCCGTCGGCCCCGACGGGCGCTACGATCCGCAGAACCCGCGCTACAACGCGTATCTCAACGAGAAGGGCTATGCGGGCGCCAATCCTTGGCACGACTGGGCCAACTCGGCGGCACCCGAGGGCAACGCGGCCGCATCCGGCTGGGCCATGCGGCACGCGGGCAAGCCGGCGCGTGTTTCCGAAGAGGACAGCGAGACGCCGTACATGACGCGGCGGGCGATGGATTTCATCACCGAGGCCGGCGACAAGCCCTGGTGCCTGCATCTCTCCTACATCAAGCCGCACTGGCCCTATATCGCGCCGGCGCCCTACAACGCGCTCTACGATGCGCGGCATGTGCTTCCGCCCGTGCGCAGCGAGGCCGAGCGACAAAATCCGCATCCGGTCTACGAGGCCTTCATGGGCCTGCGCGTGAGCCAGACGTTCGCGCGGGAAGACGTGCGCGAGACGGTGATCCCCGCCTACATGGGGCTCATCAAGCAGATCGACGACCAGATCGGCCACCTGATGGACTTTCTCGCAGCGCGCGGGCTGCTCGAGACGACGATGATCGTCTTCACCTCCGACCACGGGGATTATCTCGGCGATCATTGGCTCGGCGAGAAGGATCTCTTCCACGAGCCCTCGGTGAAGGTGCCGCTCATCGTCATCGACCCCTCGCGCGAGGCCGATGCAACCCGCGGCACCATCTGCGATCGTCTCGTCGAGTGCATCGACCTGCTGCCGACCTTCATCGACTACGCGGGCGGTGATGCGGGCGCGCAATCGCATCGGCTCGAAGGGCGTTCGCTGCTCGGGCTGTTGCGCGGGGAGAAACTCGAAAGCTGGCGGCGCTACTCCATCAGCGAATACGATTATTCCATTCTCCCTGTCGCGATGCGGCTCAACAAGGAGCCGAAGGATGCGCGGCTCTTCATGATTGCGGACGAGCGCTTCAAATATGTGCATGCGCCCGGATACGGGCCGATGTTCTACGATCTCGCGGCCGATCCGGACGAATTGCACGACGTCGGCGATGATCCGCGTTTCGAAGCGGAACGCGCGCGGCTCTCGGCGGCGCTGGCACAGTGGGGCTTGCGCGTTTCGCAGCGCACGACGCGCTCGGAAGCACAGATCAAGGCCATGCGCGGCAAAGCCCTGCGCAAAGGCATTCTCATTGGCGTGTGGGACGAGGGCGACGTTCCCGCGGAGCTCTGGTCGGGATATCAGGGCGAGACCGGGAAAAGCTGAAGCGGCGCTTTTCCATTCCAATATGCACGCGTCAGGACACGGTTTTCTGCAGCGTGGTGCAGAACGTCGACAGCGTGCGCCGATGGCGGCCGCTCGCGAGTTCCGCCTGCGTTACGATGAGCGCCGCAACGGGGTGCATGCGCGCGATGCGCGCCATCCGGCGGACTGCCGTCTCGCCGCCCGAGCCGATCAGCGTCAGCGCAAAGGCGATGCGACGTGCATTGCTGACGCACGCCTCGAGCGCCGCGCGCACGGGGGCTGCAGGCCGCGAGGCCCACACGGGACCGGCGACGATGAGGATGTCGTAATCGGCTGGGTTGCGCCGCAGCGGCGCGATCGCCGGTGAGCGGCCGCGCACAGCGTCATGGAGGGCGCGGAAAGCGCCGACAAAGCGGGCGTGGTAGCGGTCGCAACGGATCTCCTCGACATCCGCGCCGAGACTTTCGCCGAGGTCGTTGGCGAGGTGGCGCGCGTGGCCGGTGCGCGAATAATAGAGGACCAGGCACTTCATCCCACTCGGTGCCTCCGGCTCGCGATGCTGCTCTCCCCACCGCTGACCGACACGCAAAGGGCGGGCGCTGACGCTCCCATCCTATATCCCTCGGGCCCGGCGCGGCCAGATGTGCGGATGCGTACGAGGGCCAGAGGCGACCTCACGATTTGGCGACTTTGGGACTAGGATTGCGCGCTTCGAAATGCCCTGCGGTCCCGGCGCTTATTCGACCTCCAAAGGGGTGGGAACGGCCTTTTGCACCTCCAGAGGGTGCGACATTTCATCAGCCGAGGCCGGCAAACCTGCGAAAATGGCAGAGGATTGGGCGCTCTGGTCCACTGAATGGGGTGGAAGAATCCCGATTCTTATGCGTTTCCAGGAGCCTTAGAGTTAATTTCCGCGGCTTCAAGCGCCGAATTCCAGTATCAACAAGCGCGCACTGAAAAATTTGGTATTCCATTGCCAGAAAAATGCGCGTATTCCATGCGTCGAAAACTCTTATTAAGCAGCCGTCCAATACAGTGCATCCGCGCAGAGACACGAGGGAGATGAATTGTGGCTCGTACACCCAACCTTGAAAAGTATTCCTATACCGAGCTCGTGGAGCTTCGTGGTGAAATCGACGGCCTGATCGTGCAGAAGCAGGCCGAAGAGAAGGCCGCTCTCAAGCAGAAGCTGGCCGATCTCGCCAAGGAGCGCGGCTTCGATCTCGACGATATCCTGGGCCGTGGCCGCAAGCGCGGCGCCGTTCCCGTGAAGTATCGCGATCCGAAGAACCCCGAGAACACCTGGACCGGCCGCGGACGCATGCCGCGCTGGCTTGCCGCCGCAACGAAGGCGCGCGGCGTGAAGAAGGAAGACTTCCTCGTCTGAGGCGGTCTTGCGACAGATAGAGGTCTTTCGGCCTCGCACGATATCGACAAAGGGCTCCGCACGCGGGGTCCTTTCGTTTTTCCCGAGCTGGGTCGCTCCTGCCGATCGTATTCGTGGGACGGGCTTCGTTTGGGAACCAACGATTAATCCCCGTCCGCGATAGTCCAGCACAGGCCGCCGTCGGAAACGTCTCGCTTCGGTCCTTCGCGCGGCCCATGCGCTCTTGTTCTGGTGCGCCGTCCGTCTCGCGTTCCCATCGGCTCTCAGCGGCATGGCACGCGGGCTTTGCCTGCAAGGTGGACACAAGGCTTCAGCCGTACGCTCGCGCGTGCTGGCCAAACACTGGAACGTCACATGAACGACCTCAAGATCCGGACGTCCTCGTCCTCCTCGCAGGAACTGATCGCTTTCCGCATCTGCGAACAGGAATTCTGCGTCGACGTCATGTCGATCCGCGAGATCCGCGGCTGGACGATCGCCACCCCGCTGCCGGCCGCCCCGAGCTTCGTGCGCGGCGTGATCAACCTGCGCGGCACGGTGCTGCCGATCATCGACCTCGGCGCCCGCCTCGGTTTCCCCATCGCCGAACCCACCGCCCGGCATGCCATCATCGTCGCCCAGATCGGGACCCAGGTCGTGGGCCTGCTGGTGGAAGGGGTTTCGGACATCTTCACGGTCTCCGAGGACGTGATCCAGCCTACCCCGGATGTCGCCTCCGAAACCGCCAAGCGCTTCGTCCGCGGCGTAATCCCCATGGAAGGGCGCCTGATCAGCGTGATTTCCATCGCCAGCGTGCTGCCGGAGGGCATGCGCGAAGCCGCCTGACGGGCTTTTTTTACCCGAATTCCCCTAGTTCCCCCGGGAACAGCGGGGGAGGCCCGGACCGCCTAGGATCCTCCCCAGATGCACGAACACCGAGGGAGCTTCCCATGCGCGACACCGCCGCCAAACTCGCCAGCCTGATGGGCCGCTACGCCACGACGGCGACCCTTCCCGCCCCCGCGCTGCCGATGGCGGCGCTCGGCATCGATGCGCTCGACCTGCCCATCCTCCTCCTCGATATCGAGGACGCCTTCGGCATCGAGATCGGCGAGGACGCCATCACCGAAGACACGACGCTCGCCGACATCGCCGCAGCTGTCGACGCCGAAGTCGAGGCCAGCGCAAAGCGGCCGCGCAGGTCGCTGGTGCCCGTCTCCTGCCGTCCCTGGATGGACTGCGCCGCGGCCTGAGACGGCCTTCCCATCCCCGATGCCGTCAGCGGATTGACGCAGGGGCCCATTGCGACCGATCCATGTCGGTCGTGTCACCGATCCGTCAAAGGGCTCTTCTAGGCACGCACGATCTTCAACGACGGAGACGCGCGATGACATTCAACGGCTTCATGAAGGAGCTGCGCCGGCAGCGCTGGGACGACCACCGCTACTATCACCAGAGCCGGATCAATCAGACGCTGCACCTGATCAGCGCCATCAGCTTCCTGTGTGCCTATGTCATCGTGTTCAAGAACCCCATGGCCGCGGTGCTGATCGCGTGGTGCATCGGCATGGTGACGCGCCAGACCGGGCACTACGTGTTCGAGCCGACGCGCTACGACACCATCAACGACGCGAGCAACGAACACAAAGAGACGATCAAGGTCGGCTTCAACCAGAAGCGCAAGACGATCCTGATCGCGTGCGTGGTGCTGGCGCCGCTGGTGCTGTTCTACGATCCGACGCTGTTCGGGCTCATCGAGGCGCACACGACAACGCGCGAACTCGCCGACCACGTCGCCATGATCTGGCTGGTGCTGGCGTTCGCGGCGATCCTCGTGCGCATGGCGCAGCTCACCCTGACGCGCAGCTTCACGACGGCGCTCGTATGGGTCGTCAAGATCGCGACCGATCCCTTCCACAACGTGCACATCTACTGGAAGTCGCCGTACTATCTGTTCGTCAAGGGCCAGCTCTACGATCCGCTCGAGGAGGCGGATGAACACGACGAGCACGAGGAAGAGACCGAGCAGCCGGCCTGAGCCAGGTTTGCGTTCCCGGAAACCGTGCGCAAGCACGGCTATCCGGGATCTTTCAGCTCTCGGTGACACTCGACGGGGAAAGATCCCGGCTCTCGCTGCGCTCGGCCGGGAAGGCAAGTGGAGGGGGTGTCGCTTTACCCGTGAGTGATCGAGGACGGTATGCGCCGGTTCCTGTGCTGCCAGCCCCAAGGGTTTGCGTTCCTGGAAGACGTGCGCAAGCACGGCTATCCGGGATCTTTCAGCTCTCGATAGATTTCGACGGGGAAAGATCCCGGCTCTCGCTGCGCTCGGCCGGGAAGGCACAGGGAGGGGCGCGCTCTACCTGTGAGCGACCGAGGTCCGGATGCGTCGGTTCCTGTGCTGCCAGCCCTAAGGGTTTGCGTTCCCGGAAGCCGTGCGCGAGCACGTCTATCCGGGATCTTTCAGCTCTCTGTGACACTCGACGGGGAAAGATCCCGGCTCTCGCTCCGCTCGGCCGGGAAGGCACAGGGGAGGGGGCCGTGCAAACCTTCTACTTGCTGCCGTTGATGGGGACCTCGATGATGGCTTTCACGGTCCAGCGGTCGGAGGCCTCCGTCAGGCCGTAGCCGACGCCGAAATTGAAGACGAGCGGCTTCATGTCGACGTCGATGATGCCGTAGATGCGGTTGTCCTGCTTGTTCCACGGCTCGATGTGGGCGAGCTTGCCCATGTCGGAGTAGTATTCGGCGCCGATGGACAGGCCCTTGGCCACTTCCTTGCTGAGCTTCACGCTCGGCACGAACGTTGGCTCCCAGCTCTGCAGGCCGTCGGACAGATCCCAATCGAGAATGGGATTGAACGAGAACAGCCAGTCCTTGCCCTTGTAGCCGACGATGGGGCGCAACTCGGTGCTCCAGCGCGACTGGGAGAACTTGCGGTCGACGTTGGATAGTTCCGTGTTGGCGCCGAGAAACCAGCCGGTGGCGTCGTCCTTCGGGCGCACCGGCATCCACTTCACGCGGTACTTGGATCCCACGACGTAGAAATCGCCGGCGCCGTCGATGAGCATGGGCAGGTAGAAGCCGAGTTCCACGTCCGATGTCAGCCCGTAGGAGAACTCGGGCGTGAAACGGAAGCCGTGGTTGTTGGTGATCTCGCCCGGATAGTCCGGTTTCGTGCGGCCCTGCGGCGTTGTGTTGAGATGCACCTCGAGGCCCGTCTCGCCCTTCTTGTTGATGTCGTCGGTATAGACCTGGATCTCGTCCTGTTGCGCGGCGTGCGCGGTGGACAGGGCAAGAGCACTCGCCCCGAGCAGGACGGCGGCAAAGAGCGTGCGGGCGGAGGTGTGCATGGCGGGCCGGCTCTCAGTGGCTGATGCGCCGACGCTAGATGCTTTGCCCCGGCGCAGCTAGGTCGCGGCGGCCACACACGAGCCGATGGGGACGACCGCGCGCGGACAAAAGCGCGCATTCGCATCGCGTCTCAGCGATTTTCGGTAATTTTAAAACTCGCGAATTTGCGTCGAGTTTTTTGCGCGGCAATCTCGGTGGCGGCGACCTCGGATCGCCTTGACGGCGCGCGCATCGAACGCCTACCAAGCAGCGGCTTTCTGTTCGGTTCAGAACGAGGCTTCAAGAGACATGCTCACACGGTTTTCCGTTTTCGGCGGCGGCAAGCGGCGCTTCTCGGACTTGAACGAGCAGGAGATCCTCGCGCTCGCGATTTCCTCCGAGGAAGAGGACAGCCGCATCTACGCGGCCTACGCGGCGAAGCTGCGCGACACGTATCCTGCGACCGCCGCCGTGTTCGACGGCATGGCCGACGAAGAGGACGAGCATCGCCGCTGGCTGATCAAGACCTACCAGCGCCGCTTCGGCGATTTCGTCATTCCGATCCGCCGCGAGCACGTGAGCGATTTCTACACGCGCCGGCCCGTGTGGCTCGTCGAGAACCTGAGCATCGAGCGCGTGCGTCAGGAGGCCGCCGACATGGAGCGGCAGGCGCAGGAATTCTACGTCGCGGCCGCGGGCCGGTCGACGGATGCGGAGACGCGCAAGCTGCTGGGCGATCTCGCGGCGGCGGAAGCCGGTCACGAACGGGCCGCCGACAACCTCGAGCAGAAGCATCTTGGGCACGGGGAGCGGGAGACGGAGGATCTCGCCTCGCGTCGTCAGTTCGTGCTGACGTGGGTGCAACCGGGATTGGCGGGCCTGATGGACGGCTCGGTCTCGACGCTGGCGCCGATCTTCGCCACGGCGTTCGCCACGCAGAACCCGTGGACCACGTTCCTCATCGGCCTGTCGGCTTCCGTCGGTGCGGGCATCTCCATGGGCTTCACGGAAGCCGCGCACGACGACGGCAAGCTCTCAGGCCGCGGCTCGCCCTGGAAGCGCGGCATCGCATCCGGCCTGATGACGGCCATCGGTGGCCTCGGGCACGCGCTGCCCTATCTCATTCCGTCGTTCTGGACGGCGACGACGATCGCGCTCATCGTGGTGTTCCTGGAACTCTGGGCGATCGTATGGATCCAGAACCGCTACATGGAGACGCCGTTCCTGCGCGCGGCTTTCCAGGTGGTGCTGGGCGGCAGCCTCGTGCTCGCGGCGGGCATCCTCATCGGCGGTTCGTGACGCTGCTGCGGGTTCGTTTCCCCGCAGCTGTCGGCCACTTTCAAGTTCCTGAGCTTCTCTCTCGTTTTCCTGCGACGCGGGCGACACGGGTTCGCCCGTGCGCGCAGTTGCGCTTGACACTCCCGTATTTCCACAATTATAGAAATATCGAAACGAGGAACGCCGATGGCTGCGAAAGCGAAAGACGCCGATATCGCCCGGTTCGCCGACATGCTGGCGGCGCTCGGCACCGAGACGCGGCTCCGGATCGTGCAACTCCTGCTCAAGGCGCACCCGGAAGGCATGGTCGTCGGCGAGATCGGCGTCGAACTCGGCATCCCGGCCTCCACGCTGTCGCATCACTTGGAAAAGCTGAAGAACGAAGGGCTCGTCGGCTGCCAGCGCGAGAGCACGTTCCTGCGCTACACGGCGAACACCGAGGCCCTGCAGGAGATCCTGAGCTTCCTGTTCGCCGAGTGCTGCACCCGCAACAAGGCCATCAATCCGAAGGCCGTCGTCTGCTGTTAGGAGGACCCCAATGTCTGAGGCCGGTATCAAGGTCATCGTGCGCGAGCGATACAGCGCGGCGGCACGCAGCGTTGCATCGGGCGCATCGTGCTGCGGCAGCGGCGGGGCGATCAGCGGCGCAAGCCCCATCACCTCCAACCTCTACAACGACCTCGAGACGGGCAGCTTGCCGGAGGCCGCGGTGCTGGCCTCGCTCGGCTGCGGCAACCCGACGGCGCTCGCCGAACTGAAGGCAGGCGAGACCGTGCTCGATCTGGGCTCCGGCGGCGGCATCGACGTGCTGCTCTCGGCCAAGCGCGTCGGCCCGACGGGTAAGGCCTACGGCCTCGACATGACCGACGAGATGCTGGCGCTGGCGCGGGAGAACCAGCGCAAGGCGCGCGCCACGAACGTCGAGTTCCTGAAAGGCGAGATCGAGAACATCCCGCTGCCCGACAATTCCGTCGATGTCATCATCTCCAACTGCGTGATCAATCTGTCCGCCGACAAGGACAAGGTTCTGCGGGAGGCGTTTCGCGTATTGAAGCCGGGCGGGCGTTTCGCCGTGTCCGACGTCGCCACGCGCGGGGAAATCCCGGCCGAGATCCGCGAGCATGTGCTGCTCTGGGTCGGCTGCATCGCCGGCGCGCTCGACGAGACGGACTATCGCAACCGGCTGGCATCGGCCGGGTTCGCGGACATCTCGCTCGAGCCGACGCGGGTGTACAAGGTCGAAGACGCACGCGCCTTCTTCGCCGACAAGGGGATCGACGTCGACGCGATGGCGCCGCAGGTCGACGGCAAGTTCATGAGCGCCTTCGTGCGCGCCCGCAAACCTGCAAACGCCCAGCAGCCAGCGCCTTCGGCCGCCTGCTGCGACCGCTGCGCCTGAGGTCCGAGATGAGCGACAAGATTTTCAATGTGCTTTTCCTCTGCACGGGCAACACCGCGCGCTCGATCCTGGCCGAAGGCATCCTGCGCAAGGATGGCGCCGGCCGCTTCGCCGCCTTCTCGGCGGGCAGCCAGCCCAAGGGCGTGGTCAATCCGTTCGCGCTGAAGACGCTCGACGCGTTCGGCTACCCCAGCGACGGCTTCAGGTCGAAGACCTGGAACGAGTTCGCAGGGCCCGAGGCGCCGAAGATGGATTTCGTCTTCACGGTCTGCGACAACGCGGCGGGCGAAGCCTGCCCCTACTGGCCCGGGCAGCCGATGACCGCGCACTGGGGCATCGAAGACCCTGCCGCCGTCGAGGGCACCGATATCGAGAAGCAGCGCGCCTTCAACGAGGCCTTCCGCTTCCTGCGCAACCGCATCCAGGCTTTCGTCGCGCTGCCCATCAAGAGCCTCGACGCGATGGCGCTGACGGCGAAGCTGCGCGAGATCGGCCGCATGGAAGGCGCCACGCATCCGACCGACACAGTGAGCTAGGCGCGCGATGTTCGACCTCAATCGCCGCCTCGTGGCGGAGGCGCTGGGCACGGGGCTGCTCGTTGCGGCCGTCGTCGGCTCCGGCATCATGGCCGAGACGCTGACGCGGGACGTCGCCCTGCAGCTTCTCTGCAATACGATCCCGACGGGTGCCGTCCTCGTCGTGCTGATCACGATGCTCGGGCCGATCTCGGGCGCGCATTTCAATCCGGCCGTGTCGCTGGTGATGACCCTGCAAGGGGCGCTGCCGCGCTCGGAGCTTGCGCCGTATATCCTCGCGCAGATCGCCGGCGGCATCGCGGGCACCATCGCTGCGCCTCTCATGTTCGGGCTGCCTGTCATCGAGTTCTCGGCGAAGGTGCGCACGGGCGGGTCGCAGTGGTTCTCGGAAGCGGTCGCGGCCTTCGGGCTGCTTGCTACCATCCTCGCCGGCGTGCGTTTGCAGAAGAGCGCCGTGCCCTGGCTCGTGGGGCTCTACATCACGTCGGCCTACTGGTTCACGGCCTCGACGTCGTTCGCGAACCCGGCCGTGGCGATCGCGCGGGCGCTGACGCCGACGTTCTCCGGTATCCGCCCGGCGGACCTCCCGGGCTTCATCCTCGCCCAGATCGGGGGTGCGATCCTCGCGTCCCTCCTGATGTCCTGGCTTCTCAAGGCGCCGGCATTGGCCCGCTCCGGAGAGCAACCGGCCGAATAGAAGCCCGCAGGGTTGCCTCGACGGAGCGCATCGGATTGGCTTAGAGAGAAGCATCCGCTCCGGCCGCCGAGGTTCCCATGCGCAGCTATCGCGAAGCCGACATCGTCGCCTCCGTCCGCGACGGGCTCCAGTTCATCGCCTGCACGCACCCGGCGGATTTCATCCGGCATCTCGCCGCGGCCTACGCGGCGGAAGCGCCGGGCGCGGCGAAAGACGCCATGGGGCAGCTTCTCCTGAATGCCCGCATGAGCGCGCTCGACAAGCGGCCCATGTGCCAGGACACGGGCACGGTCAACGTGTTCGTCAAGCTCGGCATCGGGGCGCGGATCGAGAGCACGCGCAGCCTGCAGGAGATCGTCGACGACGGCGTGCGGCAGGCCTATCGCGATGCCGACAATCCGCTGCGCGCCTCGATCGTATCGGACCCGCTGTTCCTGCGGCCCAACACGCGCGACAACACACCCTCGATCCTCAACGTGGAGATCGTTGCGGGAGACGGGTTGGACGTCACGCTCGCGGCCAAGGGCGGCGGCTCGGAGAACAAGGCGCGCTTCGCCGTGCTCAATCCGGCCGACGACGTCGCGCGATGGGTCGTCGATACCGTGGCGACGCTCGGTGCCGGCTGGTGTCCGCCGGGCGTGCTCGGCATCGGCGTCGGCGGCACGTCCGAGAAGGCCATGCTGCTCGCGAAGAAAGCGCTGATGGACCCGCTCGACATGAGCGAGTTGCGGCGGCGGGGGCCGCGCGACAAGACCGAAGCCATGCGCCTCGACATCTGCGACCGGGTCAATGCGCTCGGCATCGGCGCGCAGGGGCTTGGCGGCGCTACGACCGTGCTCGACGTCAAGATCCGCACCTTTCCGACGCACGCCGCCTCGATGCCGGTGGCGCTCATTCCGAACTGCGCCGCCACGCGGCACATCCACCTGTCACTCGACGGCTCCGGGCCGGCCAGGATCGAGATGCCGGATCTCGCCGACTGGCCGGCGGGCATCGCAGCCGCCGCGCGCGGCGCCATGCGGCAGGTCTCGCTCGATGCGCTCAGCAAGGCGGACGTTGCGCGCTGGCGTCCGGGCGAGCGCCTGCTCCTGAGCGGCAAACTCCTCACCGGGCGCGATGCCGCCCACCGGCGCATGGCCGAGATGATGGCCCGCGGCGAGCCGCTGCCCGTCTCGCTCGAAAACCGCGTGATCTATTACGTCGGGCCCGTCGATCCTGTTCGCGGCGAGGCCGTCGGTCCTGCTGGTCCGACCACCGCCAACCGCATGGACCGTTACAGCGAGATGAGGCTCGGGCGCGCCGGGCTTCTCGGCATGGTCGGCAAGGCCGAGCGCGACGAGGCGACCCGCGCGGCGATCGCGCAGCACGGGGCCGTCTATCTCATCGCGGTCGGAGGTGCGGGCTATCTCATCTCCAAGGCGATCAAGAGCGCGCGCGTCTTGGCCTTCGCCGATCTCGGCATGGAAGCCATCCACGAGTTCGAGGTGGAAGACATGCCCGTGATCGTCGCGATCGACGCGCGCGGCGCCTCGATCCACGACAGCGGCCCGCGCGCCTTCCGGGAGAAGCGCGTCGCGTCCGCCGGCGGCTGAGTGCCGCTCAGTACGCGAGTTTCAGCGTCGCGACGTAGCGGTCGTCGCACTGGAAGATGGTGCCACGGCAATACGCGGAGCCGCCCGCGTTGCCCGACAGGTTCGTGTCCCAGTAGCGCAGGTCGAGCGACCACTTCTCATAAGCGAACGTGACGCCGGCGTTCCAGTAGAGGTAGCTGCTCTCACCGTTGCCGAAGAGCGCGGCGTAGCGGACGCCGTCGTTGCCGACCTGGTAGCCGAGCACGGCGTTGACCGTCGGCGTGAAGCGATCGACCTTCGGCAGGACCTGGGCAAGCGAGCCTTCGAAGGTCCAGACGCTGCCCGTGCGGTGCTGATAGTCGGGCGAGTAGAACACGGTCGCGCCGAGCGTGGCATCCTTCCAGGGCGACGCCGAGGCGCCGGCCTTCAGTTCCAGATAATCGTTGTTGCCAGCGACGGTGAAGCTGCGGGAGCCGGGATAGGCGTAGTAGACGAGGCCGAAATCCCATGTGATCGGCCCCGTCACCGGCTTGATGCCGACGGACAGGTCCACCTCGAGGCTGGCATTGTTGTTGGGGAGTGCCGGGTAGGTCGTCGAGGCGGCGTTCCAGTCGAGGCTCGAGGCCCACACGCCCGCGTAGAAGCGGCCGCAGGTCGCTTCGACTTCTCCTTGAAGAGCAGGGTGCCCGGCGGACTGGGAATAGCCGCGGAACATATAGTCGGACGTGAGTTCGACGCTCGACGTGTACGAGCAGGCGGACTTGGCCGTCGATGGGCTGTCCTTGAGGCTGCCGCGGAGCAGGCCGTCGGCCTGCGCGCCGCCGGCAAACAGCGTCGCGAAGGTCGCCAACGCCACGCCCAGCTTACGCGTTGTGTCCATGGGAGCCCCCGGCTGCTGACGTGTGCAGGACGGGGCTGACTAATGTCGCGCCACCCTGCTGCTGCTCTGGGCGAAGCTAGGCGCAAAGCCTAAACGGCTTGTTAACGACTGCCTCAAAACTGGAATCCGTAGATCAGCCAATGAGTTGGATGGTCCGTCGTGCGTGTAGAGAGAATCACGAGGCGACCGCTCGCCGTGAACACCTTGCATTCGGGCATAAGATATAACGAGTTGTTTATGTCTTTATTGCCAGGGTCGTCCCGACTGGGTATACGTCCGCCCAGCAGAGCGTGCAGGAGGCCGGACGACACGTGCGTCGCCGCGCCGGGCCCAGTTTCAGCAACCATCGAAGCCAACAGCGAGGAACAGTCATGGCGCGAGCCAGCGAATACATCGTGAAGGACATCGGCCTCGCCGATTTCGGCCGCAAGGAGATCTCCATCGCTGAGACTGAGATGCCGGGTCTCATGGCGACGCGCGAAGAATACGGCCCCAAGCAGCCGCTGAAGGGCGCGCGCATCGCCGGCTCGCTGCACATGACCATCCAGACGGCCGTTCTGATCGAGACGCTGAAGGCGCTCGGCGCCGACGTGCGCTGGGTCTCGTGCAACATCTACTCGACGCAGGATCACGCCGCCGCGGCCATCGCCGAAGCCGGCACCCCGGTGTTCGCCGTCAAGGGCGAGACGCTGAAGGACTACTGGGACTACACGCTGAAGCTCTTCGAGTGGCACGGCGGCGGCATGCCGAACATGATCCTCGACGACGGCGGCGACGCGACACTCTTCATCCATCTCGGCGTGCGCGCGGAAGCCGGCGACACCGCCTTCCTCGAGAAGGCGGGCTCGGAGGAAGAGGAGATCCTGTTCGCGCTGATCAAGAAGGTGCTGAAGGAGAAGCCCAAGGGCTGGTTCGGCGAAGTCGGCCGCTCGATCAAGGGCGTCTCGGAAGAGACGACGACGGGCGTGCATCGCCTCTACGAGATGCAGAAGAAGGGCACGCTGCTGTGGCCCGCCATCAACGTCAACGACAGCGTGACGAAGTCGAAGTTCGACAACCTCTACGGCTGCCGTGAGTCGCTCGTCGACGGCATCCGCCGCGGCACCGACGTGATGATGTCGGGCAAGGTGGCGATGGTTGCCGGCTACGGCGACGTCGGCAAGGGCTCGGCCGCCTCGCTGCGCCAGGCCGGCTGCCGCGTGCTCGTATCCGAGGTCGATCCGATCTGCGCGCTGCAGGCGGCGATGGAAGGCTACGAGGTCGTGACCATGGAAGAGGCCGCGCCGCGCGCCGACATCTTCGTCACGGCGACCGGCAACAAGGACGTGATCACGCTCGACCACATGCGCGCCATGAAGGACCGTGCGATCGTGTGCAACATCGGCCACTTCGACAACGAGATCCAGGTCGCGAGCCTCAAGAATTTCAAGACGACCAACATCAAGGACCAGGTCGACGAGATCGAACTTGCTCCAGGCCGCCGCATCATCCTGTTGAGCCAGGGCCGTCTCGTGAACCTCGGCAACGCGATGGGGCATCC
>RXJK01000338.1:0-4281 GCA_003963125.1 Hyphomicrobiales bacterium
CGGTTCGATTTCGTCTTCTCGATGAAGTCGAACGAGATCTTCGCCTTGTAGGGACCGTAGTTGAGCAGGGCATCGGACGGCACGCCGATCTTGGCGCCGACCTCCGCGATCGGTTTCATTTTCGCCTCGCGGGCGATCTCGATGTCAGACTTCACCGTCATGGATACGTTCCTCCGGATGATGCGTGCGATGGGCTGGAGGCGCGGGTTCCTCCCGCGCTCGGATGCTGTTGGCGCTGGCGCTTCGACCGGCGCACCGATGTCGTGTCAGGCCTTCGGCGGCGCCTTCTCGAAGACGTCTCCCTTGGCAACGCCGGCGGCCTTGGCCCATTCGGCTGCTGCCACCTTCTTGCCGTCCGCCCCGCGCACCCGCTTGATGAGGATCGCACCGCCATTGGCGGCAACCGTCATGCCCTGATCGTCGAGGCCGATGATCTCACCCGGCTTGCCCGAGCCCGACCCCTTGGCGCTGTCGAAGACGTCGACCTTCGCCCCCTTCACGGTGCTCCAGGCGCCGGGCGCGGGGTTGGCCGCGCGGATGACGTTGTAGATGTCGGCCGCGGACTTGTTCCAATCGATCTCGGCGATGTCCTTCTTGAACCAGCTCTCGTAGGAGCCGTCGGCGAGGTTCTGCGCGTGCCGCAGCACGCAGCCGGCCTTCACCAGTTCGAGCCCCTCGATCATGGCATCGACGCCCATCGGGAACAGCTTCTTGAAGTAGACGTCGCCCAGCGTCTCGTCGGGACCGATCTCGACCGACTTCTGAATCAGGATCGGCCCCTCATCGAGGCCCTCGTTGGGCCAGAAGATGGTGAGGCCGGTGCGGGTCTTGCCCATGGCGATCGGCCAGTTGATGGAAGACGGCCCGCGATGCGCCGGAAGCAGCGAGGGATGATATTGGAACGTGCCGTACTTGGGCGCATCGAGCACCGGCTGCGGCACGAACAGCAGCACGTACGCCATCACGCACACATCCGCGTTGAACGACTTCATCAGTTCCAGCGCTTCCGGCGTCTTCCAGCTTTTCGGCTGGTGCAGCGGCAGCCCCTTCTCCACCGCGAAGGTCTTCAGCGGATCCTCGGGCCGGCCCGCCTTGTCCGGCGCGCAGCAAACCGCGACCACGTTCTCCCCGCGCTCCAAGAGCCGTTCCAGCACGGCCTTGCCGAAGGCCTCCTGCCCATGCACCACGATCCGCATTCACGCCTCCCGTTATTGCGGTGTGCTCTGCGCCACCGTCGTCATTCAAACCCAACTTGCGTGGATGCCTGCCTTGGCCGGCAAGACGTTGGTGGGGCTGCGCCCTCACCTCTCATTCGCCGTCATCCCCGCGAAGGCGGGGATCCACGCCACTCAATCCTCTCGCTCCAACTTCTCGTCCGACAGCGCCCTGCCGCCCGAGCCACTCGCGTTCACCTCGCCACTCTCGTTCCAGAGGTCGTGCCACTCCGGATTCATCTGCTCGATGAGACGAATCTTCCAGGCGATTCCATTTCTTGATCTGCTTTTCGCGCCGTATCGCCTCGTCCATCGTCTCGTGCATCTCGAAGTAAACCAGCGTGTGAACCTTGTGCCTCTTGGTAAAGCCGTCGAAGGCTTCCTGCTTGTGGAGGCTTACGCGCTCCGCCAAGTCACTCGTCACGCCGACGTAGAGCACTCCATCTCTCTTGCTCGCCAGCATGTAGACGCACGGTCGCTTGGCCTTGCGTTTGACCACCGCACAGGCCCCCTCCGGGCTTGCGTGGATGCCCGCCTACGCGGGCATGACGGTGTCGGAGTTGCACGCGCGCGCCTCTCTCCAACTGGCTACTCCGCGGCGGCTTTCTTCAGGGGCGCGGTGGCGCCGGAAACCTTGAGGTCCTCGATCTCGTCCTTCGTGTAGCCGAGGACGCTGCCGAGAATTTCTTCCGTATGCTCACCGAGCAACGGCGAGCGCTTCACATCCGCCGGGCTGTCCGACAGCTTGATCGGATTGCCGACGCTGAGATAGGCGCCCCGCGTGGGATGATCGACTTCGACCACCGTGCCCGTTGCCCTCAGCGACTGGTCCTCGGCGAGTTCCTTCATCGACAGGATCGGCCCGCACGGCACGTCGTACTTGTTGAGGATCTCCATCGCCTCGAACTTGGTCTTCGTCATCGTCCAGGCTTCGATGCGCGCGAAGATCTCGTTGAGGCGCGGCAGGCGCGCAGCGGGCTTCGCATAGTTCGGATCGGTCTTCCAGCCGGGCTCGCCGATCACATCGCAGATCGCCTCCCAAACGGGCGCCTGCGTGATGAAGTAGATGTAGGCGTTGGGGTCCGTCTCCCAGCCCTTGCACTTGAGGATGCGACCGGGCTGGCCGCCGCCCGAGTCGTTGCCGGCCCGCGGCGTCGCCTCGCCGAACGGAATGCCCTCGCCGAACTGGCTGTATTCCTTGAGCGGCCCGTGCTTGAGGCGCTGCTGATCGCGCAGTTTCACGCGCGCCAAGTTTAACACGCCGTCCTGCATGGCGCACACGACACGCTGGCCCTTGCCCGAGTGCGTGCGGTGATAGAGCGCCGTGACGATGCCCAGCGCCAGATGCAGCCCCGTGCCGCTGTCGCCGATCTGCGCACCGGTCACGAGCGGGGGACCATCCCGGAAGCCCGTGGTCGAGGCCGCACCGCCCGTGCACTGCGCGACGTTCTCGTAGACCTTGCAGTCTTCGTAGGGCCCCGGGCCGAAGCCCTTCACCGAGGCATAGATCATGCGCGGATTGAGTTCCTGGATGCGCTCCCACGTCAGCCCCATGCGGTCCATGGCGCCGGGCGCGAAGTTTTCGACGAGCACGTCGCACTTCTTGACGAGGCGCTCGAGGATCTCGAGGCCCTTCTTGTTCTTGCTGTCGATGGTGATCGAGCGCTTGTTGTGGTTCAGCATCGTGAAATACAGGCTGTCCACGTTGGGGATGTCCTGCAGCTGCCCGCGCGTGATGTCGCCCACGCCGGGCCGCTCGACCTTGATCACGTCGGCGCCGAACCAGGCCAGAAGCTGGGTGCAGGTCGGTCCTGATTGCACGTGCGTGAAATCGAGGATGCGAACGCCTTCGAGTGCCTTCATATGCCCTGCTCCCTTACTTCTTCTTCGTCAGTACGCTTTGCGGATTGAGATTGCCGATGCGGCCGCTTTCGCTGCCCGCAGCCGGATCGATGACGGCGTTGATGAGGGTCGGCTTGCCGGAGGCGAGCGCCTCGTTCACGGCACGGCGCAATTCATCGGGAGTCGTCGCGTTGATGCCGACGCCGCCGAAGGCTTCCATCATCTTGTCGTAGCGCGCGCCCTTGACGAACACCGTGGTGGCCGGATCGGCCCCGCCCGACTTGTTCGTGTCCGTGCCGCGGTAGATGCCGTCGTTGTTGAGGATGACGACGCACACCGGCAGCTTGTACCGGCAGATCGTCTCGACCTCCATGCCGGAGAAGCCGAACGCGCTGTCGCCCTCGATGCACAGCACGGGCTTACCCGTCTCGACAGCGGCGGCGATGGCGTAACCCATGCCGATGCCCATCACGCCCCAGGTGCCGACGTCGATGCGCTTGCGCGGCTGGTACATGTCGACAGCGCCCCGCGTCAGGTCGAGCGCGTTGGCGCCTTCGTTGACGAGGATCGCGTCCGGCCGCTCCTTGATCACGGTACGCAGCACGCCGAGCGCGCCGTAGTAGTCCATCGGATTGGCGTTGGACATGAAGCGCGGCGCCATCTTGGCGACGTTCTCTTCGCGCTTCTTCGCGATCGCGCCGACCCAGTCCTTCGGCGCGCCCGACCAGTCGCTCATGCCGGCGAGCAGTGCCGAAAGCACCGAGCCGACATCGCCCACGAGCGGCGCCGCAATCTCGACGTTGGAATCCATCTCCTTCGGCTCGATGTCGACCTGGATGAACTTCTTGGGCGCTTCGCCCCACGTCTTGCCCTTGCCGTGCGAGAGCAGCCAGTTGAGGCGAGCGCCGACCAGCATCACGACGTCGCTGTCCTTCAGCACCGTCGAGCGCGCCGCGCCGGCGCACAGGGGATGCGTATCAGGCAACAGCCCCTTGGCCATGCTCATCGGCAGGAACGGAATGCCGCTCTTCTCGACGAACTGCTTTACGGCCTCATCGGCCTGCGCGTAGGCCGCGCCCTTGCCGAGAATGATCAGTGGCTTCTTCGCGCCCTTCAGGACCTCCAGCGCCCGCTTCACGGCTGCGGGTCCGGGCACCTGCTCCGGCGCCGCGTCGATCACCTTCACCAGCGACTTCTTGCCGGCCTCAGCGGGCATCACCTGCCC
>RXJK01000338.1:4366-7935 GCA_003963125.1 Hyphomicrobiales bacterium
CGCTCGGACGAGCCCGAGATCAGGATCATCGGGAAGCAGTTGGTCGTGGCGTGCGCCAGCGCCGTGAGGCCGTTGAGGAACCCGGGTGCGGACACAGTGAGGCAGACACCCGGCTGCTTAGTCAGGAAGCCCGCGATCGAGGCCGCATAGCCCGCGTTCTGCTCGTGCCGGAAGGAGAGCACGCGCAGCCCCTCGGCCTGCGCCATGCGACCGAGGTCGGTGATCGGGATGCCGGGCACGTTGTAGATCGTCTTGACGCCGTTGAGCTTCAGCGCGTCGATGACGAGATGGAAGCCGTCTGTCAGCTCGACATCCCCGTGCTCTTGGCTACCCTGTCCCGACATGTCGTGCTCCCTGCAGATTTTCTGAATTGTACCGTTGGTGCGCTGGCCTGCCGTCAATCGACGCGCACGTAGCGCTCGACGTGATCGCGCAGCCTCAGCGTATGCTCGCGCACGAGCCGCTCCGCAGTTTCCGCGTCGCGCGCCTCCAGCGCCTCCACGATCAGCGTGTGATCGACGATCGACCGCTTGGCGCGATCCTGCTCGAAGATCGTCCGTTGCCGGATGGCGCGCATGTGGAAGAACAGGCCGTTGCAGATGTCGCCGATCAGCGCGCACTTACCCGCGCGGATGATCGCTTGGTGGAACTTGATATTGGCTTCCGAGTATTCGCCCATCTGCCGGGCGACCTCGTCCTGCGAGAACTTGTCGACGAGCGTGTGCAGCTCGGCCAACTCGTCCTGGGTTGCGTCCCGGCAGGCGAGGCGCGCCGCCATGCTCTCGAGCGCCGCCCAGACCGTGATCATCTCGAGGATCTCGCCCTTGGTCTTGCGGACGATGAAGATGCCCCGGCGGGCCACGATCTTGACGAGGCCTTCCTGGTCGAGCTGGGCCAGCGCTTCCCTGAGCGGGGTGCGGCTCACACCGAAGCGTGCGGAGAGATCGCGCTCGTCGAGGCGAAGCTCGGCCTCGTCGGCGTAGATGTTCATGTTGAGGATGGCGGCCTTGAGGGCCTCGTAGGCTCGGGCCTTCAGGCTCAAGCCCTCACCGATCGGGGCAATTTTGAGCTGCGTATCGGACACGGGAAGCGTCACCATTGGGGGGCAGGGCCACAGAGGTCGTGGTTTTTGGTATACCATACGCCAGACGCCCGCAAGCGCCCCGTCTCGCGGATGCACGCGCGGCTTTCGCACACCACACTTGCGCAGAGGGGTGCAAAGCAGGCCGTTGGAACTGTCACAGACGCACTATCTTTCCGTGCGTACGCTTTCCCCGACGCCCGCTCCTTCCGCATTTCGCAAATGCACAAATCGCGTGGTGCAGAAGGTCGCCCTTTGCTGGTTTTGACACTGCGCTTGCGCTACCGTCCGCGCGCTCCTCAGAAAGGTGGTCTCCCCCCATGTCAGCCCCGAACGGCCAGCACACGATCCTTCCTTTCACGCCCGGCGAAGAACGCCACGCCTACCGTGAGATGCTGCTGATCCGCCGCTTCGAGGAAAAGGCCGCCCAGCTCTACGGCATGGGCTTCA
This sequence comes from Hyphomicrobiales bacterium, assembly GCA_003963125.1. Lineage (GTDB taxonomy): Bacteria > Pseudomonadota > Alphaproteobacteria > Rhizobiales > Hyphomicrobiaceae > AWTP1-13. The sequence continues at coordinate 5,898 of RXJK01000338.1, forward strand.
TCGGCGGCTTCTGCCACCTCTACATCGGCCAGGAGGCCGTGGTTGTCGGCATGAAGATGGCGACCGAGGACGGCGATCAGATGATCACCACCTATCGCGACCACGGCCACATGCTCGCCTGCGGCATGGACCCCAAGGGCGTGATGGCGGAGCTGACGGGACGCCGCAGCGGCTACTCCAAGGGCAAGGGTGGCTCGATGCACATGTTCTCCAAGGAGAAGCACTTCTATGGCGGCCACGGCATCGTTGGCGCCAACGTGCCCCTCGGCGCCGGCATCGCCTTCGCCAACAAGTATCGCCGCAACGGCCGCCTCTGCATGACCTTCTTCGGCGACGGCGCCGCCAACCAGGGGCAGGTGTACGAGAGCTTCAACATCGCCAAGCTCTGGAAGCTGCCGGTCATCTTCATCGTCGAGAACAACAAGTACGCCATGGGCACCTCGATCGAGCGCGCCGCGGCCACCACCGATTTCTCCCATCGCGGCCTGTCGTTCGACATTCCGGGCGAACAGGTTGACGGCATGGACGTGCGCGCGGTGAGGGCCGCCGCTGCCCGCGTCGCCCGCTGGGTCCGCGAAGGCAACGGGCCCTACATTTTGGAGATGCTCACCTATCGCTACCGCGGCCACTCCATGTCGGACCCCGCGAAGTACCGCACGCGCGAGGAAGTGCAGAAGATGCGGGAAGAACACGATCCCATCGAGCAGGTGAGGAAGCGTCTTCTCGACGGCCGGATCGCCAGCGAGGACGATCTCAAGGCGATCGACGGCGAGATCCGCCAGGTCGTCAACGCCGCGGCCGACTTCGCCCAGTCCGATCCGGAGCCCGAGCCCCGCGAACTCGTGACCGACGTCCTGCTCTGACACCCGCTCCGCCGACGAACCCCGCGAGACCGAGATCCCATGTCCACTGAGATCCTGATGCCGGCGCTGTCCCCCACCATGGAGGAGGGCAAGCTCGCCAAATGGCTCATCACGGAAGGCCAGACCATCAAGGCCGGCGATATCATCGCCGAGATCGAGACCGACAAGGCGACCATGGAGGTGGAAGCCTCCGATGAAGGCAAGGTCTCGCGCATCCTGATCCCCGCGGGCACCGAGGGCGTGAAGGTCAACACACCCATCGCCGTTCTCGATGGCGACGCCTCCTCTTCCCCCTCTCCCCGCCCGCGGGGAGAGGGCCGGGGTGAGGGGCAGCCTCAAACACCGCCGCCTTCCGCTCCCCCGCCGGCATCCTTCGCGCGCTCCTCCGGCGGCTTCCTCTCTCCCCCGCCGCCGCCCCTCGCTGAACCGGCCCGCGCAGCGGCACCCGAGATCGCGCCGGGCACCGAGACCACCACCATGACCATGCGCGAAGCGCTGCGCGACGCGATGGCGGAAGAGATGCGGCGCGACAAGGACGTGTTGCTCATGGGCGAGGAAGTCGCCCAGTACCAGGGCGCCTATAAGATCAGCCAGGGCCTGCTCGAGGAGTTCGGCGCGGAACGCGTCATCGATACGCCGATCACCGAGCAGGGCTTCGCCGGCGTCGGCGTCGGCGCGGCCTTCGCCGGCCTCAAGCCCATCGTCGAGTTCATGACGTGGAACTTCGCCATGCAGGCGATCGACCAGATCATCAACTCCGCCGCCAAGACGCTGTACATGTCCGGCGGCCAGCTCGGCTGCCCGATCGTCTTCCGCGGGCCCAATGGCGCCGCAGCCCGCGTCGCGGCCCAGCACAGCCAATGCTACTCGGCGTGGTACGCGCACGTGCCGGGCCTGAAGGTCGTGGCGCCCTCCAATGCCGCCGATGCCAAGGGGCTGCTCAAGTCCGCCATCCGCGACCCGAACCCCGTCCTCGTCCTCGAAAACGAGATCCTCTACGGAACGTCCGCGCCCGTGCCGAAGGGCGAGTGGCTCGTCCCCATCGGCAAGGCGCGCATCGCCCGCGAAGGCCGCCATGTGACGATCGTCTCGTTCGCCCGCGGCATGCACTACGCACTCGAAGCTGCCGACGCGCTGGCGCGCGATGGCATCGAAGCCGAAGTGATCGACCTGCG
>RXJK01000010.1 GCA_003963125.1 Hyphomicrobiales bacterium
CGGGGCCCACTTCACCTCTTGCTGCAGCTTTGGGGATGTGTGCTCCAACCAACTTGAGGCGCGCGTCTTTCGGGAACGCAGTGTCGGCGCGCTGGGTCCCGGATCGGTGCTGTGCACCGTCCGGGATGACAGGGGGAGTGCAAGACGTGCGGCGAAGCGGGCTCAGTTGATCTTGATGCCGGCGGCCTTGATGACGGGGGCCCAGCGCGAGATTTCGGCGTCGATCAAGGCACGGAATTCGGCGGGCGAACTGCCGACGGGCTCCATCTGCAGGGCGGCGAGGCGCTCCTTGACCTGGGGCGCGGCGAGAGCCTTCACGGTCAGCTTGTGCAACCTGTCGATGATCTCAGGCGAGACGCCCGCAGGCGCGATGAGCCCCATCCAGGTGTCCGCCTCGACGTCGATGCCGCTCTCCTTCAGCGTCGGGAGCTCCGGGACGAACGGCGAGCGCTTGGCGGTGGAGACGGCGAGCATCTTGATGTCGCCAGAGCCCGCCTGCGGCGTCACGGCGATCGAGGGCAGACAGGCCAACTGCACGTCGTTGCGCATGAGGGCGGTCATGGCGGCGGGCGAACCCTGCATCGCCAGATGCACGATCTTCACGTCGGCCTTCTGGGCGATGGCCTCCATGGCGAGATGCGAGAGCGAACCGGCGCCGATGGAGCCGAACGTGTACTTCTGCGGGTCGGCCTTCAGCGCCTTCACCAGATCGGCGACACTCGCGACGCCCATGCTCTTGTTGACCGCGAGGATGCTCGACTGGGTGATCAGCTGCGAGACTGCCGCGATCTCCTTGCCGGGATCGTACTTCAGGTGGCTGAAGAGGATCGTGTTGATGGCGAGCGGGCCGCCGATGGAGACGCCGATGGTGGCGCCGTTGGGCTCGGCCTTGGCGACGGCCTCGGTGCCGAGGTTGCCGCTGGCGCCGGGCTTGTTCTCGACGATGAAGGTCGAGCCCTGGAGTTCCTGCTGGTAGAACTCGGCCAGCAAGCGCGCGACGAGGTCGGGCGTGGAGCCCGGTCCGAAAGGCACCATGATCTTGACGGGCTTGGAGGGCCAGCCGGTCTGGGCTGTGGCAGGCGCGGCGAGCGCCACGAGCGCGAAGAGCGGGGCTAGAAGTCTCAGCGTCAGTCTCACGTCTTCATCTCTCTCTCGCTGTCGTCTTTTTCTGCCCCTCACCCTCGGCCTTCGCCGAGGGCAGGCCCCGACCCTCTCCCCGTGAACGGGGAGAGGGGGAGGTAGCGGTTAGCGTGGCCGGCCCAGGAAGACGCCTGCGCGTTGCAGGCGTGCCTGGAGTTCGGGGATGTCGATGTTTGCCGGCGTGGTGCCGGTGGCGAGGGCCATGTCGGCGGCCGTGCCGGCGGCTTCGCCCATGACGAAGCACGCGCCCGATACCCGGGCAGCGGACTGGCCCATGTGGGTCATGGAGGCGCAGCGGCCGGCGACGAGCAGGTTCGCCACGTTCTGCGGCAGCAGCATGCGGTAGGGCAGCTCGTTGAAGCCGCGCGAGCCCACGGGGGCGAACTTGAAGACCACGTCGCCCGCGACATGCGCTTCGACCGGCCAGCCGTTGACGCCAATGCTGTCGTCGAAATCGGCGCAGCCCAGCACGTCGTCCTCGCTGAGCATGTAGGCGCCCTGGATGCGGCGCGTCTCGCGGATGCCGAGTTGGGGCGCGATGTCGACGATGTAGGACTGCTCGAAGCCCGGTACGGTCTTGAGGAACTGGAAGACGTCGGCGATCTGCCGACGGCCGATGATCTCGCCTTGAGAAAGTTCTTCCGCGTTGGTGCCGTCGATGGCGCGGCCGTCTTCGCCTGCGACCTGGGTCATGTTCGCGCGCCATTCGATGCCATTCTTCTGCGGCCGCACGATGGGTGACTTGCGCGGAAAGCGGCGGTTCGAGGTGCGCTCGGCCTCGGCCATCAGACGGGCAAGGGCGCCCCAGTCGTGATCGACGCGCGCAGTGTCGACCGCGTTGATGCGGAACATGGCGGAGGGATAGAGCAGGTTGCCCTGTCCGTCGCCCACCTCGTAGGGCGCGCCGGCCCACGCCGCGATGTCGCCGTCGCCGGAGCAATCAATGAAGAGGTCGCCGAGGATCGCGCGGCGGCCCGACTTGGTCTCAACGAAGAGAGCGGCGATGCGGTCCGCGCTCTCCATCTGCACGCCGGCGGCGAGCCCGTGGAACAGGATCTCGACGCCCGCAGCGATGAGCAGGTCGTCGGCGGCGAGCTTGTAGGCGGAGGTGTCGTAGGCCTGGGCATCGATGCGGCCGAGCACGCGGTGCGGTGCGTTGAGGCCGCCCAGGCGATCGATGCGGTCGAGCAAGTCGGCGGCGATGCCTTCGACGACGCGGCGGTGCTCGCCTTGCACGTTCGCGTGCAGACCGCAGAAGTTGGTGACCCCCGCCGCTGTGCCCATGCCGCCGAGGAAGCCGTAGCGCTCGATCAGCAGCGTGCGGCGCCCGGCGCGTGCGGCGGCGGTCGCCGCGGCGATGCCGGCAGGGCCGCCGCCCAGCACGACGACCTCGTAGGCCCCGTGAACGGGGATCTCGCGCGCGGGTTCGAGCAGCGTCCGCGCCGCTTGGTGGCTTTCGCTCATGCCTATTGATGCTTTCCCAGGCGTTTCCTCAGGGCGGCCGGGCCGCACGTGTTTTGCGGCCATGATAGTCGCCCAAGATGCTGGCGCGCCAGCCGGAATTTGCTGGTTTTCGCCGCGTAGCGCCAAGCTGACGTGCAACTTCCCCGGTTGCTTTCCGGAGCCGGTTGGCGGATGAAGTTGGCAGCAAAAACCGTGTCACAGGGAAGGATTGCCAGATGGTCCAGCACAGCAAGTTCTATATCGACGGCGCCTGGGTGGACCCGGTCGCGAAGAAGACGCTGCCCGTCGTCAATCCCGCCACGGAAGAGCCGATCCATGAGATCGCGCTCGGCTCGGCCGCCGACGTCGACAAGGCCGTGGCCGCGGCGCGGCGCGCGTTCGACAGCTTCTCGATGACGAGCCGACAGGAGCGCATCGATCTCCTGGCCGCGATCATCGACGTCTACAAGAAGCGCATGAAGGAGATCGGCGGCGCCATCAGCGACGAGATGGGCGCGCCCCTTGGCTTCGCGGAGAAGTTCCAGGCCGGCGCCGGCCTCGGCCACATCATGACGACGCTCGAAGTGCTGAAGTCCTACGACTTCGAGGAGCGTCTCGGCACGGCGATGATCGTGCGCGAGCCGATCGGGGTGGTGGGCATGATCACGCCGTGGAACTGGCCCTTGAACCAGATCGCCTGCAAGGTGGCACCTGCGCTCGCCGTCGGCTGCACCATGGTGATGAAGCCGTCCGAGTACACGCCGACCTCGGCGCTGCTGTTCGCCGAAGTGCTGCACGAAGCCGGCGTGCCGAAGGGCGTGTTCAACCTGATCAACGGCCTCGGCCCCGATGTGGGTGCGGCCATGAGCAGCCATCCGGGCATCGACATGATGTCGTTCACGGGCTCGACGCGGGCCGGCATCGACGTGATGCAGCGCTCGGCGGCGACGGTGAAGCGCGTGACGCAGGAACTCGGCGGCAAGTCGCCGAACATCATCCTGGAGGACGCCGATTTCACGAAGCTCGTCGCGGGTGGCGCGGCGCACTGCTTCAACAACTCAGGCCAGAGCTGCAACGCGCCGACGCGCATGCTGGTGCCGTTCTCGAAGATGCAGGAGGCGGCAGCCGTGGCGAAAAGCGTCGCCGAGAAGGCGAAGGTCGGCGATCCGCGGGCTGCCGACACGACGATGGGTCCCGTCGTCAACAAGATCCAGTGGGAGAAGATCCAGGGCCTGATCAAGGCCGGCATCGACGAAGGCGCGACGCTGGTGACGGGCGGTCTCGGCCGTCCGGAAGGGCTCAACAAGGGCTATTATGTTCGTCCCACTGTGTTCGCCGACGTGAAGAACGACATGACTATCGGGCGCGAGGAAGTGTTCGGC
>RXJK01000166.1 GCA_003963125.1 Hyphomicrobiales bacterium
GTCGAGCCCGCCAAGGTTCTTCAAGGCTTCGTCGAAGAGGGCCGCGACTTGCTGCCGGTCGGAAACATCGCACACGCTCTGCGTCAGCGCCGGATCGGACGAGGCCAGCGCCGCCAGCGCCGGGCGATCCACATCGCAGATGTGCACTTTCGCACCTTCGCGCAGGAACGCGCGGGCTATGGCGAGCCCGATGCCGTTCGCGCCGGCCGTGACGAGGACGCGCAGCCCCCCGATGCCGAGATCCATCCCATCCTCGCTGTTCTTGGCCTCAGGGGAGAATGCCCCGGCTCACGATGAATTCCGCCGCGCCCGATATGTCGGCCGTCAACGCGAGGCGCGCGCGCTTGCCGTCGCGCCGCTCGAGCGCCGCCATCATGTCGGCATGGCAGCGCCCGGCGCCCTGCTTGATGCGCTCGGGGCTTGCCCGCATGTCGAGATTGAGCACCGGGCCGACGCGCAGCCACAGGCCCTCGATGATCGGCATGAGCGAGGGAAGCGCGGCCGCGCGATAGATGGAAAAATGCAGATCCCGATTGGCCATCACGGCGCGGGCAAGATCGGGCGTCCGCTTGCGGCACTCGCGCCGGAAAATCCCATCGTGCCGCTCGATCTCGGCCATATCGGCGGGCGTCCACGCGCCTGCCGCCTCTTCCACGGCAAAGCCCTCGATGGCGATACGGATGCGCGTGATCTCCTCGAGCCGCGCCGTCGTCATGATCGGCACGCGCACGGCGCGGTTCGGCAGGACTTCCAGCGCCTGGTCGGCGACAAGCCTGTCGACGGCGTGCCGCACCGGCTGCATCGAGACGCCGAGCCGAAGGGCTATCGAGCGCAACGACAGCTTGTCGCCGGGAGACAATTCTCCCCGCATGATCAAGCCGCTCAGGTCCGCATAGACCTGGCTGCCGAGCGTCGACGGCTCCTCTTCGATGACGGGGGCGACGAGCGACATGCGGAGAGCCTCTCCCGACAAACACACTTTCAAGAACGCAACGCATCCAAGACGATGACGCAGTTGCAGCGCGAGACGCCATGCGAAGAGATCGCGGCCTCCGGGCCAGCAAGGCCTGGACAATCTTGCATGTCCCGCGCAGTCTAATTGTGATCACAGTTGCCAACAAGGCAGCGGCGGGCAAATCAGCTTGCCCATTTGGGATGCAACACGGCGTACACGTCGCGCGCTATCGTGCAGCCGTAAAGGGCTCGAAAACGAACCCGCGGGAGGACACCATGACGAAGATCGGCATCGTCGGCGCGGGGCTCATCGGCCGCTCCTGGGCAACCGTATTCGCGGGCCACGGCTTCGACGTCGCGCTCTACGATCCGAGCGCGAAAGCCGCGGAGGCGGCGAAGTCGCATATCCTGACCGAGCTGCGCAATCTTGCCGACCTCGGTATCATCGCTGCTGATCCCCAGGCGGAGCGGCGCATCTCCATCGCGGACAATCTCGCCGCTACGGTGCAAGGCGCCGCGCTCGTGCAAGAGAGCGGGCCCGAAACGATCGAGGCCAAGCAGGCTCTGTTCGCCGAGATGGACGGCTGCGCCGGCCCCGACACGATCCTCGTCTCTTCGACATCCTTCATCATGGCCTCGCGTTTCACGGAAAAGCTTCAAGGCCGCGGACGATGCCTCGTCGCGCATCCGGCGAACCCGCCGCATCTCATTCCCATCGTCGAGCTGTCGCCCGCGCCGTGGACCGATGCCTCGGCCATCGCGCGTGCCAAGGCGATCTATGAGGAGGCGGCGCAGGTGCCCATCGTGTTGAAGCGGGAGGAGCCGGGCTTCGTCCTCAACCGCCTGCAGGCCGTGCTGCTCGCGGAGGCCTTCCGCATCGTCGGCGCCGGCATCGCGAGCCCCGAAGACGTCGACAAGACCATTAGGGACGGGCTCGGCCTGCGCTGGTCGTTCATGGGTCCGTTCGAAACCATCGAACTCAATGCGCCGGGAGGCATTCCGGACTACTGCGCGCGCTATAGCGCGTCGCTCGCGGAAACCGCGGGGCAGAGCGGCGACAAGAATCCCTTCCGTGCCGATACGGTCGACAAGATCATGTCGGAGTGGACCGGCGCGCAGACGCCGGAGCGCATCGCGCGGCTGAGTACGTGGCGGGATGGCCGCCTGGCGGCCCTGAAAGCCCACAAATTGAAGGCTGCGCGCAAGCCGGAATAAGCGCGAAGATCACGAACAGCAACGAAAAGGGAGAGGCGGCATGGCTCGCAGGAAACGCAAGGTGATGATCACATGCGCCGTCACGGGCGCAATTCACACGCCGTCGATGTCGCCGCACTTGCCGATTACGCCGGAGGAGATCGCCGATGCCGCCGTCGGCGCGGCCGAAGCCGGTGCCGCGCTGGTGCACGTGCACGCGCGCAATCCGAAGACCGGGCAGCCCGACCAGTCACCGCAGGCCTTCGAGCCGTTCCTCAAGGTGATCAAGCAGCGCACCAGCGCCGTCATCAACATCACCACCGGCGGTGCGCCAACCATGCTCGTCGAAGAGCGCCTGCAGCCCTGCGCCTATTTCAAGCCGGAGGTCGCCTCGCTCAACATGGGCTCCATGAACTTCGGCCTCTACCCGATGCTGGAGCGGACGAAGGACTTCAAGTTCGACTGGGAGAAACCCTATCTCGAGGGCTCGCACGACCGCATCTTCAAGAACACCTTCAAGGATATCGAGAACATCCTGACGACCTGCGCCGAGAACGGCACGCGGTTCGAGATCGAGTGCTACGACATCGGTCATCTCTACACGCTGCGCCACTTCGCCGACCGCGGCCTCGTCAAGCCGCCGTTCTTCATCCAGTCGGTGTTCGGCATCCTGGGCGGCATCGGCCCGCATCCGGAAGACGTCGCGCACATGAAGCGCACGGCAGATCGGCTCTTCGGCGACGAGTACGAATGGAGCGTGCTGGGCGCCGGCCGCAATCAGCTGCCCATCGCCATGCAGGCCCTGTCGCTCGGCGGCAACGTGCGCGTCGGCCTCGAAGACAGCCTGTGGGCCGGTCCCGGACGTCTCGCGAAATCGAACGCCGAGCAAGTGACGCTGGTGAAGCAGATGATCGAGGCACTCGGCCTCGAGATCGCCACCCCCGAGGATGCCCGCGAGATCCTGCAGCTCAAGGGCGCCGACAAGGTCGGCTTCTGATCGCAATTCGCACTGGCGTGGACCCCGTCTCCACGGGAGGCGACGTTGAGAGGAGGCGAAGGGCGCGACACACTCTCCGTCATGCCCGCGCAGGCGGGCATCCACGCAAGTTCGCCGAGACTCACGACGGTTCATACGAATGCAAACCGGACAGCTGTGGGACTGGCCGGGGATGACATAGGAAGACGCTGCCATGCCGCATTTGATCGTCGAATACTCGGCCAACCTCGAGGGCGACCTCGACATGCGACGCGTGATCGATGCGTTGCACGCGGCCGCGCTCGACAGCGGCGTATTCCCGATCGGCGGCGTGCGCGTGCGCGCGGCCCGGCGCGATCTCTACAAGATCGCCGACGGCCATCCCGACAACGGTTTCATCCACGTGCAGGCGCGCATCGGCATGGGCCGCGCGCCCGAGGTGCGCCAGAAGGCGGCTGAGCTGATTTTCGAGCGGTTGAAGTCCGTCACGGCGGAGGTGTTCACGCGTCGGCCGCTCGGCCTGTCACTGGAGATCGTGGAGATCGATCCGGTCGGCAGCCTCAAGCACAACAACCTGCACGAGGCCGTGGCGAAGCGCGCCGGGAGCAGGAGCAAGAGCTAGGCCAGAAGAGGCGCGAAGCCCTCTCCCTTATGCTTTCCCGGCCGAGCGCAGCGAGAGCCGGGATCTTTCCCCGTCGCCGACAGATCTCACCTATCAAGATCCCGGATAGCCGTGCTCGCGCACGGCTTCCGGGAATGCATTCGAGTTGGGGAGTGGCAACGCCGCTCAGTCGGTGTTCTTCATCACCGAGATGTCGGGGGCATCTTCATTCTTCATGCCCTGGACGTGATAGCCGGCATCGACGTGGTGCACTTCGCCCGTCACGCCGCGGCCGAGATCGCACAAGAGGTACAGCGCGCTGTCGCCGACCTCCTCGATGGTCACCGTGCGGCGCAGGGCCGAGTTGTACTCGTTCCACTTCAGGATGTAGCGGAAGTCGGCGATGCCGGAGGCGGCCAGCGTCTTGATCGGGCCCGCCGAGATGGCATTCACGCGGATG
>RXJK01000349.1 GCA_003963125.1 Hyphomicrobiales bacterium
CCGGCGACCGTCCACCGGCAAATGCGGGAGGCTTCTTGACGCTCGAGGGGCCAGCCTCTAAGCCCTAATTGTCGCGAAAATGCCACAGTGTTTTCTGTCTGTGTGGTCGCTTTGCTGCAACGTCTTGGGCGCACAGGTGGGCGCCGAAGCTTGCGGGAGCCCCGCGTCAACGAGAGCCGTCTCCGGTGCAAACGAACGACATTGTCCGAGCGGTGACGATAGCCGGCACCCGAGCCTGGGTGGCGCTCAGCCTGGGCGTGGGGTGGCTGCTGGCCAGCCTCGCGGACCTGGGGCGGCGCATCCAGCGCCTTCTCGCCGATGAAGTCCGCGCGACGCTGGAGCCGTTGCGGGACGAACACTCCCGGATCCCGCTCGGCGCGGGTAGCCAGGCCTTCTGGGTGGGCCTCATCGTCGTCTGCCTGTCGCTCGTATCGGCGCTCGGCACGTACCTGATCCTCACCAACCTGACGCCGATCGTGCCGCGCGACGACGTGGTGGTGATCGTTCTCGCACTGAACCTCATTCTGATCATCGCCATGGTCGGCGTCATCGCGCTGCAGGCGATCGGCCTCGTGCGCTCCTGGCGGCGCAAGGTGCCGGGCGCCCGGCTGCATGCGCGCATCGTGGCGCTGTTCAGCCTGATCACGGCGCTGCCGGCCCTCGTGCTCGCCATCGCCGCGACGACGACGTTCTCCCGCGCGCTCGACAACCGCTTCAACGAGCAGACGACGACCATCGTTCAGAACTCGCTCAACGTCGCCTACGCGTATCTGGAGGAACACGGACAAATCATCCGCACCGACATCGTCAACATGGGCAAGGACCTCGACGATGCGGCGGCGAAGATGGCGGACGACAAGGATAAACTCCGGCAACTCCTGTTCGCCCAGGCCGCGCTGCGCGACCTCCCCGTTGCCTACATCGTCGACGGCAAGGGGACGGTGAAACTCGCGGCGCTCGAGGACGAGAAGATCCCGTACGTGGCGCCGCCGGAGCATCTCCTGCGCGCGGCCGAGAACGGGCAGGTGCCGCTCTTGATGCCGGTCAACACGTTCCGGGTGGCCGCGCTCGCCAAGCTCGCAAGCTATCCCGACAGCTATCTCTACGTCGCCCGCGGCGTCGATCCCAAGGTCGTGACGCACCTGCGGCGCACGGAGCAGGGCGTTCGCGAATACGAGCGGCTGCGCGAAGTGCGCGGGGGCCTCAAGTTCGCGCACGGGGTCATGTACTTCATGATCTCGCTGACGGCGCTGCTCGCATCGATCTGGGTCGGACTGTGGTTCGCGGGACGCTTCGTGGCGCCGATCCGGCGTCTGATCGGCGCGGCCCAGCAGGTCGCGCGCGGCGATCTCACCGTGGTGCTACCCATCCGCCGCGGTGAGGGCGACCTGCGGCGCCTGTCGGCGGACTTCAACCACATGACGCTGCAACTCGACCGGCAGCGCAGCGAATTGCTGACGGCCAACACGCAGCTCACCGAGCGGCGACGCTTCATGGAGGCGGTGCTGTCGGGCGTCTCCGCCGGCGTCATGGGCCTCGACAGCGACGGCCGTATCACGCTCGCGAACCCGTCGGCGCAGCGGCTTCTGGGGCGGGAAGAGGCGGATCTCGTTGGACACAAGCTCACGGCCGTCGTGCCGGAGTTCGAGACCCTGGTCGAGGAGGCCGACCAGCGCGGCCGCGCGCAGAGCCAGCTCACGCTGACCATCGCCGGCAACGAGCGCACCTTCTCGGCGCGGCTCGCGCATGAGGTGCAGGGCGAGGAGCAGTACGGCTCCGTCATCACCTTCGACGACATCACCGAACTCGTCTCGGCGCAGCGCACGTCGGCCTGGGCCGACGTTGCCCGGCGCATCGCGCACGAGATCAAGAACCCGCTCACGCCCATCCAGCTCTCGGCCGAACGCCTGCGCCGCAAGTACGGCCGCGTGATCCAGGAGGATCGCGAGGTGTTCGAGCGCTGCACGGACACCATCATCCGCCAGGTCGGCGACGTGACGCGCATGGTCGACGAATTCTCCGCCTTCGCGCGCATGCCGAAACCGCAGATGGAGGAGCAGGACATCCGCGATGTGGTGCGCGCCGCCGTGCTCGACCGCCACGTGACGACGGCCGACATCACCTTCGAGACGCGTGTCGGCATGTCGCCCATCATCGTCATGTGCGACCGGCGTCTGATCTCCCAGGCGGTGACGAATCTCGTGAAGAACGCGCAGGAGGCGGTGCAGTCGTATGCGGAGAGTTCCGCCCGGGAAGAGGGCTGGAAAGGGCGCATCGAGACCGTCGTCACCACGCACGGCGATCATGTCGACATCGAAGTGATCGACAACGGCCCGGGGCTGCCCAAGCACAACCGCAATCGCCTGCTCGAACCTTACGTGACGACCAAGGGCAACAAAGGAACGGGGCTCGGCCTCGCCATCGTTCAGAAGAGTGTCGAGCAGCACGGCGGCACGCTGTCCCTGGAAGATGCCCCGCCGGCGCCCGATCGCACGCACGGCGCGCTCGTGCGCATCACGCTTCCCACCCGCAGCAGCGAACCCGCTGCCGCAACCGAAACCCCGGCTGCCGCCGCAAGCGGCGGTCGCTGACCATCCCCCACACACAACGGCTCCAAGGAGCGAGACATGGCAGCAGACATCCTCATCGTTGACGACGAGGCCGACATCCGGGAAATGGTGGCAGGGATCCTGGAGGACGACGGGCATCGCACCCGTCTTGCCCGCGACAGCGACGAGGCACTGAAGGCCGTCGAGGAGCGCCGGCCGCATCTCGTGATCCTCGACATCTGGCTGCAGGGCAGCCGTCTCGACGGGCTCGAGGTGCTCAACATCATCAAGAAGGCGCACCCGGAGCTGCCGGTCGTCATCATCTCGGGCCACGGCAACATCGAGACGGCCGTCACGGCCATCCGGCGCGGCGCCTACGACTACATCGAGAAGCCCTTCAAGGCGGACCGCCTGATCCTCGTCACGCTGCGCGCGCTGGAAGCCTCGAGCCTCAAGCGCGAGGTGCGGGAGCTGCGCGAGCGCTCCGTCGTCAGCAACGAGATGATCGGCAAGTCGACCGCCATCAACCAGTTGCGCGCCTCGATCGAACGGGTGGCGCCGACCAACAGCCGTGTGCTGATCCGCGGCTCCTCCGGCACGGGCAAGGAACTGTGCGCGCGGGTCATGCACCAGACCTCGCATCGCAAGGACGGGCCGTTCGTCGTGCTCAACGCGGCCGCCATGGCGCCGGACCGGGTCGAGGAGGAGATGTTCGGCACCGAGGACCTCTCCGGGCCCCGCAAGGTCGGCGCGCTCGAAGAGGCGCATGGCGGCACGCTCTACATCGACGAGGTGGCCGACATGCCGCTCGAGACCCAGGGCAAGGTGCTCCGGGTGCTGGTCGAGCAGAAATTCCAGCGCGTGGGCGGCGGGCCGAAGGTGGCGGTCGACGTGCGCATCATTTCCTCGACGAGCCGGGATCTCGAACGCGAGATGCAGGAAGGCCGTTTCCGCGAGGATCTCTACCATCGCCTCAACGTGGTGCCGCTGCGCGTGCCGAGCCTCGCCGAACGTCGCGACGACATTCCGGCCCTCATCCAGTACTTCGTGGGGCAGCTTGCCCAGTCCTCGGGCCTCGCCCCGCGCAAGATCGGCGAGGACGCCATCGCCGTGCTGCAGGCGCACGACTGGCCGGGCAACGTGCGCGAACTGAGGAACAACATCGAGCGGCTGATGATCCTGTCCGGCGGCGAGCCCGATGCGATCATCACGGCCAACATGCTCCCCGAAGAGATCGGCTCCAACGTGCCGCTGCCCGTCAACGGCGGGGCCGAGCACCTGATGTCGCTGCCCTTGCGCGAGGCGCGCGAGATCTTCGAGCGCGAGTATCTGCTCGCCCAGATCAACCGCTTTGGCGGCAACATCTCGCGCACGGCTGAGTTCGTCGGCATGGAGCGCTCGGCGCTGCATCGCAAGTTGCGGGCGCTCGGTGTATCCTCGCAGGAGCGCGGGCCTGAGCCGCGCCCCACCTGACCCATCTGGATCCAAGACCAGCAACAAGGACTTTCGCAGCGATGACGCGCGTCGTTTACGTCAACGGCCAGTACACCCCCTATGCCCAGGCCGGCATCCACGCCGAGGATCGGGGCTTCCAGTTCGGCGACGCCGTCTACGAGGTGATGGAGGTCAAGGCCGGCCAGCTTGTCGACGAGACGCGGCACATGGCGCGCCTCGACCGGTCGCTGAAGGAACTGCGCATCGCGCCGCCGATGACACTTGCGGCCTGGTCGCGCGTGCTGCGCGAGACCGTGCGGCGCAACCGCGTGCACGACGGGCTCGTCTACCTGCAGGTTTCGCGGGGAGCACGGCCGCGCGACTTCCTGTTTCCGGGCCCCGATGTTCGGCCCACGGTCGTGTGCGTCGCCCGCAGCGCATCGAAGGCCAAGGCCGACGCGCAGGCCGAGAAGGGCATCGCGGTCATCACGCAGCCGGACATCCGCTGGGGCCGTTGCGACATCAAGACGGTGATGCTGCTTCCCGCCTCGCTCGCCAAGGAAACGGCCAAGGCGCAGGGCGCGAAAGAGGCCTGGTTCGTGGATGACGACGGCTTCGTGACAGAAGGCGCTTCCTCCAACGCCTGGATCATCGACAAGGACGGCCGGCTCATCACGCGCAAGACGGACGCGCACATCCTGCCCGGCATCACGCGGCAGGTTGTGCTCGACATGATCGAGAAGGAGAAGCTCGAACTGGTGATCCGTCCGTTCACGGTGGCGGAGGCGAAGGCCGCGCGCGAAGCCTTCATTACGTCGGCGACCAATCACGTGATGCCGGTGGTCTCGATCGATGGGGCTCCGGTCGGCAATGGCGCGCCGGGTTTGCTCGCCCAGAAGCTGCGCAACGGTTACTATTTATCGGCTGAAATTTCATCGCACTGACAATTTTTTAGGCGCAGTCTTGGCCGTTCACCGTGTGCACATGAATTTCACTTGTGCGCATGCTCGGCTTTCTGCAATTTTGCCGCGCGAGGCGGGGCCGAAACCGGACCGTCTTCTCGGATTGAAAAAGAACGGACAACAAAAATGGCCGAACGAGCCCAAAGTCTGCAGGACACGTTCCTCAACCACGTGCGCCGGAACAAGACGCCCCTCACGATCTTCTTGATCAACGGCGTCAAGCTGCAGGGCATCGTCACCTGGTTCGACAATTTCTGCGTCCTGCTGCGCCGTGACGGTCATTCGCAGCTCGTGTACAAGCACGCCATCTCCACGATCATGCCCGGCCAGCCCGTGCACCTCATGGAGAACGATCCGGCGGAAGCGCAGTAAGTCCGAACCCCCATAGGGTTGCCATCGGCGAAGAAAATCCAGACGCGCCGCGCAAGCGACGCCGACAGCCCGTGGAACGGCAGCGCCCGCCGACCCGCGTGTGCGTGCTCGTGCCCGATCGCCGGGGAAGACCGCCGGTCGGTCCCGCCGGCAGCGCCGCTCGCATCGGCCAGCGCGCCATCGAGGACCGGCTGCACGAAGCCGTCGGCCTCGCGCATGCCATCGACCTCGACGTGGTGGACGCGGCCATCGTGCCGCTCGTGACCCCGAAGCCCGGCACGCTGTTCGGCTCGGGCAAGGTGGAGGAGATCGCCGACCTCGTGAAGGCGAACGACATCGGCCTCGTCATCGTCGATTTCGCCGTCTCGCCGATCCAGCAGCGCAATCTCGAACGGGCCTGGGCGTGCAAGGTCCTAGATAGGACCGGATTGATCCTGGAGATCTTCGGCCGCCGGGCGGCGACGCGGGAAGGGCGGCTGCAGGTCGAACTGGCGCATCTGACCTACCAGAAGAGCCGGCTGGTCCGGACCTGGACCCATCTCGAAAGGCAGCGCGGCGGGTTCGGCTTTCTCGGTGGCCCGGGCGAAGCGCAGATCGAGCTCGATCGCCGCATGATCGAGGAGCGCATTGAGAAGATCGAGAAGGAACTCGAGCGGGTCGTGAAGACGCGCGCTTTGCATCGCGCCGGACGACGCCGCGTCCCGTTCCCGGTGGTGGCGATCGTCGGCTACACGAACGCCGGCAAGTCCACGCTCTTCAACCGGCTGACGGGGGCAAGCGTGCTCGCCAAGGACCAGGTGTTCGCGACGCTCGATCCGACGATGCGCGAGATCAAGCTGCCGTCGGGCCGCCGCGTGATCCTGTCGGACACGGTGGGCTTCATTTCGGATCTGCCGACGGCGCTGGTGGCCGCCTTCCGCGCGACGCTCGAAGAAGTCGTCTCCGCCGATCTCATCCTGCACGTGCGCGACATCGCCCATCCCGAGACGGAAGCCCAGCGCAAGGACGTGGTGAGCGTGCTGGCCGAACTCGGCATCGACGCGGAAGCCGCGGCGACGCCGTTGCTGGAAGTGTGGAACAAGGCCGATCTGCTGAGCCGCGAGGAATATCTCGAAGCGCGCCGAGCGCAGGCCCGCTCACCACGCGGCGAGATCCTGGTCTCGGCGACCGAGGGGACGGGCCTCGACGATCTGGCGGCGGCCATTGACGCGCGGCTCGGCGGGAGCGACGAACGCCTCCTGATCGACGTGCCACCGCAGGAAGGCCGGCTGTTGAGTTGGCTGCACGACAATGCGGAGCTGCTGGGCCGCCAGGCGAGCGACGACGGCTTCCTCACCGTCGAGATCCGCATCGATCCGACACTGCGCGGCAAGCTCGACGGGCAATTGAAACGGGCCGGCATCGTCCCGCGCCGGCCGCGGGCGCGGCGCCGCCAGCGCAAGGCGGCGGAATAGGCTGCCGGCGGGTTTTTACTTCACGCTGCAAGGTCCCGGACGGCCGTGCCTGCGCACGGCTTCCGGGAACGCATCGGTGTGAATTTCAGTGCGAGCGGCCGAGGCGGAGGGTGAGCGAGGGCAGGACGCCGTACTGCTCGCGGTAGTAGCGCGCGAAATGGCCGGCGTTGCTGAAGCCGCAGGCGGTCGCGACATCGGCCACGGACAGTTGGCCCGCCGGCTGCAACAGCATGTCGTGGGCGCGTTCCAGGCGCTTGCGGCGCAGGAACAGGATCGGCGTATAGCCGCGCTCGGTCTGGAAGCCCTTGAAAAGGCTGCGCACGCTGCAGCCGACCTCGCGCGCGATGGCCTCGATCGACAGCGGCTTGTCCCAGTTTGCGGCAATGTACGCTTCGGCCCGATCGACCTTGGAGCGGGGCGCATCCTGGGTCGGGCCGACGAGGAGGTTCGAGAAATTGTGCGGGACGCCCGTCAGCAGGGCGACGACAACGGCCTGGAGCAACTCGCGCTCGAGGAGATTGCGGGCAGGGGAGGCCGGCTCGTCGAGGTGCTGGGCCAGGATGTCGATGAGGCTCTGCACCGGCGCGAGCGCGTCGCCGATCGCGGCTTCCGAGCGGAAGGTTACCGGTCCGACGATGGGGCGGCCGGACAAAGCTTCGAGGGTCCTAGCGAGAGAGGCCTGCTCGACACGCAGGACGAGTTGGCGCACGCCGGTCTGGAAGCGCGAGCGCACGGGGACGTGCGAGCCCAGGAGAATGCTTCTGCCGGGCTGCAGGTGGCCGTCATAGCCGGGGGCGCTGTGTACGGCCTGGCCGGCGAGGCCGACGTACACCCGCACGAGCTTCGATTCGGGAAATTCGACGTCGACATCGCCGTCGTAGGCGCAATAACTGAGGCCGATGTCGGGATCGAACTGGCGGTGCCCGGCCTCCGCCGCAAAGTCGCAGCGCGGATTGCCGAGATCGAAATGGCGGGTGTCGAACGAGCGGCGCAGGGCCGCTTCCATCTGCCCGGCATCGGTCGTGGAGATGAGCTGGTTGTGTCTGAGCGGCTGCCCCATGGGGTCCCACATCTTGCTGGAACGTAGGCTGAATATGCGGTTCGCCTGGTGCTTGGCAATACGACGTGTGGGCACAGGGGGTGCCGTGCGCGGCATCATTCCCATGCCGGTTTTGCATCATTGGTCGGGACTGACCGACCTCAGGTTGAAGGGGGCTTGCCGCGCTCGTGCGCCTTGGCTTCGTCCCAGAGGCGGTCCATCTCGGCGAGGTCGGATTGCTCGGGCGTGCGGCCGTTCTTGGCGAGTGCCGCCTCGATGTGGGCGAAGCGGCGCACGAACTTCTCGTTGGCCTTGCGCAGGGCGGTTTCGGGATCGACCTTCAGGTGGCGGGCGATGTTCGCCATCACGAACATGAGGTCTCCCAGTTCCTCGGCGATGGCATCATCCGTGCCGATTTCGCCCTTGGCGATAGCCTCTTCGAGTTCGGAAAGCTCCTCGCGAGTCTTATCGAAGACCGGGGCGATCGACGGCCAGTCGAATCCCACGCGGGCGGCCTTGGCCTGCAGCTTGACGGCCCGCGTGAGCGCCGGCAGGGCGAGGGGGACATCGGCCAACACCTTGCTGCCCACCAGCGGTGGAGTGCCGTCGCCCGCCATCGCTCGTTCTGCCTTCTCGATGGCTTTCAGGCGTTCCCAAAAGCCCGGGGCGGCGCCGGCGGCGCGCTCCTCGGGCGTCCCGAACACGTGCGGATGCCGGCGGATCATCTTCGCCGTGATGGCTGCTGCAACCTGGGCAAAGTCGAAGGCGCCTTGTTCCTCGGCGATGCGGGCGTGGTAGACGACCTGCAGGAGGAGGTCGCCGAGTTCGTCCTTCAGCGCACCGAGGTCCTTGAGGGCGATGGCATCGGCCACCTCGTAGGCCTCCTCGATGGTATAGGGTGCGATGGTTTCGAAGGTCTGCTCGAGATCCCAGGGGCAGCCGGTGCCGGGGGTGCGCAGCGCCGCCATCACGTCGAGAAGCTTCGTTAAGTTGTCGCGCGCGGCATCCGTCATCGGCAGGCCTTGAAAATCGTTGATGCGAGGAAAGGGTAGGCTCGGGCATTTCTAGCACGAGCACGGGACGACACTCATGACCCAATTCACATGCTGCGCATAACCTCAAGCATCGTCCTCGACGAGGCGCTGATCAGCGAGAGCTTCGTGCGCGCCTCGGGGCCCGGCGGGCAGAACGTGAACAAGGTGTCCACGGCCGTGGAGTTGCGCGTCGATACCGCGCGCGCCACGTTTCCGGAGGGCATGCGGGCGCGTCTCGCGACGCTTGCGGGACGGCGCCTGACGGCCGACGGTGTGCTGGTGATCAGCTCCGACCGCTTTCGCAGCCAGGCGCGCAACCGCGAAGACGCGCGCGAGAAGCTCGTCGCTCTGTTGCGAGAAGCCGCGCATACGCCGCGGGTGCGCAAGGCCACGCGGCCGACGTTGGCCTCCAAGGTACGGCGCAAGGAGGGAAAGAAGCACCGCTCCGGCGTGAAGGCGCTGCGCCGGTCGCGGCCGTCGTTCGACTGATCAGGCTTCGACCGTGCTGCTCGTCTCGAAGGGAAAGCCTTCGTCGGCCCAACCGGTGATGCCGCCGATCATGATCTTCACGGGGCGACCGAGACGGGCGAGCGCATAGGCTGCCTTGTCGGCACCGTTGCAATGCGGGCCTGCGCAATAGACGACGAACAGCGTCTCGTGCGGCCACTCCATCATGCGCTCGGACGAGATCAGCCGATGTGGCAGCGACAGGGCGCCGGGCACGTGGCCGCGCGCATAGGCATTCGGTCCCCGCACGTCCAGCAGCACGAAGTCGGCGCTGCCCGTGCGGAAACTCTCGTGCACGTCCCAGCAGTCCGTCTCGAAGGCGAGCTTGGCGCCGAAATGCTGCTCGGCATCGGAGGGGTGGGCGGCCGCAACGGCCGACACGAGGCTGGGTGTGCGCATGGCGGGACCTCCTGGCGAATGCGCCAGCCTTCTAGCGCAACAGGGTGCTCCTGGCGATCCGGCAGGATGCCACTGGCGCCGGCAGCGCTAGAACTTCAGATTGACGCCGAAGCGAATGACCTGGGACGACAGGTCGATCTTCGTCGCGGCCGCATCGAGCGTGCCGGCGGGCGCCGTGATGTCGTTGAAGCTGTAGTTCAGATATTCGAGGCGCATGGTGAGGTTGGGGCTGAGCATGTGCTCGACGCCGAGACCGGCGACCCAGCCCTGCTTCGTCACCGAATAGTCGCTGCCGAACGGCACGCCGGCAGAATCGCGGCTTGAGAACTTGGCATCCGCCCAGGCGACGCCGCCCGTTCCGTAGAACAGTGTGCGATTGTCATTGAAGGCAAAGCCGAGGCGGCCGCGGATGGAGCCCATCCAGTTCAGGTCGTGACGACAGGTATAGCCGCCGCCGCAGCCGTCCGAACCGTTCATCCAGGTGCTCGAGAGATCGGCTTCGAGGCCATATACGAGCCGGCCGGATTGGATGTTGTAGCCGATCTGTCCGCCGAGCACGCTGCCGGTGCCGGGGTTCGTCAGCGAGGCGGAGTAGAAGTCCCAGTCGGCGTTGGAGAAGCCGTAGCCACCGTGGAGACCCACGTAGAAGCCGGTCCAGGACACGGGCGGCGTGTAGGGTTCATCGCGCATGCCGCGGTAGGGCCGCGGCCCCTCGAGATCGGCAGCCGCGGCACATGTGGTGGCCAGCAGAACGCCCGTGAGACCGCCCAGGACGGTGCGCGAAAAGTGCATGTTGATTTCCCTCTCGGATACCCCGACCGATTGCGAGACGGGAGATGGCGTGGATGCGGGGGCCCCTCGCCACCTCCCGATCGGAGTGCGTGAAGGCTCCACGCGCTCCGGTTCGCAAGTCCGCTCGGGAACGTCAGGAACCAGGGCCGGCAAGTCGCCTCAGCCCTGGCCCGGGCGCATCAACCCGAAGCGGCCAAACGAGTTTCGCTCTGCGTCCGACTTACCGTGCGTCGCGGGGCGGAAGGGCGGCTCGCGTGTGGCAATCTCTTGGCACCCGAAACACAACTCTGAAACACGCCGAAACATCGTGAGCAGGAAGCTTCCTTTTTTCTCTTCAAGAGCTTAACGGTTGGAAGCGGGCGCGGAATCCTGCTAGAGCCTGGCCTTCACAGCGAGCCGAAAGGCAACCACGATGCGGCTTCCCTACTACGTCCTGGACGTCTTCACCGAGACGCGCTTTGCCGGAAATCCCCTGGCGGTCGTGCTCGAGGCCGATGCGCTGTCCGCCGACCGGATGCAAGCCATTGCGCGGGAATTCAACCTGCCCGAGACGGTGTTCGTGCTGAAGGCGCAGAACCGGGCGCATACCGCGCGCGTACGCATCTTCACGCCGGCCGCCGAACTGCCCTTCGCCGGGCATCCGACGGTCGGTACGGCCGTGCTGCTCGCCGACCTGCGCAACCCGACGCCCAGCAACGACAACGGCGGGGAACGGGACAGCCTCGTCGTGCTGGAGGAGGGGATTGGCCCCGTGCGCGTCGGCGTGCGCTCGCGGGCGGGCCAGCAGCCCTTCGCCGAGTTCGACGCGCCGAAGCTGCCTGCGGATTCGGGCTCCGTGCTATCGAACGAGCGCCTCGCCGCCGCTCTCAGCCTGATCCCGGCCGAGATCGGCTTCGAAAACCACAAGCCCAGCCGCTACACCGCGGGGAATACGTTCGTCTTCGTCCCGGTCGCGTCGCTGGAGGCCATCGCCAAGGCCCGTGTCGCCCAGGCCTCCTGGGATGCGGCCTTCTCCGGCCAGAGCCCGGTCGGTGCCTATCTCTACTGCCGGCAGACCGTGCACGCCACGTCGGCCTTCCACGCCCGCATGTTCGCCCCCGCCATGGGGATCGCCGAAGACCCGGCAACGGGCTCGGCCGCCGTGAACTTCGCCGGCGTCATCCAGCGCTTCGACCAGTGTCCGGACGGGCACCACAAGCGGACGATCGAGCAGGGCTTCGAGATGGGGCGGCCGAGCTTCATCGCCCTGTCGTTCACGGTGGAAGGGGGTAACCTCGCCGCCGTGCGCATCGGCGGGCACGCCGTTCGTGTGGCCGAGGGGACGATCGAGGTCTAGCCGTCGCGAAGGCCGGCCGATATGGCGCCGGCGGCCGTTTCGTGCTAGCAGGCCTCCCGTCTGCAACCGAGCCTCTCCGAGATGACCGCCGTACCTGCCCGTCATCCGCCCTTTTCGGGTCCGTCGCCGGCGCATTCAGGCCGAATGCGGTGAGGCGTGCGCCCGCGCGCGCCCGCCGATCCCACAGACAACCGCCGAAGCCGAACGACGAAAGGTGCTGCCATGACCGGGCAGAACAAATTCTACATCACGACTGCGATCTCCTACCCCAACGGCGTGCCGCACATTGGCCACGCCTACGAGGCTATCGCGACGGATGCCATCGCGCGTTTCGAGCGCCTCGATGGCCGCGACGTCTTCTTCCTGACGGGCACCGACGAACACGGCCTGAAGATGGCGCAGACGGCCGCGAAAGAGGGCCTGACGCCGCGGGCGCTCGCCGACCGCAATGCCGCGCGCTTCGTCGAGATGGCGCAGGTGCTGGGGCTCTCCAACGACGACTTCATCCGCACCACGGAGCCGCGGCACTATGAGGCTTGCGCAGAGCTCTGGCGGCGCATGGAGAAGGCCGGCGACATCTTCAAGAAGAAGTACGGCGGCTGGTACTCGGTGCGCCAGGAGGCCTACTTCAAGGAGAGCGAGACGGAGGTGCGCGACGGCGTACGCTTCGAGACGCCCAATGGCACGGAGGTCGAGTGGCGCGAGGAGGAGACGTTCTTCTTCAAGCTGTCGGCCTACCAGGACAGGCTTCTCGCGCACTACGAGGCGAACCCCGAGTTCATCCTGCCGCTCGAGCGGCGCAACGAGATCGTGTCGTTCGTAAACAGCGGGCTCGAGGACTTGTCGATCTCGCGCACGACGCTCGACTGGGGCATCCCGGTACCCGATGCGCCAGGCCATGTCATGTACGTGTGGGTCGACGCGCTGAACAATTACGTGACGGCGACGGGCCTTCTGAACCAAGGCGAGCAACCGCGCGCGCGCTATTGGCCGGCCGACGTGCACGTGATCGGCAAGGACATCGTGCGCTTCCACGCGGTCTACTGGCCGGCGTTCCTGATGAGCGCGGGAATTCCTCTCCCCAAGCGCGTGTTCGGGCACGGCTTCGTGCTCAACAAGGGTGAGAAGATGTCGAAGTCGGTGGGCAACGTGGTCGATCCGTTCGACCTCGTGAAGGCCTACGGGCGCGACCAGGTGCGCTACTTCTTCCTGCGCGAAGTGATGTGGGGGCAGGACGGTAACTACTCGCCGGAGGCCATCGCCAATCGCATCAATGCGGATCTCGCCAACAACCTCGGCAACCTCGCCCAGCGGTCGCTGTCGATGATCTTCAAGAATTGCGACGGCAAGATCCCTGAGCCCGGCATCTTCACGCCGGAAGACGAGGCGTTGCTCGCGGCGACGGATGCCTTGCACGCGACGGCGCGCGGGCACATGGACCGGCAGGCGATCACCCGCTACCTCGACGCGGTGTGGACCGTCATCGCCGAGGCCAACGGCTACTTCGCGTCCCAGGAACCGTGGGCCAAGAAGAAGACCGATCCCAAGCGCATGGAGACCATTCTCTATGTGACGGCCGAGGTCGTACGCCAGTTCGGCATCCTGGCGCAGCCGGCGATGCCGGAGCTCGCGGGGAAGCTCCTCGACCTGCTCCTGCTGCCGCCCGAGGCGCGCACCTTCAAGGCGCTCGGCAAGGCGGGCCGGCTCGTGCCCGGCACGCCCATCCCGGAACCCGCCGGCGTGTTCCCGCGCTACGTCGATCCGGAAGAGGCGGCCAAGCCCGCCCCGCCGCCGAAGAAGGGCAAAGACAAGGGCAAGTGACATCGCCTCCTCCAATGCCAGCCACGAGCGTCCCCTCTCCCCTCGCGGGAGAGGGGCAGGGTGAGGGGGCTTCTGCGGGAGTCGTGCTCTCACAAGGGTGGGCAAGGCCTGGCGCTGGGCCAGCGTCCCGCCCCCTCACCCGGCGCGAAGCGCCGGTCGGAGCAAGTGGCTGAGTACGGTGTCGCGCCGGCCTCTCCCCAGGGGGAGAGGCGGGTGGAACCTAGCTCCGCGCGCGAATTCACCGCGACGGGGCGGACGCGCGAAGGCAGGGCGCTGCGCTGCCTCTATGAAGTGAGTGGACTGGTCTCAAACCGTCGCCGCATGACAAAGCTCGGCGCCCAAGCGTATGGTCCCCTCTCCCCCTTGTGGGAGAGGGACAGGGTGAGGGGGCTTCCCGTGCGCCGCGATCTGACCGGTGTGGCCAAGACACTGCGGCGCGCGGAGACGGACGGGGAGCGCCAACTTTGGCGCGCCTTGCGCAATCGGCAAATGGATGGCTGGAAGTTCAGGCGGCAGGTGGCGCACGGGCCGTATGTACTGGACTTTCTTTGCTTCGAGGCGGGCCTCGTTGTCGAGCTCGACGGCGGGCACCATTTGGAGCCCCTGCAGGCCGAGCGCGATGCCAGACGGACGACGGAACTGGAGCGGGCGGGCCTTCGCGTCATTCGCTTCATGAACTCGGACGTTTTGTCCAACATGCCGGGGGTGGTGGAGGCGATATATCTGGCGCTCGGCCAGCGTCCGGCCCCCTCACCCGGCGCGAAACGCCGGTCGGCGCAAGGGGCGAAGGGTGGTGTCGCGCCGGCCTCTCCCCAGGGGGAGAGGCGGATGGAGGCTGCGGCCACCAGCGCCGGCAGCTAAGCTTCCGAGGAGCGGCCGTTGAGGATCGAGCTGCTTCGGCCTAGAAGGGAAGTGAGAGCCGAAGGCCGAGTTTAAAATTGAAACATCGCGGTGGGCGTCCCCTCTCCCCTCGAGGGAGAGGGACAGGGTGAGGGGGCTTCTCCGAGCGTCGTGCTCTCACAAGGGTGGGCAACGTTTGGCGCTCGGCCAGCGTCAGGCCCCCTCACCCGGCGCGAAGCGCCGGTTGGCGCGGGCGGCGAAGGGCGGTGTCGCGCCGGCCTCTCCCCAGGGGGAGAGGCGGATGGAGTGCGGCTCGGGGCGCAAGGACTAACATATGGCGGTTTGCCATTCTCCGGCGGTGCCGAGGCAGAGTGGCTTGCGGCCGTAGATGCAATCGAACGTAGGACCTGATGCTCGTTGATCATCACTGCCATCTCGACTTTCCGGATTTCGCGGCGGAGCGGGATGCGGTGGTGGCGCGTGCCGTGGCGGCGGGCGTCGCGGGGTTGGTGACGATCTCGACGCGCATCCGGCGCTTCGACGAGATCCGCGCGATCGCCGAGGCCTACCCGAACGTGTTCTGCTCGGTCGGCACGCACCCCCACAATGCGCACGAGGAACTCGATATCCCCGTCGCCGAGATCGTGGCGCAGGCGCAGCATCCGAAGGTCGTCGCCGTCGGCGAGGCGGGGCTCGACTATTTCTACGACAAGAGCCCACGAGACGCGCAGCGCGAAGGCTTCCTGAAGCACATCGCGGCGGCGCAGGAAACGGGTCTACCGCTCGTCATCCATGCCCGCGATGCGGACGCCGATACGGGCGACATCCTGGAGCAGGAGATGGCGCGCCGGCCATTCAAGGCGGTGCTGCACTGCTATACGGGCGGGCTCGACCTTGCCCGGCGGGCCGTGGCGTTGGGGCTCTACGTGTCGTTCTCGGGCATCCTCACGTTCAAGAAGTCGGACGCCCTGCGCGAGGTCGCAGCCAGCGTGCCGCTCGATCGCGTGCTGGTCGAGACGGATGCGCCCTATCTGGCGCCGGCCAAGTATCGCGGCAAACGCAACGAGCCCGCCTACGTGGTGTTCACGGCGCAGGAGCTTGCCCGCGTGAAGGGAGTGAGCGAAGCTGATATCGCCCGTATCACGACGGACAACTTCTTCCGCCTTTACGACAAGACGCCCCGCCAGGCCTTCGCTCAATGACGTTGAAGATCACGCTTCTCGGGACGGGCTCCTCCGTCGGTGTACCGCGCGTGGGGCCCGTGTGGGGCGCGTGCGATCCGAAGGAGCCGCGTAACCGGCGGCGGCGCTGCGCGATCCTGATCGACCAGAAGGGCAGGGGCGGGCACACCTCGATCCTCGTCGACACGCCGGCCGACATCCGCGAGCAGATGCTCGACGCAAACGTCGGCCGTCTCGACGCGGTGCTCTATACGCACGACCACGCCGACCACACGCACGGCATCGACGACCTGCGCGGTATTTTCTTCGCCATGAAGGCGCGCATTCCCGTTTACGCCGACAAGGCGACGAAGGCGACGCTGGAGCGGCGCTTCGACTACTGCTTCCAGCAGCCGCCGGGCTCATCCTACCCGGCGATCCTGAAGGGCCACGAGATCGAGGCCGGCAAGTCGTTTGCCGTCAGCGGGCCGGGCGGGCACATCGAATTCCTGCCGATCCTGCAGGAGCATGGGGACGTCATGTCGCTCGGGTTCCGCTTCGGCAACGTCGCTTATTCGCCGGATGTCGGTGGGCTCCCCGAGGCGTCGCTGCCGCTGCTCGAGGGGCTGGACCTCTGGATCATCGACGCGCTGCGCCCTCAGCCACACCCCTCGCATTTCAGTGTGTCGCAGGCCTTGGGCTGGATCGAGCGGCTGAAGGTGAAGCGCGCCATCCTCACGCATATGACGATCGATCTCGACTACGAGACGCTGAAGCGGCAGCTCCCGCCGCACGTCGAGCCCGGCTACGATGGCATGGTGGTGGAGATCGGCTGAGCGCCACGTGCTGCGTGCGCGTGTCCGCCGCTTACGAGCTATCGCGGCGGCTCGCTTTGGAGCGCTGTGAGTTGGGCTACGAACTGCGTCACGAGCTCGTTTTCGAACGCGGGTGAGGCCAGCATCTGCGGCACGTTCAGCGCCGCGGCACGCACGGGACCGAGCATCGCCCGCAGAAGCAGGAAGTGCCGCTCCGGCGAGACTATCACAGGGTCGATCTCGACGGCCTCCAAAAGGTTGTCCGTCACGCGGTTGAGCGCGGCATAAAGCGACTGATGCACGACGGGCTCCAGGCCAACCTGGACCATGAGATAGCGGCGGACCTCCTTGCGGCCGTTGAGCGGCGCCATCGCCTCGCGCACGACGGCGCGCGCCACCGCATACCGGCCTTCGGGGCGCGCGGCGGCAATGCAGGCGAGGAACCGCGCTTCCTGACGCTTGATCTCGCGCAGCGCCATGGCCCTCAGGAGCGTCTGCTTGTTGGGAAAGTAGTAGTAGAGCGTCCCGATCGAGACCCCGGCCCGCTCCGCGACCTTGTTGGTGTTGAGAGGTGCGGGCGTTCCGGCCTCGAAAATTCGAGCCGTCGCCTCGAAGATGTCGTCCAGCGTCTGCTGCGCACGGCTCTGCCGGGGACTTTTTCTCATGCTTTCAGGGTCCTTGCGCATCGGTCCCTCCGACATCCTTGCACGCGGGAAAGTCGAGTAGCGCCGCTCAGGCCACGGCTTTACGGTCGAGCCACGCTAGCCTGCCTGCCCGACATTCAATTGACAATCCCGGAGCGCGCCCCATGAGCCTGCTGCGCAATCTGATCGCCGCATTTTGTCTTGTCACAGCCGCGTTGCCCGCGCCGACGCTCGCCGCATCTCCGGCCGAGGAATGGGCCAAAGTCGGCAAGTTCTTCACATGGCAATCCTCACTTCCCGAGAACAAGGATCGCCCAGTCAAGGTGTTCTACGTTTGCGTGGGCGAGGAAACGAAGCCGTCGATGCTGTTGGTGCACGGCTTCCCGACCAGCAGCTTCGATTTCCGCCCGCTCATGGCGGCTCTCGAAAAGGACTACCGCATCTGCACGTTCGATTTCCCCGGCTACGGCATGAGCGACAAGCCGGCCGCGCCCTATCGCTATGCGCTCGGCGAGGACGCCCGGCTGATCTGGGATTTCGTCACCAAGGTCATGCCGATGAAGGAATTCGTTCTCTTTTCGCACGATCGCGGCGACAGCGTCGCGCTGAACTTCCTGCAGCTCTACCAGGCGGCGAGCCCCGCGCCCTTCAAGATCGCGCATCAGATCCTGACCAACGCCAACATGTACCTGCCGCTCGCCAACCTGACGGATTTCCAGAAGGCGATGCTCAATCCGGCGACGAGCGCCGCGGCCGTGCAGCGAACGACGCCGGAGGCCCTCGCGGTCGGCATGGGCGCGACGCAGTACACGCCGCCGCTGCAGCCCAATGATCCCGAGGTCCGGGCGCTCGCCTACAACTTCGCGGCGCAGAATGGCGTCACCGTCATTCCGGCGACGATCCAGTACCTGAACGAGCGCAAGCAGTTCGAGGTGACCTTCCTCGAGGCCCTGGCCAAGAGCGACGTGCCGGTGACGTTGATCTGGGGCGCGCACGACATGGTGTCTCCACTGCGCGTTGCCGATCACGTCTGGTCGACGGCGCTCGGCGGGCGCGCGGCTCCGGCCTCCTACTGGCTGGTGCCGTGTGCGAACCACTATCTGGTTCACGACCAGCCGTACGACATCGCCGCGATCCTGCGCAGCGAGCTCGGTGCGGCACCGAAGACGGCACCCCAGAACCTCAACACCGAAGGGTGCTCGCCCGTGCTGGTGAGGCGCCACTAGCCATTCGCCATTCGGTTTGTTGTTTTATCGATGGGGCGTGTGATGACGTACAAGAAATGGGTGATCGGCGTCGCGCTTGCGATCCTGGTGGCAACCCTTGCGACGCTCGGTGTCCTGGCGTTCTCGACCAGCGTGCAGAACGGGCTGATGCGCCGGCATTTCGCGCGGACGATCGGGGTCGAGCGCACCGATCTCATGTCCACTGACGCCCTGCGCGTCGCCATTTGCGGTTCCGCGTCGCCGATGCCGGACGCATCCCGCGCGCAATCCTGTGCGGTGGTCTGTGCCGCGGGGAAGTACTGGATCGTCGACGCGGGTCCCGGAAGCTGGGACCGCATCGCCCGCTGGGGCATTCCACATCGGCTCATCGGCGGTGTGTTCATCACGCATTTCCATTCCGACCACATCGGCGCGCTCGGCGAATTCAATATGCAGTCGTGGGCGCTCGGGCGTCCCGAGCAGCTGGCCGTCTACGGCGGTCCGGGGATCGAAAAGGTCGTGGCCGGCTTCAACGATGCCTACGCGCTCGATCGGACGTATCGCACGGCGCATCACGGCCCGAAGTTGATGCCGCCCTCGACCGGGCCAATGCGCGCCATCACCATCGCCGCGACTGACGGCGGACCGCTACGCGGCGAAGCCAGCACCACAGTTCTCGAAGTCGATGGGATGAAGGTGACGGCCGTCGCCGTCGACCATCACCCCGTGGAGCCCGCCTACGGCTTTCGCTTCGATTTTGCGGGGCGGTCCGTCGTGTTCTCTGGCGACACGACCAAGACCCGCGGGCTGGCCATCGTCGCCAAAGGCGCGGACTTGCTCGTGCACAGCGCCCAGGCGCAGGATCTCGTCGAGATCATGGAGGCGGAGGCCGCGCGTGCGGGCCAGGAGCGCATGCGCAGCATCTTCGCCGACATCCGCACGTATCAATCGAAACCGGCGGACGTGGCCGCCGTCGCGAGCGAAGCCGGCGTCCGTGCCATCGTCATGACCCACCTCAACCCGCCGCTGCCGAACTGGCTCGCCGAGCGCGTCTTCCGGCGCGGCACGGAAGCGGCCGGATCCGCTTGGCGCGCGACGGCCTGCTCGTCACCATGCCGGCCGGCAAAACCGACATCCAGTACGGCGCGTTCGCGCATTGATGCGCCGCGGCTGAAAGCCCGGCGCAGGGCGCCGGCCTTCACGTCCCGGGGTGCTCCCTTCGAGGCGCGAAGATGGGCAGGAAGAACATCACGGGGATAGCCACGAAGATGGCAATCGAAGCGACGATTGAGACATAGGCGAGCGGGATGGCCAACGCGTAGAGCACGGCGGCCAGCAAGCTCTTCTTCAGCACCGTCCTGTGGACTTGTGCGAGCTCTGCGTCGTCCCGGGCATGCTTCCAGGCATGCCAGCGCATCAGCGTGAAGGACGCGACGGCCGCGGTCAGAACGAAACCGTATGTGGCGTAGGCATCGGCGAGGCGAGGATTGTCCCCGAGAAACGCGGTGGCGAAGGGGATAAGCGACATCCAGAACAGCAGATGATTGTTGAGCCACAGGATCGTGCGTGTCACTCCGGGCACCGTAGCCATCAGCGCGAAATGGTTGCCCCACATGGTCACGACCACCAGGAAGCTCATCGCGTAGCAGAGCAGCTTCGGCGCCGTGGGGACGAGGAGACCGTTCAAGAGGCCCTTCTCTGCGACGTGCTCCGGGATTTTCAATTCGAGCACCATGATGGTCAGGATGATCGCGATCACGCCATCGCTGAACGCGCTGATACGTTCCGGATTGACCCTGCGCTGTGCCATCGGGATCAGCCGCCTTTCGCCGCTTCGGCAGCCGTCACGGTTGCCCAGCGCTCGGCGATCTTCTCGCCCTCGAAGCGCCACAGCACGAAACCTTTGAACTGCATTCGCGTGTTCGTTGCGATGTCCGTCCAGCGCCAGACGTTGCGGCACATGACCTTGTCGCCCTCCGCGATCATGTCCTCGATAGTCACATGCAGGTCGGGCATGCGCTCGTACATGCGGCGCATCATCTGCTGATCACCCTCGCGGCCGGTTGGCAGTCCGCCCGGTCCATCGTGGTCGAAGAAATCGGCGGTCAGGGTGTCGCGGAGTACGTCCGCGTTCTTGTTGTTCACGAATTCTTCGAATTGGTGGCGCACGATGCGCTTCATCTCGTCCAAGCTAAGACTGGTTGCCATTTGCCGTCTCCGATCTTGCGTGGTCAGCGCCGATCCCGGCACGGTGCCGCCGCGCGTGCGGGCGGTCGAGCCCACCCAGGAGACTCGCGGGCGAGCGGTTTTATTCCAAGGTCGCGATAACGAGTTCGTGAGACGCCGCTGTCAGCGGAGCGGGCGCGATGCACCCGTCATCTCAGAGACAATGGGCTTCGTGGGATGATCCGCACGAGGCCGCGCGATGTACCGACGCCACCCGCGGCGAGGCGCGCTTCGCGACGACGAGGCTGATGCGGGTACGCGCCTTACCGCAGCGCGCCGGTTTTCACGTCCCAGGTGCGGCCGTTGTCGGTGCAGGCGGGCGTGGCGAAGCGGATGAAGGGCTCGGTGATCTCTTCCGGCGCGCGGAGCGATTTCGGGTCCTCGCCGGGAAAGGCCTTGGCGCGCATGCGCGTGCGGATCGGGCCGGGGCTGACGAGGTTCGCGCGCACGGTGGTGTTGGCGACTTCCTCGGCGTAGCAGCCCATCAGCGCTTCGAGCGCGGCCTTGGAAGCCGCATAGGGGGCCCAGTAGGCGGGCGTGCTGTCGGCCGCGCCCGACGTCACCATGATGACGCGACCGGCGTCGGAGCGGCGCAGCAGGGGATCGAGCGTGCGCAGCAGGCGGAAGTTGGCGTTGACGTTGACGTCCATCACCTCGGTCCAGGCGTCGGACGAGATGTGGCCGAGCGGCGATAGCGGCCCGAGCACGCCCGCATTACCGACGAAGATGTCGAGCTTGTCCCAGCGCTGGTAGAGGGTTGGGCCCAGCGCGTCGATCCGGTCCATCTTGCGCAGGTCGAGCGTCAGGAGGCTCGCCTCGCCGCCGAGGGAACGGATCTCGTCGTCCACCTCTTCGAGGGCGCCCGACGTGCGGCCCACGAGGATCAGGCGGGCACCTTCCTTAGCGAAGGCCAAGGCGACCGCGCGGCCGATGCCGCGCGTCGCGCCGGTGACGAGGGCGAGGCGGCCCTTCAGGCGGGCGCCGGGCAGGGGACTTTGGGCGGGTGTGATGTCACTCATGGCGGGAGGGGTAGCGGCTGACGGGGCAGCCTGCAAGAGACTTGCATTGCCTAGGCAGGGCCGCCCAGTCCGGTTGCTGTTGGGGAGAGAAGACAGATCTTCGGCAGGCTGGCGCGCCGGCCGAACAGGCTCGTCGCCAATTTGCCAATCGATCGTCAGCGTGGCGCGGCGCGACGCAGCTACTCCTTCTTGGCCTTGTCCATGATGTCCTTGCCGGCCTTCATGGCATCGTCATAGGCTTTCTTGGCCGCGTCCTTGCCCTTCTCGACGTAGGGCTTGGCGGCCTCTGCGGCGCGATCCGCGGCCTGGCGGGCCTGCTCCGCCGTCTCCTTCATGGCCTCGCTCGCCTTCTCCGTATAGGGTTTGGCCTTCTCACGGGCCTGGTCGGAGAGTTCGAGCAGCTTCTCCGTGCTCACGGCCGACAATTCGCGCGAGCGCTTCAGAAGCCGCTGGAACAGGGATTCCTGGGGCAGCAGCGCGTTGGCGTTGAGGGACGCGACGGTGCGGATCATGTCCTCGTGGTCCTTGCGGGCCTGCTCCGGCTTCACGAGGTCGGGCGCGCCGGTGAACACGACGAGCGGCGTGCAGGCGGTGACGACCTTGCGGCCCGACTTCACCCAGTCCGCGTTCTCGACCTGCGTTTCCTGGGCGAAGTAGACCTTCCGGCCGTTCACCTCCTGGCGCAGGATCTCACGGTCGATAACCGGGACGATGTGTCCGCCGAGCTGCCTGATCATGGCGAAGCGGGCGTTGTCGGGATCGGGGAACTGCACGAACAGCGTGACGGTGTCGTCGGCCGAGAGCGCCTGGCGGATGGCGTCGTCGGCGCTCGATGCATTGACGATGCTCTTGGCCTTGGCGATGCCGTTGCTGTCGACGGAGCGCAAGAAATTGAAAGTGCTGGCGCTGCCGGAATCGCCCGGCGGCAGGATGAAACGCAGCCTGTCGGCGTTGCCGGCGAGGTCGCCGTAGGAGGCGAGCGACTTATTGCGCGTGACCGCGAACACGCACTCGCGCACGTCGTCCTGGCGCACCACGGTGAGGGCGCTGCCGGCTTTCAATTGCTGGGTTTCGATCGCGTAGGCGTCGAACTGCGCGTAGCCGATCTGGCGGGGATCACCCAGCACGCGCTCGATGTTCTCGCGCGTGCCCGTCGACGTCACGCACGGATAGTCGAGCTGCGCCACCTTCAGCTCGCGCGACAGCGCGGGGCAGAAGCTCGCGTGGTAGGCGCCGGTCTCTCCGCCCGTATTGATCTGCGTCGCGGCCGACGCGCCGGTCGCCGCCAGCAAAAGCGCAGCGAACGAGACGCCACGCGAGGCGGACCGGATGAAGGCGAGGCTCATGGGAAAAATCTCCAGGTCGTCTGCCGGGAATCGAAGCGCGTCCCAGTACCGCATGCATAGCGGGAGATGGTGGCGGCATTGCGCGAGCGAAAGGCCTTCCTCGCGCGGCATCGGAGCCCCTCCGAAAAGCAATCGCCCCGGCGGGGGGA
>RXJK01000158.1 GCA_003963125.1 Hyphomicrobiales bacterium
GATGCCGGGGCGCTCCAGCGGCAGCACGCAGCCCTCATTACCGAAGCTGTAGGGCACACCACCCACCTCGTCGCGGAACGGGTTGTGGTGCGCGACGTCGCCCTCGAAGAAGCCGGGATTGTCGACCGCGCACAGCACGTGAATGCTCGCCGCCATGTTGAGCCCCGTCGCCGACGTGTGCGGATTGACGCTGATCTTGTACGCAGACGCCATGGCGGCGATGCGCATGATCTCCGTGATACCGCCGCCTTTGGAGAGGTCGGGCTGCACGAAGGCGAGCGTCCCTTCCTCGAAGACGCGCGTGAAGTCGAAGCGCGTGAAGTGGTTCTCGCCGGCCGCCAGCGGAACATGGCCGAGAGCCTTCGCCTCGCGATAGGAGCGATGGTCGTGCGCCGGGAAGGGCTCTTCCAGCCAGCCGACGCGCGCGTCCTCGAACGGCCGCATCACGCGGCGCACGTCGTCGAGCGTGTAGCCCGTATTGGCGTCGACCAGGATCTCGATGTCCGGCCCCAGCGCTTTGCGCACCGCTTCGACACGGGCGATGTCGCGCGATGCCGTATCGCCGACGCGCAGCTTCACGGCACCATAGCCCTGCGCCACGTAGGCCTGCGCCTCTTCGGCAAGCGACGCGGGCGGCTGATAGCCGAGCGAGATGCCACCGGCGTAGGCTTTCGTCGGACGCGCCGCGCCACCGAGCAGACGATAGAGCGGCCAGCCGACGGCCTTGCCGCGGATGTCCCACAACGCGAGATCGAGGCCG
The DNA here is from genome assembly GCA_003963125.1 of Hyphomicrobiales bacterium. Taxonomy (GTDB): domain Bacteria; phylum Pseudomonadota; class Alphaproteobacteria; order Rhizobiales; family Hyphomicrobiaceae; genus AWTP1-13. The sequence goes on from RXJK01000158.1 coordinate 761, forward strand.
CTTAACGCCATTGACGCCGCGGCCCCCATGCCGTGGCTTGCCAACTGCATCTTGTAGATCTTCGCCCACACGCCCACCGTGTCACGCGGGTCCATGCCGACCGCGAGTTCGCTGATGGTCGTGTCGATAAGGCGCGCGATAGCACCGGGTGCGCGCCCATGATGCGCCTCGCCCCATCCGACGAGCCCCTCGTCCGTCTCGACCTTGACAAGCACGGCGTCGCGCTTGACGGCGCGGCCGATGCCCAGCGTGACGTTGCTGCCCTGCGGCACGCGGAACGAGATCGGATAGGCGCGGACGGATGTGATGCGCATGGCGGTCACCCCTTGCTGTGACGGAGGTAGTCGGGATTGACGAGGTGGACCGGCTTCTGGCCGGACAGGATACGCTGCATTTCTTCAGCCGCGCCAACACTCATGTTGCGCAGGCTCGTCGCCGTGATGCCGGCGACGTGCGGCGTCAGCAGGAGGTTCGGTGCTTGCCACAACGGCGAAGCCTCCGGCAGCGGCTGCACGTCGTAAACGTCGAGCGCCGCGCCGCCGATCCGGCCCGATTGCAGCGCGTCGAGCAGCGCAGGCGTATCGACCACGGCACCGCGGGACACGTTGACGAGCACCGCGCCCGGCCGCATGCGCGCAATGCGCTCCCGGCTCGCCAAACCCTTCGTTGCCTCCGTCAAGGCGCAGCACAGGACGATCGCGTCGCTCTCCGCAAACAGAGCGTCGATGCTCACGTCGCGCACGCCGGGGATGTCATGCGGCCGGCTGGAGGCTCCGAGCACCGTCATCCCGAATCCCGCGGCGATGCGCGCAACCCGCTTGCCGATGGTGCCGACGCCGACGATGCCCAGCGTGCTCCCCCCGAGTTCGAGCGCGTGATCCGCCGAACCGCGCGCCGAGCCCCACCCCGCCGCGCGCATCGACTGGCCAATGGCGGCAACGGGACGCCGCAGACTGAGCAGCGCCGCGAAACAATACTCGGCAACCGCCTGCGCATTGCTCCCCGGTAGGTTGGCGACGGCGACTCCGGCAAGCGTGGCCTGCTCGACCGGAATGAAATCGAGCCCCACGCCGTGCCGCACCAGCGCTTTCAGGCGCGGCGCGTGCGCACAGATATCTTCCGGCAGCTTCGAGCGCACGATGATGCCGTCGACGTCCTTAGCCCACTGCCGCAGCGTGTCGGGCGACGTATCGGACGCCACGCGCAGCTCCGCGAACTGGCCGACGAGTGCCGCCCCGTCCGGATGCAGCGCGATGGTGGTGAGGACAACGGGCCGCGCCATCAGGCGACCCTGTGCCGGTCGATGATCTTGCGGTCGATCTCGACGCCGAGCCCGGGCCCGGTCGGCACTTTCACCCGGCCCTCGACCTGGCGAATGGGCTCCAGCGCAAGGTGGTCGCGGAACGGGTTCTCCTCCTGCTCGAACTCGAGCATCGGCGAGAACGGGAAGAGGCTCGGCGGCTGATCGGGCAGCGCGGCGAGGAAATGGATGGTCGCAGCAAGACCGACCGCCGATCCCCACGCGTGCGGCACGCACTCGACGCCGTGTGTGATGGCGAGCGTCGCGATCTTCTTGCACTCGCTGAGGCCGCCCGCAGCGCAGACGTCCGGCTGCACGATATCCATGGCCTTGCGCACGATCGCTTCGCGGAAGCCCCACCGCGTGAACTCGTTCTCGCCGCCGGCAACGGCCATGTCGAGCGCGCGCGACACCTCGACGTAGCCGTCGATGTCCTCGGGCGAGATCGGTTCTTCGAACCATTCGATGCCCAGTTCCTCGAGTTTGCGGCCGAGCCGGATCGCGGTCGGCACGCTGAAGCAATGGTTGGCGTCGACCATCAGCCGGATATCCGGCCCGATCGCCTTGCGCACAGCCGCGACCCGCTCGATGTCGCGCTCCATCGATCCGAGCCCGATCTTCATCTTGATGGCCTTGAAGCCGGCCTTCACATAGCCCTGCGCCTCCTCGACGGCCTCGGGGACGAGACGGTCCATGTCGGTGAAGTAGAGGCCCGTCGCATACGCGAGCACGTCGTTGCGGAAGGCGCCGCCGAGCAGCTTGTGCACCGGCTTGCCCGTCGCCTTGCCCATGATGTCCCACAAGGCGATATCGATCCCGCTGATGGCGGCGATGGACATGCCCTTGGGGCCATAGTCCTTGATGCGATTGTAGAGGTCCTCCCAGACCACTTCGACGTCGAAGGCATCGCGGCCGATCACGCGGGGGCCGAGCTGCGTATCGATGAAGGCTTTCGCCACCGCGGAAGGCCCGTAGCATTCGCCCCAGCCGACGATCCCGTCCTGGGTCTCGATCTCGACGAGGCAGGTGCCCCGCGTCTTGTAGAGCCAGCCGCGCGACGACTGGAAGGGATGCTTGATGGGCGTGCTGACGACGTGGGTCGTCACCTTTTTGACGATGCTCATGCGCAAATGGCTCTCTCGCAACGACGATTACTGGCTCTTCGGAAAGACCTTGTCGGCGACGACGCCGAGGGCTTGGGAGACACGATTGACTTCGGCCGTCAGGGCATCGCCTGTCAGGTCATCCGTGAGAAACGCGTTCTGTTCGGCGAACGTCTTGAAGCGGGGATCGGCGATGGCCTTGCGGAAGGCGCCGGTGATGCGGGCCTCGACGTCCTTGGGGAGTCCGGCGGGAGCGACCACGTAGGCCATCTGCACCACGGGCCCGTACGGGAACACGTCGAAGCCCTTCTCCTTGAAGGTCGGCACATCCGGGAGCAGCGCAAGCCGTGTGTCCGAGAACACACCAAGCGGCCGCACCAAGCCTTCCTGGATCTGCCCGATCGATTCCGACGGCTTCAACACACCGCCCTGCAGATGGCCGCCGGAGAGATCCTGCACCACCTTGGAGCCACCGGTGTAGGCGACGTGCGGGAAATCGACGCCCGCGGCCCGCGCAGTCATGCTGGCGAACATGTGGTTGATGTTGTAGCTGCCGGGCGTACCGATCGAGACGCTTCCGGGGTTCTTCTTCATCGTGTCGATGAAGGCTTCGAGCGTCGCGGGGCCGCTCTTGCCGGGCACCAGCAAGAGCAGCGGATCGGTCGACACGCGCACGAGATGCGTGAAGTTTTCGTTCTTGAGCGGCGTCTTGCCTTGCGCGATCAGCGCGAGCGTCGAACTCGTGCCCATGCCGAGCACGTAGCCGTCGGGCGCCGACTGCGCGACGCGCCGCAGGCCCACTGAGCCCGTTGCGCCGGCGACATTCTCGATCACGATCGAGACGCCGTCTTCCTTGAGGATCGGCTGCAGCGCGCGCGCCATGACGTCGTTCGATCCGCCGGCATTCCACGGCACGATGAAGGTGATCTCCCGCTGCGGAAAGGCCTGGGCCAAGGCGGCGGCGGGGCAGGCAAGGGCAAGGCTTACGAGGCCGGCAAGCGACCAGCGCGCGAGTGTCATCAGGGCGTCCTCCGCATTCTTGTTGTTTGTTATAACAAACGACATTACGGTGGCCCGGTCAAGGATCAAGTGATGTGACGGCGATGAACGGACCGGCCCTGCGGAAGATCGAGCGTGAGCCCCTGTGGGATCTGGCCCACGCCCAATTGCGCGAAGGCCTTCTCGCCGGACGTTTCGCGCCCGGCAGCAAGCTGACGCTGCGCTACCTCGCGGAGATCTTCGGCACCTCCATCACGCCCGTGCGCGATGCGATCACGCGCCTGGCCGCGCAGGGCATCCTGCAACTGGGCCCGCGCAATTGCGCCGTGGTGCCGGAGCTGACCGTCGAGGAACTGCGCGAGTTGACGGCGATCCGCTGCGAACTCGAGGGGCGCGCGGCGTTCGAGGCCGCGACTCGGCGGGACGCGGCCGCCCTGTCCCGCCTCGACGAGCAATTGGTGACGATGCGGAGCCACCTCGCCGCGCGGAAGATGTCGGCCTACCTGTCCGTGCACCGCAAGTTCCACTTCGGCATCTATGCGGCGGCGAACATGCCGATCCTGAGCGGCCTCGTGGAGAACATGTGGTTGCGATGCGGGCCGACGCTCGGCTTCGTCGTGCCGGAGTATGTGCTGCTGCTGAAGGGCACCGACCACCACGAGTCTGCGCTCGAGGCCATGCAGCACCGCGATGGCCGCAAGGCGGAGAGGGCGATTGTGGCCGACATCCAGGACGCCAGCGCCTACCTGGAATCCCTCGCGTCGGGCGACGGCATCATTCGCGCGCCCGCCACCGCGCGCAAGCAGCGCGCGTGACCGGATCCATGGCGTGATTCGGCACGGGACGACCGGCTGCCGAGCAAGCCGAAGTTCACAGCTTTTCAGCTCCGTGCGGCGAAGCAGATGGGGATAATTCGCGCAGCAGTCTCAAAGCATTTTCCAGGCGCGCATCGTCCGATAGACATCGCGCCATGCCAGATCACGTCTCAACCGATTCACCCACGCTCTCGCCCCCCACAGCAAGCGCTGCGAGCACGTCGCCGAATGCTGGAGAAACCCAGGTTCGCGCGAAGCCGGCCGCGGGGAGGAAACCGAAAAAGCCGCGTCCCACCTTCGACGACGGCGCCCTGACCCGCACCTTCAAGTTTCCGTCCAAGACCTACCCGCGCAGCTCGTACTACGTGACGAGCACGGAGATCATCATCCGCATCAAGAAGGCGCGGAAGAAATGGAAGCTGATCATTCCGAAGAAGCGGGTGGTCTCCTATCGCACGAACCGCTGGTTCGCGAAGCCGCGCTGGATCGCGATCGAACTGACCTACACCCAGGCCGTGAAGCTGGGATTGACCGAAGCGCGCGCGCCGCAGCCGGCCCCGGTGCCTGCGGACGCAGCAAGCGAACCCGCCTCCGCTCCTCTGCCCGAACCTGCTCAGGTCGAAGCCTTCGCACCGTCGGACATGCCAGTCATCGATGTGCCTCTCGCGGCAAACATCGAAGAGCCCTTTGAGAGCGCCGAGCCCGAGCTCCAGGACGAACCAGCCGACGCGTTCCGCATCGAGGACGACGGCGCGGACGACGTGCACATGTCGGCGGACCAGGACGAGCCCGAAGCTGAACCTGAACTCGAACCCGAAGCGCCGATGGCCGCGCCGCTCGTCGCGGCGATGGAGCCGGCGCAACCTCCGGCCGAGCCTGAAGTCGCAGACCCATCGCCCCCAGTCGTTGTCCTCGCCGATCGCAGACAGCCCGCCGGTAAGGACGCGCGGGTCACCTTTCGGCGCGGCATTCTCACCCTCGCAGCGGCCGCCACCGGGTTTGTCGTCTGGGCCGCCTTTGAGGGGGCGCTGTTCAAACCACCCTCGGAATGTGCGGGCAGCGGACCAACTGCTGGCTGTGCGGGCGCGATCGTTACGGGTTCGATCGATCCCGGCGCCGCACCGGAGCCTGTCGTCGCCGCGGACATGCCACCCGGCAAGGTGGCGGACACGGACGACGGCGCATCGGCTGTCCTCGCCGCGCCTGCCGCTGCCGATGCCGCAGCAACGGTCGCGCCGGTGGCCGAAGAAAAGCCCGAAGCCGCTGCCCGTCCCGACGTTTCGACTGTTGCAGACGCCATGATCCTCATCGGCCGCGACATCACGATGCCGCAGGCGCCTCCGGTGTTTGCATCTGCAGAGAGGCCCGTGGCGCCGCCCGCGGCGACCGAGACGACACCTGCCGCATGCGACACCCTCGCCGGCACCGCACGCGACATCCAGATCACCTTCGACTACGGCAGCGCCCAGCTCGATCCCGCAATGCGCACCACGATCGAGGACTTTGCCGGCAAGCTCAAGGCCTGCCCGCCGCGCAGCGTTGCCATCGAAGGCCACACCGATTCCGATGGCCGCGCCGACCACAACAGAACGCTCTCCCTGCGCCGCGCAGAAGCCGTCCAGAAGGTGCTTGCGGCGGCCGGCGTGGCGGCCGAGCGCTTGTCTGCGGCCGGCTTCGGGCAAACCCGCCCCCTGCTGCCCAACGTCTCCGCCAAGAACAAGCGCAACAACCGCCGTGCCGTTCTCGTGGTCGCGGAACCGAATGAGCAGTTCAGCCTCAAGCGCCGCCAATCACCTTGACGATACGGCCCGAGCCGTCGCACGTGGGACAGGGCTCCGAGAAATGCCAGCAGCAGCAGAGACGACAGGCCTGCAACGCCAACTCTAACCGAACAACGCGTGCACCACCTTCGGCCTGTCGAGGGGCTTCTCGCATCGATCGACGTCCTTGTAGCGCGCAGGAATGGCGCCGCTGTCATAGCCCGTCAGGAACACGAACCGAATGCCGCGCTGGCGCAGGGCGTCGGCGACGGGATACGCCATCTCGCCGCGCAGATTGAGATCGACGAGCGCTGCGTCGATCTGCGTGGTGCCGCGGACGGCCTCGAGCGCAGCCGCGATCGTCGCTGCCGGTCCGACGACAGTGACTCCGGCCCCCTGCAGCCACTCGCAGATCTCCTGGGCCAACAGATACTCGTCCTCGACCACGAGGATCCGGCGCTGCTCCAGCATGGGAAACTCCGTCATCCCGGCTTCTTCCCTTTGTCGAGTGGCAGGTCGATCACGCAGCGCACGCCTTCGGGCCCCAACTCGTAGGTCACGTCCGCGCCGAGCGAGTAGGGCAGCGCCTGCTCGATCAGCTCGCGACCGTAGCCGCGACGCTGCGGCGTATTGCCGGGCGCGATCTCGACACCGTGCTCGATCCATTCCAGATGCAAGCTAGCGCCGCGCCCCTCCAGCCTTTCGAGCGACCACGTCACGTCCAGGTGGCCATCATCCCGCGACAGGGCACCGTACTTGCGCGCGTTGGTGGCGAGTTCATGCACGGCCAGCGCCAGCGTCTGCACCATCGTGCTTCGCAGGCGCACGGGCGGGCCGGACATCGCGACGCGGGCGGCGTCGCGGTCATGAAGCCCAAGCGCATCGAGTTCCATGCGCACCAGAGCCGCGATCGTGATCGGTTCCTCGTCCGACCGCGAGAGCAGGCCCTGGACACGCGCGAGCGCCGCCAGCCGATGATCCAATTCTTCGCGGAACGCACCCGTAGGGCCGGTATGCGACATCGTCTGTCGCGCGATCGAGCGCACGACGGCGATGAGATTGCGCGTCCTGTGCTGAAGCTCGGCCACCATGACTTCCATGCGGTGACTGACGCCCTTCTGCTCCGTCACGTCCTGTCCGATGCCGCCGATGCGATTGACGGTCCCGTCAGCGCCGCGCATCGGAAAGTCAGTGTCTCTGATCCAACGCAACTGGCCGTCCGGCCGCCGGATGCGGTATTCGAAAGTCAGATGCTCTCCGGCACCGACACGCTTGATGCTGGCTTCAGCGTGCTCCCTGTCTTCCCTGACCATGAAGTCGAGCCAGCTCCCGAGGTTCTCGCTGGCCATCACCTCTGCCACGCTTCCGCCATAGACGGTCTCGAAAGCCGGGCTCAGGTATTCCCATCGAAGGGTGTGTGCATTTCGGATCCAGAGCACGTCTGAGGACGCGGCCCCGAACTGGCGGAAGCGCGTCTCGCTTTCGCGCAGCGCCTGCTGCGAGCGTTTCAGCGCGTCGATGTCCGCGATAGCGGACACCGTCCCTGTGACAGTGCCGCGCTCGTCTAGGATCGGGACGGATGTAACCTGCTTCCATACCGCACTGGCGCCGGTGCCGTAGAGCATCTCGATCCCCGGCATGATCCTCTCCCCGCGCAGCGCGCGAGCCCCCGGAAACTCCGACGGTCCCACAGAGCGGCCATCCTCATCCCAGGCACGCCAAAGCGAGATCCGCTCTCTGTCGCGCGATGGGAAGACCGTGGGGACCAGCGCCTTGAAGGCGGCATTGGCAAGCGTGACCGCACCCGTGGCATCAGTCAACGCGATCGCAGCAGGGACGCCGTTGACCAGGGATACCAGCTGGCGTTCCCGCTCCCGCAACTCCGCGTCGGCGCGCGCCCGTCCGAGGGCCACCCACGTGCGGTCGGCGGTTTCCTGCACCAGCGCGATATCATCGTCGCTCCACTGCCGCTTCTTTCCGCTGAAAACGGCCATGCTCGCGGACGCCGGTCTGTCCCGCGTCACAGGCGCGGACAGAGCGGCGCGGATCGAAAGGCCGAGCAATTCCTCCCTCTCGCGCTCGCTCAGCAGTGGTGACGTCTCGACGTCGTCGATCGCCAGCGGCCGGCCGGCCTGCAACGCCGCCGCGTGTGCGGGATAGTTTGCGATGGGGTATTCCCCGACCAGGCTCGGCATACTCTCGCGGTACCCATCGTGCGCGACGACGATCGCATGCCGTAAGGGGTCAAGCACGCTGTACTGGGCGCTCGCCACGTCGAGGATGCGGCCAAGCAACCGACACGCGGTCTCCTGAATTTCGCGAGAATCAGAGAGATCGGCAAGGGTCTGCGAGAGGGTTAGCGTATATTCGCGCCTGCGATCGCGTTCCCGCCGGCGCCCTTCGTCCGCCCGCTGGTTGGTCACGTCACGGATCGCGAGCACGATCAGATTGAGATGGTCGAGGCGCCGCCCGTTCAGCAGCATCACGCGCGTGCCGATGGCCTCGAACGTGTGTCGCACCTCGTAGTCGTCGAACGCCTCGGCCTTGGGGAGAATGTCCTCCAGGAGCACGCGCAGTTCAGGGATATCCCATTGGCCGTTGCCGAGTTCGTAGACGAGCCGGCCAACGGTCTTGTCGCGATCGACCTTGAACAGATCGAAAAACGGCTGGTTGGCGGAATGAACCCGCAGGTCCCAGTGCAGGACGAGCAGGGCTTCACGCACGCTGTCGATCAGCTTGTCGGCGAACTCGATGCGGCCCTCGAGCTCGAACTGCAATCGATCGCGCTCGGTGTCGTCCGCTATGGCGAGAAGCAGCCCCTCTCCTGCCTCCGGCGTTTGAATGCGCCGGGCGTTGAGCAGCATCACGCGGCGCCCGATGCTTTCAAACGTTTGCTCGACGCGATAATTCTCGATGAAGCCGTTGTGCTGGAAGGCTTTGTCGAGCAGCGTCCGCAGCTCCGGAATATCCCATTGCCGGTTGCCGAGGTCGAAGAGACAGCAGCCCACGGTGTCCTCGCGCCGCACATTGAATTGGCGCAGGAAGGCTTCGTTGGCGACGAACACTTTGAGGTCGCGATCGATGGCGAGAAGCGCCACGCCGATCGTCTGGAGAATTTCCGCGGAGAAAGAGCGGTCGTTGTTCAACACGGTGCCCTCTCTTGATCGGCCGCAGCGGTTTCCGCCTCGTTTCATGACAGCGATGGAAAGGGACCATCGCGTCATTTGCCTTTGCAGCCCGCGCTCTCTTCTACGAAGAGGAGGCCGGTTCCTGTATATCGAAAATCTTGTACGCAATCCTGCCTATCGACAGTTCAATTTGAAATCGTGGACGTCCGCACATAGGCGCACGGCCTCGCGGCTCACCATGCGACGAACAGGGAACGGACGGCTGCACGAAAGCGATCTGGGTCTGAGTTCATCCAAATCGTACCGCGGGCCGTTCGGCGCCCTGGCGGATCGCGCAGTCCCAGAACGAGACCGAGAACAGTTGCGAGCCGTCACCACTGCAGGCCTGGACCTGCCAATGCACCGGCGCATAGTCGCCGCGGCGAAGGGCATCCGCCATCAGGTCGCGCGCTGTCTGCTTGGCTTCGGCTTCCGCCTCGGACAGGGAGGCAAGCTCGCTCCCTTCCCCGTCGAGGATCGGCTCGGCGTCGGTCAGAATGTGAAAGAAAACTCTCATGCTCTCTCCTGTGTTGGGCGATGCTTTACACAGGAACCGCCGCACCTGCAGGCGGAGTTGGTCCGCTAGCGTACCTTGCGGGTTGCCGCAGATGCGGACACTCGGCCATAAAAGGTACCCAATCGGTCCCCCAAACCCGTGAGGAATTGAATGTCGGCGGCGCTCAAGATCCTCGTTGTGGAAGACGAGTTTCATATTGCGGCGGAAATCGCGAATGCGCTGAGGGCGCGGGCGATTTCCGTGGTCGGGCCTGTTCCGACGGTGGACGCAGCTATGACCGCGCTTGCCGAACACCGCGTGGACGGCGCCATCCTGGATCTCAACCTGCAGGGTCAACTGGCTTATCCCGTCGCCGACGCGCTGGCGCAGCGGCGCATTCCGTTCGTCATCGCCTCAGGCTACGACTTGCGCAGCATCCCGTCCCGCTACAAGCTGGTTCCGCGCATCGAGAAGCCATTCGCCGCGGACAACGTCATCACGCTGTGGGACAGGGTGGCCCTCAAGCCGAAAGCCGCCGCGCAGGATGTGTTGCGCAACAAGATTTTGAGCGCGATGGAGAGCGCCGATCTCGAGCGCCTGCTCGCCGTGGCCGAGCCGATCTCCCTGCCCAAGGGAGCAAGCATCGGCCCGAGGGGCCGCGCGAAGTCCACCACTGCCATTTTCTCACCTCCGGTGTCGCCGTCTGCGAAGCGCAGACCCGCGACCGCCAGACGGCCGCCCTTGGCCTGATCGGCCGGGATGGCGTCACCAACCTGCAGAACGTCGAACCCGATGTCTGGCCACGCCTGACGTACCGCATGCTCGTGGCCGGCGAGGCCTTGCGCGTGCGGTTCGAGGATCTGGCCGGCCTCAAGCACGAGGCGCCCTCGATCGAGCCGCTGCTCGTCGCCTTCCGCGACCAGTTCCTGATCGAGGCCGCGGCCTCCCTCGTGGGCGGTGTGCGCAAATCTGTCGACGAGCGCGTGGCGAATTGGCTCTTACTCCTCGCCGCAAAGAGCGAGCGCGACGTGCTGCCCATCACCCACGAGGACATCTCGATTGCGCTCGGCGTGCGCCGCGCTGGCGTCACCGGTGCGCTCAATGGTTTGCAGGGGCTGGGCTACGTGGAACTCAATCGCGCCGAGATCGTGATCCGCGACCTGCAGGGCTTGGCGAAGGTCGGCTGAACCGCAGGGCTCCAAACCGCGTGGCGATTTGCTCGCCAGGATCTCGCGCGTGCGCCGGTCCGGCGTCGGACGGTTTCTCCCGGAATGAGCGTCTTTTTGAGCATTTCCGCATGCCTTGAAATGGCCTTGGCATAGCCCAACCCAGGCCCGTTCGATCCCCAAACTCGATCGCGAGCGGCAATTCGGCGGGGGCCGGGTTGCACGCGCTTCACGCGTAGAGGGGGATGAGCATGAGCCGAAAGGTGGTCGTAAAGATTAACGATCAGGGCTTCAACGCACGAACGGGCGAGATCCTGCTCGACGCCGCGCTCGATCAGGGGATCGCCGTGCCCCACGATTGCCGCGCGGGGCAATGCGGAACGTGCCTCGTGCGTCTCAAGCGCGGCGTGCTGCTCGGTGGAGACACGTCGCAGCCGGGTCTCTTCCACGCCTGCCAGGCGCACATTCTGTCGGACGCCGACATCACCTTCGAGAAGCTGCCGCCGGTCGGCGAGCGGCGCGGGGTCGTGACTGCGATCGAAAACCTCGCGCCCGATATCCTCGGCGTCAGCATCCAGACCGAGCGTCGCTTGCGGCACCGGCCTGGGCAGTACTATCGCGTGAAATTCCGTGGCTATCCGGCGCGCTGTTTCAGCCCCGCGCCGCCTTTTGCCGGCCGAAGCGCTGCGAACGTCGCGCACTTTCACATCAAGATCGTGCGCGGCGGCCGCGTCACGCCCAATCTCGGCAGCGTCATCGCGCTTGGACACAAGGTCGTGCTCGAAGGGCCCTTCGGCGCGGCCTTCTTCAGGCCCGGCGATGGCCGCCGCCTCGTTCTCGTTGCGAGCGGCACCGGTTTCGCGCCGATCTGGGCGGTCGCGGCCGCCTCGCTGCGCACACAGCCCGAGGTGCCGCTGCTGTTGATCGCGGGCGCGCGCAAGCTGAGCAGCCTCTACGCTGTCCCGGCTTTATGCCGCCTTGCGCTCTATCCGCGGGCGAGTTTCATCGCCGCAACCGAGGATGCCGATCGACACGCGCCGTCCGAGATCATCCGCCCCGGCACGCCGCTCGACCACCTGCCGCCACTTCTCGAAACGGACCTCGTCTACGCGGCCGGGTCGCCAAAGCTCGTCGACGCGGTCGCGAAGAAGGCGGCGGAGGTGGGAGCCACGTTCTTCGCCGATGCCTTCGTTGCCAACCCGCCCGAAGAACCGACCTGGCTCGAGAGCCTGCGCCAGACGCTCGCGCTCGCCCGCAAGGGCCTGTCGGCATCGCCACGGCTCGCCGGCAACACTGCGCACGCCCACAGCGACGACGCGCGCTAGCACCCCCTCCTCCTGTCATCCCGGAATTTGCCGCAGGCAAATATCCGGGACCCAGGGGCGACGATTGGAAGTCGCGCGGCAGCGCGGCGGCCCGGGAACTATATCGGAGGGGCCTTTTCAGCCGAGCTCGAACCGCTTCAGCGCTCGCGGAACATGCGGCGCATCTGATCGGCGAGCGGCTTGAAGAGGTAGCCGAGCATCGTGCGGCTCGTCGTCTCGAGAAAAACTTCCGCAGGCATGCCGGGATGCAGCTGCAGTCCCCCGATCCGCCGCGACCCATCGGCCGACAGCGCGATGCGCAGGTTGTAGTAGGGCGCCCCCGATTGCGCATCGCGTGACACGTCCGCCGGCACCACCTCGATGGCCCCCGTGACCTCCGGCGTCGTGCGCTGGTCGAAGGCCGAGAACCGCACGCGCGCGGCCTGGCCCACATGCACCTGGTCGATCTTGTCGGCCCCGAGCCGCGCATCGATCGCGAGCATTTCGCCGTCGGGCACGACCAGCATCAGCACTTCCGCCGGCGCGATCACGCCGCCCACCGTGTGCAGCGCCAGCTCGTGCACGAGCCCAGAGACCGGCGCGCGAATGCTGGTGCGGGTCATCTGATCGCGCGCCCCGAGTTCCCGCTCGACGAGTTCGCCCTCGCGCCCCTCGGCTTCCCGCAGGTCCCGCATCACCTCGGTACGGAAAGCCTCTTCCGCCTGCAGCAGTTGCAGCCGCGCCTCGCTTTCCTTGGCGCGGGTCTCTGCGATCTGTGCCGTCAGCTGGCCCTTGAGCCCGTCGAGATGCGCCGCCTCCCGCTGCAGGGCCGTCGCGCGCGGCAGCGTCACCAGCTTCTGTCGCAACAGTTCTTCGACACCCTTCAGCTCGCCTCCCGTGATGTCGCTCTGCCGGGAGTTGGATTTCAGTTGCGCCTCGAGCGCTGCGATCTGTTCGGAGAGCTGCTTCAGGCGCGCGTGGCCGAGCTCCAACTGGCTGCGCCGGCCGCTGGCCCGCGCCGCGAACAGGCCGCGTTCGGAGGCGAGCATCTCGTTGCGCTCGGCGGGGCTAACTGCGGCCGCGTGCAGCGTCGGCCATCGCGGCACATCGAGATTGTCGCGTTCGGCCTTGAGGCGGGCGATGCGCAGGCGAAGCTCATCGAGCTGCCGCGCCACGATCTGTAGATTGACGCGCGCCGCCGTCTGGTCGAGCCGCACGAGTTCGTCGCCGGCCGCGACCTTGCTGCCGTTGCGCACCAGAATGGCGCTGACCACGCCGCCCTGCGGATGCTGCACCTTCTTGACGCTCGAGTTCACGACCAGGCTGCCAGGCACGACGACCGCGCCGGAAAGCGGAACCCACGCGGCAAATCCGAAAACGACGATGCCCGCAACGGCGAGAAGGCGGATACTGCGCTCCTGCTCCCGAGCGAGTGTCGCGGCGAGTTCCTGATGGATCGCGGCAACCGACCGTGAAGGATCGCCAGAAGCCGGCGCGCCAAGCGACGTCCAAACCCGCGCCACAAGATCGTGCGCCGCTCCCAAGTGGCGGACCACCGCGTGGGATATCGCCACCAGCGCCGGCGAAACCTTAGGAAGCGCATGATCCGTGCGCTCTCTGGTCTCCGCAGCCACGGCTGATACGGACAGCACGGGTGCAGCCTGCGGTGCCCGAGACGCGCGTCGCATCTGTCGCGTATCGGCTTCGAGCGCCGCAGCATGCACCAGCGCCAGCCACTGCGCGCGCGTCGGAAGAGGCGGCGGCGGAAGCGGCCGCTGCTGATGCCGCCCGCTCATGGCGCGGCGGCCTCGGCAGCAGCGACAGGTTGCACCATGCCACCCACCGCGCCCGTCGGACGGGCTTGCTTCCCGGCCTGCGACCCCACGAGCGCCGCCTTCAGCTTCTCCTGCGAACCGAACGCGATGACGACGCCATTGCCGAGCGCAAGCACCATGTCGAGCTCCTTCAGCACATCCGGCCGGTGCGAGACGACGACCACGATCGCCTTGCGCCGCCTCAGCTGCCGGATGGCGAGCGCGAGTGCCGCTTCCCCCTCGGTATCGAGATTGGCGTTGGGCTCGTCGAGAACCACGAGGAACGGATCACCATAGAGCGCCCGCGCCAGCCCGATGCGTTGCCGCTGCCCCGCCGACAGCCGCGCGCCGCGTTCGCCGATCCGCGTCTGGTAGCCCTCCGGCAGCCCCATGATCAGCTCGTGCGCACCGGCATTGCGGGCAGCTTCCAGGATCTGCTCCTGGCGAGGCTGCGGCGCGAAGCGGCAGATGTTGTCCGCGATGCTGCCATCGAACAGCGAGACATCCTGCGGCAGGTAGCCGATGTGAGCACCGAGCCGGTCGCTGTCCCAGCGATCGAGCCGCACGCCGTCGAGCCGGATGTGCCCGCGGAGCGGCTGCCAGCTCCCCACCAGCGCGCGCACCAGGGACGATTTGCCGGCGCCGCTCCCGCCGACCACGGCGAGGCCACTCCCCGCGGTCAGCAGGAACGAGACATCGCGCAGCACGACGCGCTCGCTGCCCGGTGGCGCAACGGAAACGTGCTGCATGAGAAGGGTATTGCAGGGCGCCGGCAGCAGCAGGGCTGGCGCCTTTGCCGGAGCCTGTGCATCGAGCGCCGCAACGAGGCGTTCGACCGCACCGCGCGCTGCGATAAGCTGCTTCCACGTCCCGAGAACGATCTCGATCGGCGCCAGCGCGCGCCCCATCATGATCGATGAGGCGATGATGATACCGCCGCTTGCCCTGTCGCCGATCACGAGCGCGGCACCGACCGCAAGCAGCGTCGATTGCAGCGCGAATCGAAGCATTTTCGCAATCGCCCCGATGTCGGCCTCGCAGTCGCGCATGGGAAGCGTCTGGGAAATGTGCGCGTTGTTGAGGCCGCGCCACGCCGCTTTCAGCCGCTCGTTCATGCCGAGCACGCGCACCACGTCCGCGTTGCGCGACACCTCGTCGACGAAGGCCGCGCGTTGCAGGCCGCGCTCGACGGCGCCGCGCGCGAACTTGCGCGCCTGCACCTCTGCGACCATCGCCGTCAGCACGATCAGCGCCGCACCGATCACGGCGACGACGCCCATCAGGGGGTGGAACAGGAACAGCACGATCAGGAACACCGGCAGCCACGGCATATCGAGGAAGGCGGTGGGTCCCATGCCGGACAGGAAGGTGCGCACCAGCTCCAGATCGCGCAGCGACTGCTGGGCTCGGGCCGGCGCGGCGCCCCTGTAGGCGAGGTCGACGGACGCCGTGTAGATCGGCTCCTGCAGCGACGCGTCGAGAAGACCCGAGATGCGCGTCAGCATGCGGCTGCGAATGGCCTCGAGGCATCCTTGCAGCAGGTAGGCGCCGAGCACGAGCACGGACAGGCCGACGAGCGTCGACAGGCTGCGGCTCGGCAGCACGCGGTCGTAGACCTGCAGCATGTAGATCGAGCCCGACAGCATCAACAGATTGATCGCACCGCTGACGCCGGCAACGCCGATGAGGCGTCGCCGCGCGTCCGCGAGCGCAGCGCCCATCGGGCCCTGCGTTCCCCCAGTACTCATGCCAGTCCCCCTTCCAGTGTGTCCGTGCCGGCGAGCCTCCCCGTGGCGTCGCTAACCCCAGAGGTGCGCGAAATGCCCGTGCCCGTGATGCATGTCGACGTGCGCCATGGCGTGCGTGCCGCCGTCGTCGGGCGAACCTGCCGGCGCTGCATGCGGCGGCGCAGCGGATTCGGGAGCTGCGGGTGCCGGCACGGGCGCCGCAGCAGCCAGACCGCCGCCCGATTGCGCAACGGCTGTACCCAGCACCTCCGCGACCGTCATGCCGTCGGTCTTGTACGTTGCCCCGTTGGCCGCGATGTTGTTGCCGCCGACGTCGGCCGCATTGGCGTGCATTTCGTCGGCGGCGGCCGCCACCAGCGCCGCGTTGCCCGTCTTGAGGCCCTTGATCATCGCGGCGACTTCCGCCCCGAGCGTGCTCGACCCTTTTGCAAGCTCGTTATCGAAGCGCGCTTCGAAAATACCGCCCTGCGACTGATCGAAATTAGCGCTGTTTTTCTCGAACGTGCGCAATTGGCCGATGAGGGTATTGATCGCCGCCTTGTCCCCGCTGCCGACGACCGCCTGCGCCGCCGAGCCGAGGGAATTCGATTGCGCGATGAAACTCGCCCAGAATGCCGTTTGCGCGTCGTTGTCGAGATATTTCGGCGTCGGGTTCAATTTGTCGGGGAAAGCCGTGAAGCCCGCAACGCCCCCCTGGTTCGCCATGTTGGCGAGGTTGGTATCGCCCTGAACGATATCTATGATGTCGAGCATATTGTCGTTGCTCGCCCGGCCCGCGTTGGGGTTTGTTCCCACCTGGTCGATGAACTTGGCTTCGAGCGCGAGCTGCCGCACGACCGTATCGGCGTGGATGCCCGTGAGGCCGCCGAACTCGTCGGGATGCGCAGCCATCAGGTGCTTCAAACCGCTGCCGGCCGCGGCGATATCCGCCTTGATGGCGGCCACGTTCGAACTGTTGATGCCGCCGAGCATGAGATTGGCCGCGTCGTCGAAGATGGCCCCGATCTGGGCGAGGTTCTCGTGTGGCGCGTTGGCCGCCGTCACGCCAGCCGCAAATGCCGGCGGCACGCTTTGGAAGCCATTGCCACCGTCAGCCGTCGCCATCGCTGCCAATGTGGCATCGCCCTTCACGGTGTCGATGATACCGAGATGGATGTTGCGCAGCGCCGTCTCGGCCGCTGCGACGCTACCGAACGCGCCGCCGCCGCTCACCGAGGCCGCAGCCGCCTCGGCCTCCTCGCCGAGGCTGGCGACGATGCCTTGCACCTTGGCGAGCGTATCGCCCGTGAACTGGCCTGCATTGATCTGGGCCTGTAGCCCCGTCTGCAGCGCCTGCAGATCCGCGGCAACGGCCTTGGCGCTCCCGAAGCCCTGCCCTCCCTCCTCGACGGTGTTCTGCCAGAGACCGCCCTCGAGTTGCCGCGTCGCGTCATTGAAGACGGCACCGGCCTGGGCGAAGGTCGTGATGTTCGGCACTGCCATTGTGTTTCTCCATCAATTTTGTCCCCGCGCCTCGGTGCAGAAGCAACAAGAAATGGGTTGATAATGTGGCAGCCCGCAATTGGAATTGATTATTGCTTTGTGCTCGCGAATTTTGAATCGACATAATTCGTAATGCTACGAAGTCGGTTATTGGCGGAGATTCCGATCGATCGATAATTCCCGATTTTTGCCTTGTTTTGGCGTGATGGACGCAGTGCGGGGTTATTGGCCGGTCTTTTGGTCGGCCGCTGCATAATCGAACATCCGACAGCGATCCCGCATGCTTCGTGTACCTGTGTCATTGCCGATCGACGGTCTCTATCGCGCCACGGGCCGCTCGGTGCTGCGCCTGCTCGCGGCCCTCGCGTGCGCCCTGGAGGTGGCCGGCTGCGCGGTCGGACCCGACTTCACGCCACCGGCAGCGCCACAGGTCCGGCTGTCCTTAGTGGGGACGAAAGGGCAATCGCCTGCGTACGTGGAGGGCCTTGCCATCCCGCAGCGCTGGTGGGAGCTGTTCCATTGCCCGGCGCTCAATGCGGTCGTAGCCCGTGCCATCGCCGCCAATCCCGACCTTGCCGCCGCACGCGCCGCCCTGCGCATGGCGGATGCGAACCTCGCGGCCGCGCGCGGGGGCCTTTTTCCTCAGGTCGAGGCGAGCGCCGGCGCCTCGCGCCAGAGACCGAGCGCGGCGCAGGCGGGGCCCGCCGGCAGCACCACCCCCTATTCGGTCTCCTCGGGCCAGTTGTCCGTGTCCTACGCGCTCGACGTCTTCGGTGGCGGCCGCCGCCGCGTTGAATCGGCCGCCGCGCAGGCCGAAGCCCAGTACTTCGAGGTGGAGGCGGCCTATCTCACTCTGACCTCGAAAATCGCGCTCGCGGCCATCACCGAGGCCTCCTTGCGCGACCAGATCCGGGCCGCCGGCACGAGCGTTAGCGTCGGCCGCGACGTGCTGCAGATCCTGAAGCGGCAGACGGATTTGAGCGAAGCGACCCGCGTCGACGTTTCGGCCCAGGACGTGGCCCTAAGCCAGTTCGAACAATCCCTGCAATCGCTGAAGAAGCGTCTCGCGCTCGGCCGCAACCAACTCGCGGCCTTCGGCGGCGGCTTGGCCGGCGAGGGACTCTCGGAAGAGTTCGAGTTCTCGTGCCTGCGGCTGCCGCGCGAATTGCCGCTGGCACTGCCGTCGCAGATCGTACGCAACAGGCCGGACGTGCGCGCTGCGGAAGCCCACGTGCATGCGGCGACTGCCGAAGTCGGCGTCGCGCTCGCCAACCGCCTGCCGCAGTTCTCCATCACGGCGAGCGGTGGCGTGAACGCGGTGGCCGCGGCCCTGGCGGCCTCGCCTGCAGCCCTCTTCTGGTCGCTCGCCGGCAGTGCCAGCCAGGTGCTATTCGACGGCATGACGCTCGCGGAAAAGCAGCGCGCGGCCGAAGCCGGGCTCGATCGCGCCGTCGCGCTCTACCGCGGCACCGTCGTCAGCGCCTTCCAGAACGTCGCCGACGTTCTGCAAGGCATGGAGGCTGACCGCAAGGCGCTGCGCGTGACGCAGCGCGGCCTCGCCGCCGCCAAGGTCAATCTGGATCTCACGCGCAAACTTCTGGCGCAGAGGCTTGCGAACTCCGTCCAGGTCCTCAACGCCCAGCAGCTGTTTGCGCAGGCGAGCGCCGCGCATGCCGAAGCCAAAGCGGCGCTCCACGGCGACGTCGTGATGCTGTTCCAGGCGCTCGGCGGCGGCTGGGCCGACGCCACCGGTGCCAATGCGGAATGGACGGCGCACGTGTCTTCCGAACCGGAGCGAGCTGCCCGCGCGCAATCATCGGCCGCAGCGATGGCCCAGTGATCAGAGCGGAGAGGGGATCATGAGCAACCGCCGGCATCGCAGCGACGTGGGCACCGTGCTGCTGCATTTCGTCCTGCTCGGCGCTTTCGTCGTGGCTCTCGGCACCGGGCTGCGCATCGCCTGCGACGATCCCGATGCGGGCTGGCTCGCAATCCTCGACCCGGTCCTGCCGTCGGAGCATCTGTGGTTTCGCCACCTCGTGGCGGGCGTCGCGCTGACGGGCGCGCTCGCGGGTTATGGTGTCTACGTGCGCCGTGCGCGCCTGACGCCAAGGATGCGTCTCGATCTCGCGCGCCTCAAAGCCATCGGCCGTGGCGGCGAAGCGCGCTGGGCGGCCCTCGGCATCGTGGCGCTCTGGCTGCTATTGCTCGGCCTCGCAGCGGAGATCGTCACGGGCGCGGCGATGTTTCTCGTCGGCGGCCAGATCATGACGGCGATCCACCTCTGGGTGACGTGGGCGTGCCTTGCCTGCGCGATCACGCACGTGGCGCTGCATCTGGCGCGCGGCGGCCTGCAGCATGCGCTGAAGATCTTCCGGCCGAGCCCGCTGCGTATCGCCCCGCCGCCTCCCGATCTCGCGGAACTGCTCGCCGAACAGATGCGCAAGGGCTCCGAACCCCGCGAAGCGAGCCACGGCGAGGCCACGCTACGCGCCCACCCCTTGGCAACCGCCGCCGCAGTCGCGGTCGCCTTCGCCGGGCTCGCCTGCGGCACCGAAGTCGCGACGCGGCCCGTGTTGCCGGTCGTCGCCATCGCGAAGAACCAGGCGCCCATCCTCGACGGCGACATCTCCGATCCGGCCTGGAGCAAGGCGCGCGCCGTCAGCGTGATGACGACGCAAGGCGGCGATTTCGGCGGTACGCACCAGACGCGCATCGAGGTGCGGGCGCTGCACGACGGCGAACGCATCTATTTCGCCTTCCTCTGGGACGACCCGACGCGATCCCTGAAGCATCAGCCGCTGGTCAAGACCCCGGAAGGCTGGCGTGTCGCAGCGAGCCGGCCGGATCTCGCGGACGAAGAGACCTACCACGAGGACAAGTTCGCCGTTCTGCTGGCGCCGCCGGGATTGCCCTTGATCGGCGCCGCCATTCATCTCGCGACCCGGCCCTTGCGCGGCAAGCCTGGAAGCAGCTCGGGCCGCGGCCTGCATTACACCAGCGGCGGCGCCATCGTGGATGTCTGGCAATGGCGCGCTTCCCACGAAGGGGCGCACGGGCACGTCGACAACTGCCATTTCGGCGGGCCGCAGGAGCCCGACGAAGCAATGCTCGCCGCGTCCTACAGCGGCGGCTTTGCGCTGGATCCCGGGGACGCTCCCCATCGTGCCAACATCGCGGGCGTGACGCTGACGGGCGGTGTGCTCCCGCGCCGCCTGCCCAGGGACATCGCCGCCACGGCGCGCGTCATGGGCCGCATCACTGATGCGGCGCACGAAAGCGAAAGCGAGAACGCCCGCTGGTGGATGACGATGGCCGACACCGTGCCCTATTCACCAGAGCGCGACGCGACGATCCCCGTCGGCACCATCATCCCCGGCGTCATCATGGCTGACACGCAGGCCGACGAGGTCGTGGGCTACGGCCGCTGGGCCGGCGGACGCTGGACGCTCGAGATCTCGCGCCGGCTCGCCACGGGAAGCCCCTTCGACGTCGAGATCAAGAGCGGCATTCTCATGTGGCTCGCGGCCTTCGACCACGCACAGAAGCGCCACTCCCGCCACCTCCGCCCCTTCCGCCTGCAGCTCGAATGAAGCGCCGTCGGCAGCTCAGGGCAGCAGGTAGATCGGGCTCGACCACGCCTGATGGCCGTCTTCCTGCGTGACGCGGACGTAGAGCGCGCGCTCCCGGTCCGACGCCTTGAAGGGATGCCGGATGGCCAGCTCCGCTTTGGTCAGCGCGTCCGGCAGCCGGAAGGCGCGCACGCGCTTGCCGAGACCGCCGGCTTCGACCGCGGCATCGTCGATGCCGACCGCTGCCACGTCGAACGTCGCAGTGCAGGCCTTCGAGGTGAAGTCGATGCGCCCGGCGTCGCCGCGCGCGAGCCAAAGATCGACGCCCGCGAAATTGCCCGTCGTCACGCTCTTCCAGGAAAGCGCATCGGCTCCTGTCCGCGTAATGGTCTTGTCGGGGTTCAGGAAGTTGATGGGCTCGGCCTTCAGGATCTCGTTGCCGGCAACCGTGAGAGAGCCGTCCCACGTCACCATGCGGCCTCGGCCCCGATATTCAGCCCCCTCCCAGATGATCCGAATGCGCGTGCCGAGCGCCGAACGATCGAAGCAGCGATAGGTGGCCATTGCGGTCGGCCCATCGAACACGGTGACTCGCTCGATCGGCGCCGACGCCAGCACGTTGACGCTGAGCACGCCATCGCCTGCGCGGCCCACGATATCGCCCATGCGTACCTGCGACGTGGGCTGGATCCGCGCGGGCCCCAGCGCAGGGTCTATCTCGTAGCGATCGACCTCGCGCCCGAAGTCGGCCGTCACATCGAGGTGCAGGCGGTTGCCCGTCGTCCCGTAGTGATGGCGCCGGCGCAAGGCCTCGAACACCGCCTCGCGCGTCAGTTCCGGCATAGACAGGCACGTCAGGCCGCCGATGGCACCGAAAAGGGAATCGCCCGGCGCCGTCGCCCCGGGCCGGCCCTTGTGATCGTCGCTGCCGCAGACAACGCCGACGCGATGGCCAAGCGCCAGCGCGTCGTGCAGGATCCATTCGAACGTCCCCCAGCTCGAATGCACCTCGACCGACGTCTCCGTGCGCCCGTCGTGCCCGACCGCGAGGTCCGCATAGCGCCCGCCGACGTGGGCGACGGTGAGCGCGCCCGTGCCCTCGAGCTTCTCGAAGAGCTGCTTGACGTGCATGCACGCCGAGCCATCGCCGCGGCCGTCCTCCACCAGCACGTGGCTGGATCGATGGATCGCCCGTCCCTCCTCTGGGAAATAGACGTTGCGATCGCCGCCGACGCCCGTGTTGCCGGACCACTCGTAGCCGGGCATCGTCACGAAGCGGCTCGGCGCATTGAACTCGCGGTAGAGGCCGTTGAGCTCCGCCCAGAACGCCGCCGTGACCTGGAAATCGTTGTCCTGGTGGCCGACGAT
>RXJK01000398.1 GCA_003963125.1 Hyphomicrobiales bacterium
GCATCGCCGCGCACGTCGTCTTCATCGTTGCCTTCATCGCCGTCTGGGAAATGGCTGCCCGCGGCGGCCTCCTCGACCCGACGTTCTTCGGGCGTCCCTCGGGCATTCGCGACTATCTGTGGAAGGGCTTCGTCACCGACGGCAAGCTGTGGGTGGAACTCGGCTATACGCTGGGCGGCGCGGCCATCTCTTTCGTCATGGGCAGCCTCGCGGCGATCGCCATCGGCCTGCTGTTCACGAGCTACCCGGTGCTTCACCGCGCGACGGAACCCTACCTCACGCTCTTGAACGCTATGCCGCGCATTGCGCTGGCACCGCTGTTCCTGCTCTGGTTCGGCATCGGCATCGGCTCGAAGATCGCCGTCGGTGTCAGCCTCACGTTCTTCATCGTTCTGTCGGCGACCGTCGCCGGCATCCGCGGCGTCGCCAGCGACCACCTGATCCTGTCGAAGGCGCTGGGCGCGACGCCGACGCAACTCTTCTTCAAGGTCACCCTGCCCTCGGCCGTGCCGGTGATTTTCTCCGGCCTCCGGCTCGGATTGATCTTCTCCCTTCTGGGCGTCGTCGGCGCGGAACTGATCGCCGCGGAGCATGGTCTCGGCCAGACGCTCGCCTATCTGCAATCCACCTTCAGCATGGACGGCGTGATGGCGCTGCTCTTCCTGCTGGCGCTGCTCGGCCTCGCCGTCACCGCCGTCATGAACCGCATTGAGCGCGCGCTGCTGAGCTGGCAATGAGCGCTGTGTTCGGCTGGTCCTGTCATCCCGGAATGCGCGCCCGTATTCCCTCTCCCCATGCAGCGAAGCGGAGTGGGGAGAGGGCTAGGGTGAGGGGCAGCGGCATACACCAAGCTCGGAGCAAGTTTCCGCCCCTCACCCCACCCCTCTCCCCGTGAACGGGGAGAGGGAGAACCGTATGAACAAGGTCTTCAGATGAGCGCGAACGCGAAACGCGACTTCCCCGGCAAAATCGGCCGCACAGTGAAGGACTCGACGCCGCATTGGCCCGCGGCGCCGAAGCCGCCCGCGGGCGCGCCGAACATCCTGATCGTGCTCTTCGACGACGTCGGCTTCTCGGATCTGGGCTGCTACGGCTCGCCCATCGCCACCCCGACCATCGACGCGATCGCCGCCCGCGGCCTGCGCTACACGGGCTTCCACACGACCGCCATGTGCTCGACGACGCGGGCGGCACTCCTCACCGGCCGCAACCATCACTCCGTCGGCATGGGCTGCCTCGCCAACTTCGACAGCGGCTATCCGGGCTATCGCGGCAAGATCTGCAAGGAAGCCGGAACGCTCGCGGAAATGCTGCGGCCGCACGGCTATCGCAACTACATGGTCGGCAAGTGGCACGTGACGCCGCTCACCGAGACCGGGCCCACCGGACCCTTCGACGGCTGGCCGCTTGCCCGCGGCTTCGATCGCTACTACGGCTTCATGGATGCCGAGACCGACCAGTACGCGCCGGAACTCGTGCTCGACAACTCGCACGTCGCCCCGCCCGGCACCTACGAGACCGGCTACCACCTCACCGAAGACCTGATCGACCGATCCATCCAGTTCATCGCTGACCACATCGTCGGCAGCCCCGATGCGCCGTGGCTCACCTGGGTCGCGCTCGGCGCGTGCCACGCCCCGCACCAGGCCCCGCGCGACCTGATCCTCAAGTACGACGCCCTCTTCCGCCACGGCTGGGACGAGGAGCGCGCCCGCCGCCTCGCGCGCCAGAGGGACATGGGGCTCGTGCCGGCCGACACGCGCATGCCGCCGCGCAACGACGGCGTCGTCGCCTGGGACACGCTCACCGCCGACGAGAAGACCGTGTTCTGCCGCCTGCAAGGCGCCTACGCCGCCATGCTCGATCATGCCGACCAGAACCTCGCGCGCCTGATGCGCTTCCTGGAGCTGTCCGGTCAGGCCGACAACACGCTTATCCTCGTGCTCTCCGACAATGGTGCCAGCCAGGAGGGCTTCATCTGGGGCATGGTCAACGCCATGGGCCCTTACAACGGCATCTCCGAGCCCATGCCGACGAAGCTTGCGCGCCTGGACGAGATCGGCGGGCCCAACTCGCACTCGAACTTCCCCATCGGCTGGGCCATGGCGTCCAACACGCCGCTACGCCGCTACAAGCAGAACACGCACGGCGGCGGCATTCGCGATCCGCTGGTCGTGAGCTGGCCGAAGGGTCTGCCGGCGCGCGGCGAACTGCGGCACCAGTTCTGCCACGCGAGCGATCTCGTGCCGACGCTGCTCGACGTGATCGGCCTCGAGGCGCCGTCCGCGATCAACGGCGTCGCGCAGATGCCCCTCGAGGGGGAAAGCTTCGCCGCAAGCCTCAAGGACCCCGCCGCGCCACAGCGGACGAAGCCACAGTACTTCGAGATGTTCGGCCACCGCGGCCTCTGGCACGGAGGCTGGAAGGCCGTCGCCTATCACCCCTCCGGCACGCCGTTCGACGAGGATCGCTGGGAGCTCTATCACCTCGATCGCGACTTCTCCGAGACAGAGGATCTCGCGAGCGCGGAACCGGCGCGTCTTGAGGCCATGATCCAGCGCTGGTGGGAGATCGCGGAAGCCTGCAACGTCCTGCCCCTCGATGATCGTTTCGGCCCGCGCTTTGCGGAGAACGCGGCACGTGTGCAGGGCGCGCGGCGCAAGTTCGTCTTCCACGCCGGCATGGGCCACGTGCCGACCGAGATCGCGCCCGACGTCAGGAGCCGCAGCTACCTCATCGAGGCCGAGGTGGAGATCCCGCCTGCAGGCGCCGAGGGCGTGCTGCTGTCGCATGGCGACGCGACGTCAGGCTACAGTCTCTTCGTCAAGGACGGACTGCTCGTGCACGACCTCAACATCGGCGGCTCGCACCAGATCGTGCGCTCGACAAGGAAAGTGCCGCCCGGCGCGCGGCGCCTCGGCTTCCGCATGACGCGCGTGGAGAACAACGGCACGGGCGTGTTGCTCATCGACGGCGAGCCCGCGGGCGAGATGAAGACGAAGGATATGTTCCGGACGCTGATCTCCTGGTCCGGCCTCGACATCGGCCTCGATCGCGGCAGCCCGGTGTCGGAGTACGCCGCACCCTTCGCCTTCACGGGCACGCTGAGGAAGGTCACCGTAACCATCGGCGACGACCAGACCCTCGACGGCGACGCCACCGGCCGCGCCGAGGTGGCGAGGCAGTAGCGCAGGGAGGCGAGTAGGGAGTAGCGAATAGGGATTAGGGAATAGGGGTGTGCATAGTGAATTCCCTCTCCCCATGCTGGGCGGGAGATGGGCAGCCGAGGAGAAAGTTCGCGCCAAGTCCCCTCTCCCCATGCAGCGAAGCGGAGTGGGGAGAGGGCTAGGGTGAGGGGCAGGAGCAATCACGCCGCGCGCGGTGACACTGCGTTGCACTGGATGCTCGGAACAAGTCCGAGCATGACAAGAGTCCGACGCTGCCCCTCACCCCGGCCCTCTCCCCGCAAGCGGGGAGAGGGAGAAGGCGGCGAGCGCCGAGAGTGGCGGGGAGGCCCGCCGCGCGGACGTGACGGCGTGCGAGTGGCACGGGCCTGCCCACCCACCAACGTCATGCCCGCGCAGGCGGGCATCCACGCAAGTCAAAGATGGGCAGAACCGCCGTGAAGGCGCGACACAACGAGGGAAGGACGCGAACATGACGGACGCCAAGAAGCCCGACATCACGAGCCCCAAGGACGCGAGCACGCACACCTGCGCGCACAACAAGTCGGTGCTGGGCCAGATGCCCTTCGGCGACACGCAGGACTTCACGGACGCCGCCCGCGGCTTCATCGCCACGCTGCCCGAGGTCGAGATCCGCAATGCGGAAGGCCGCGTCGTCTTCACCTTGAAGGAATACGCCTTCCTCGCCGCCGAGGAAGCCCCCGACACGGTGAACCCGAGCCTGTGGCGCCAGGCGCGCCTCAACATGCACAACGGCCTGTTCCAGGTGACGGACCGCATCTACCAGGTGCGCGGCTTCGACATCTCCAACATGACCATCATCGAGGGCAACCGCGGCCTCATCGTCATCGATCCGCTGGTCTCCTGCGAGGTGGCGCGCGCCG
>RXJK01000204.1 GCA_003963125.1 Hyphomicrobiales bacterium
GGTTTCCGTCCTTCGTCTTCGTTAGCAGTCCCTTGAGGGGTCTCGGTCGTGTGAGGCGATGGGCGAGCCGAAAACCCGCCCGGGCGGCAAGTTGCTGCGCAAATGCGACCTTCATTGGGCGGATTGCCCAAGCTGAGTATTAACCTTTCAGGTCACCGACATCGCCAAGAGGAGTGGCGCAGTCCTAATAGCCGCGCCCGCGGTCCACGACATTTTCCAGCGCCTGGCCTTCATTGAGCCGTCGCATTTGCCGGATGGCGTAGCGGGCAATGGCCGCCGGCGCACTCTCCGCCGCATTGTGCGGGGTCACCACGACCCGCGGGTGGGACCAGAACGGACTGCCCGCGGGCAGGGGCTCGGTCTGGAACACGTCGAGCGAGGCCGCGTAGAGCTCGCCCGCGTCGAGCGCGGCCAGGATGTCGGAATCGAGTTGCAAACCGCCGCGGCCCGCATTGATGAGCACCGGCCCCGGCAGCAGAGGGGTCCGCCCCGTCAAGGACAGCTTGCGGAACAGCGCCCGGTTGAGAAGGCCCCGCGTGTCGTCCGTCAGCGGCAGGATCACGGCCAGGATGTCCGTCTCCGCGAGAAACGCATCGAGCTGATCGTCGCCCGCGAACGAGACGACGCCCTCCTGCTGCTTCGGCGACCGGCTCCAGGCGCGCACCTGGTAGCCGAGCGCCCGCAGGGCCTTCGCGGACGCCGAGCCCAGCACGCCCAGGCCCATGATCCCGACGCGCACCTCATGCGCCGCCGCTTCCGGGATGTATTTCCAGGTGCGCTCCGTCTGCAGCATCCGGTATTCCGTCATCCGCCGGTGGTGGGTGAGCACCTGCAGCGTGATATATTCGGCCATGCGGCCCGTCAGATCCGGATCGACGAAGCGCGTCAGCGGCACGTTCGGCAGCGTGGGATCGGCGAGGATGGCATCGACGCCGGCCCCGACCGAGACGATCAGCTTCAAGTTCGGCAGGCTCGCCAGCAGGCCCCGCGGCGGCAGCCAGACGAGCGCGGTGTCGATCTCGGCCGGATTGCCGAGGTCGGGCGCCACCCGCACGTCGAGATCCGGCGCGACCTCGCGCGCATGAGCCGCAAATTGCTGGCCCCGGGCCGTGGCCGCGATCAAGAGTGCCATCGTTGAAGTGTCCCCGTTGTCAGGTCGCGACCGCCGCGCGATTGACGACGGCGAGGTCGAACGCGGCAGCCAGCAGCGCCTTCGTATAGGCTTCGCGCGGATTGGCAAAGACCTCAGCGGCGGGGCCTTCCTCCACCACCTTCCCGTTCTTCAGGACGACGATGTAGTTGGACAAGGCCCGCACCACCTTGAGATCGTGGCTGATGAAGAGGTAGGCGAGCCCGTGCCGCTTCTGCAGGTCGCGCAAGAGATCCACGATCTGCGCCTGCACCGACATGTCGAGCGCGCTCGTCGGCTCGTCGAGGAGCACGAACTTCGGCTCCAGAACCATGGCGCGCGCGATGGCGATGCGCTGGCGTTGGCCGCCGGAAAACTCGTGCGGGTAGCGGTCCTGGTCCTCGGCCCGGAGGCCGACTTCGCGCAGCGCCTGGCCGACGCGCTCGCGCCGCTGTTCGGCCGACAGCTCCTTGTTCTGGATCGTCAGCCCTTCCTCGATGATCTGGCCGACGGAGAGGCGCGGCGACAGCGAGCCATAAGGGTCCTGGAACACCACCTGCATCTGCCGGCGCAGAGGCCGCATCTGCTTGCTGTTGAAGGCGTCGATGCGCTGGCCGACATAGGCGATGGGCCCGTGCGAGCTGATCAGGCGCAAGAGGGCCAGGCCCAGCGTCGTCTTGCCCGAACCCGATTCCCCGACGACGGCAATGGTTTCCCCGGCCCGCAGCTTCAAGGTCAGCCCATCGACGGCTTTCACGTGATCGACGGTCTTCTGCAAGAGCCCCCGCTTGATCGGAAACCAGACGCGCAAGTCTTCCGTCTCCAGCACCACGGGCGCACCCGGCGCCACCACCGGCGGCTGGCCCTTGGGCTCCGCGGAGAGAAGGTGCCGCGTATAGGCATGCTGCGGCGCCTTGAACACGTCCTCCGTCGCGCCCTCTTCCACCACCTCGCCGGCGTTCATGACGTAGACCCGATCGGCCATGCGGCGCACGATGCCGAGGTCGTGCGTGATGAGCAGCATGGCCATGCCGGTCTCGCGCTGCAGGGCCTTGAGGAGTTCGAGGATTTGCGCCTGGATGGTCACATCGAGCGCCGTCGTCGGCTCGTCGGCAATGAGGAGATCGGGCTCGTTGGCGAGCGCCATGGCGATCATCACGCGCTGCCGCTGCCCGCCGGAAAGCTGGTGCGGATAGGCGCCGAGCCGCTTCTCGGGATCCGCGAGCCCCACCTTCTTCAGAAGCTCGATCACGCGCACGCGCGCCGTCACGTCGTCGAGGCCGTGGTGCAGCTTCATGATCTCGCCCACCTGCTTCTCGATCGTGTGCAGCGGGTTGAGCGACGTCATCGGCTCCTGGAAGACGATGGAGATCTTGTCGCCGCGGATATCGCGCAGCTTAGCCTCCGGCGCCTTGGCTAGATCCGTATCGCCGAACAGGATTTCCCCCGCGGGCAGCCGCGCCGCCGGCGGCAGCAGCTGCATGATCGACAGCGCGGAGAGCGTCTTACCCGAACCGGACTCCCCGACCAGAGCCACGATCTCGCCCTTGGCGATGTGGAACGACACGCCTTTCACGGCCTCGACGGCCGTCTCCCCCTGTCCGAACTGGATCGAGAGATTGCGCACGTCGACGAGAGGTTGCTTCGCGCTCATGGCCTCACCGGTACGTCTTGCGCGGGTCGAGCGCGTCACGCACCGCCTCGCCGATGAAGATCAGGAGGCTCAAGAGCAGTGCGATCGAGAAGAAGGCCGTGATGCCGAGCCACGGCGCCTGCAAGTTCGCCTTGCCCTGCGCCAGGAGTTCGCCCAGCGACGGCGACCCCGGCGGCAGGCCGAGCCCAAGGAAATCCAGCGCCGTCAGCGCCGTGATCGAGCCCGACAACTTGAAGGGCAGGAACGTCAGCGTCGCCACCATGGCGTTCGGCAGCAGGTGCTTGAACATGATGCGCGCATCCGAAAGCCCCAGGGCCTTCGCCGCACGGATGTACTCGAAATTGCGGCCGCGCAGGAATTCGGCCCGCACCACGCCGACGAGATAGACCCAGTTGAAGAGCAACAGCACGCCAAGCAGCGTCCAGAAGCCGGGCGTCAGCACGGAGGAGATGATGATCAGCACGATCATCACCGGGATCGACGACCAGATCTCGAGGAAGCGCTGGAACACGAGAACGACGCGCCCGCCGAAATAGCCCTGCACCGCGCCGGCCGTCACGCCGACGATGGAGGAAAAGATCGTGAGCAGGATGCCGAACAGCACCGACACGCGGAAGCCGTAGATGAGCCGCGCCAGCACGTCCCGGCCCTGGTCGTCGGTACCGAGCCAGTTGCGATTGCCGATGGCCTGATAGCGCGCGATCTGCTCGGGAGCCGCCTCGCACAGCGGTGCCCGCGTCATCCAGGGGGCGGGGCGCGGAAAGCCCAGGCATTCGCCCTTTGCGTTGCGATAGCCGGGACTGTCCTTGTTGATCGACTGGTAGGAGTAGCTGATGGGCGGCCAGATCGCCCAGCCGTTCTTCTCGATCTCGTCAAGGATGACGGGATCCTTGTAGTCCGTCACGGCCAGGAAGCCGCCGAACTTCGATTCCGGGTAATCCACCAGAACCGGGAACAGCACCTCGCCCTTGTAGACGGCGATGATCGGCTTGTCGTTGGCGAGGAACTCGGCGAACAGCGTCAGCACGAACACGATCAGGAAGGCGACAAGGCTGTAATAGCCGCGCCGGTTCGCCTTGAAGTTCCGCCACCGGCGCTGGTTGAGCGGCGACAGCTTGAAGCCGCCGATCCGATGCGAAGCCCGCGTGAGCCGTGACCCGATCGAAGCGGCGGCGGTGGCGCCGCTTTCCCGCGCTGCGATCAGCCCCTGCCGGAAGCGCGTTTCCATGCCTAGACCTCGCGCGTTTCGAAGTCGATCCGCGGATCGACCAGCGTGTACACGAAGTCCGAGACCAGGTTCACGACGAGCCCGAGCAGCGAGAAGATGTAGAGCGTCGCGAACACGACGGGGTAATCCCGGTTGATGGTACTCTCGAAGCTCAGGAGCCCCAGGCCATCGAGCGAGAAGATCGTCTCGATCAGCAGCGCGCCCGTGAAGAAGGCGTGGATGAAGGCGCCCGGGAAACCGGCGATGATCAGCAGCATAGCGTTGCGGAACACGTGCCCGTACAGCACCTCCCGCTCCCCAAGGCCCTTGGCCCGCGC
The DNA here is from genome assembly GCA_003963125.1 of Hyphomicrobiales bacterium. GTDB lineage: Bacteria > Pseudomonadota > Alphaproteobacteria > Rhizobiales > Hyphomicrobiaceae > AWTP1-13. The sequence goes on from RXJK01000204.1 coordinate 4,329, forward strand.
CGTCGTCACGTACTGCTTGCGGATCTCGTCGATGAAGGAGTTGCGCGTCAGGAACGTCATCGTCGTGAAGGCGCCGAGCGACATGGCGATGATCGGCAGGGTGAGGTGCCAGAAGTAGTCGAGCACCTTGCCGGCCATCGAGAAGTGCTGGAAGCCCTCCGACGTGAGCCCGCGCGAAGGGAACCACTGGAAGAACGAGCCGCCGGCGAACAGCACGAGCAGCAGCACCGCGAACAGGAAGCCCGGGATCGCGTAGCCGATCACCAGCACACCCGACGTCCACGTGTCGAAGCGCTCCCCATCGTGCACCGCCTTGCGGATGCCGAGCGGGATCGAGATCAGGTAGGTCAGCAACGTCATCCAGAGCCCGAGCGAGATCGAGACAGGCAGCTTCTCCTTGATGAGCTGCATCACCGAGATGTCGCGGAAGTAGCTCTTGCCGAAGTCGAAGACGAGGAAGTTCTTCATCATCAGGAAGAAGCGCTCATGCGCCGGCTTGTCGAAGCCGAACTGCTTCTCGAGCTGCTTGATGAACTCCGGATCGAGGCCCTGCGCACCGCGGTATTTGGAGCTGACCTCGCCCCCCTGCTGTCCCTGGGGCCGGCCGCTCATGCCGTCGGCGCCGCCGCCGCCGATCCGCGACGTGGCCGAGACGTCGTTGCCGCTGATCTGCGCGATCACCCGTTCCACCGGCCCGCCGGGCGCGAACTGGATGATCACGAAGCTGATCAGCATGATGCCGAGCAGCGTCGGGATGATCAGGAGCAGGCGTTTCAGCAGGTATGCGGCCATTGCGAAAGGTCGATCCTCGTTGCGCCCTGCCTCAGTTTGACCTGAGCTTTGCTGCCTTCTCGGCGTCGAACCACCACGTATCCAACTCGCCCAACGAGTACTTGGGCTTTGTGGCGGGACGCGCGAACTTGTCCCAGTAGGCGACCGTGTGGGACGCCTTGAACCAGTGCGGCACCAGATAATGACTGGCCCGCAGCACCCGGTCGAGGGCCCTGACGGCCGTTACGAGGTCCTTGCGGCTCCTGGCTTCGGTAACGGCCTCGATCAGCTTGTCGATGGCGGGGTCGGCAATCCCTGCGATGTTCGCGCTGCCCTCGGTCGCGGCGGCCTCCGACCCCAGATACGCCCGCAGCTCCGGCCCCGGCGTGATCGACATCACATAGCGGCGCACCGTGATGTCGAAATCGAACGACTTGGTCCGCCGCTCGTACTGCGCCGGGTCCACCCGGCGGATGTTGGCATCGATGCCGAGTGCCCTGAGGTTCTTCACGTAGTTGCCGAGCACTGGCTCGAACGACGGCTCGAAGATCAGGAACTCCGCATCGAGAACCTCGCCTTTGCCGTTGACGCGCTTGCCGTCCTTGATCGTCCAACCGGCCTCTTCCAGCATCCGGCTCGCCGCCGATAGCAGCCGCCGGTCGGTCTCGCTGCCGTCGCTGACGGGCGGCACGTAAACGTCCTCGAACACGGCCGGGGACAGCTTCCCGCGCAGCGGTTCGAGCAGTGCGAGTTCTTCCGCGGACGGCTTGCCCTTGGCCTTCATCTCCGAGTTCTCGAACAGCGAGGCGCTGCGCGTGTAGAGCCCGTAGAAGATGTTCTTGTTCGTCCACTCGTAGTTGAAGGCGAAATCGAGCGCCTTGCGCACGCGGGGGTCCTTGTACTTGTCCTTGCGCGTATTGATGAAGAAGCCCTGTGCGCCGGACGGCCGCTCATCGGGCAGCGTCACGCGCAGGAGGCGCTTTTCCGTGACGGCAGGAATGTCGTAGGCCGTGGCCCAGTTCCGCGCCGTGAACTCCTCGCGGAAATCGAATTGCCCGCCCTTCAGCGCTTCCAGCGCGACCGTCCGGTCGCGGAAATACTCGAAGCGGATCTCGTCGAAGTTGAAGCGCCCGCGATTGACGGGAAGATCCTTGGCCCAGTAGTCGGCGCGCCGGGCGTAGGTGATGAAGGTGCCCTGCTTGAAATCGCCGACCCGGTAGGGCCCGGAGCCGAGCGGCGCGTCGAGCGTCGTCTCCTCGAAGTTGCGCGTGGCATAGTAGGTCTTGGACAGGATCGGCAGCGTCGCGACTACCAGCGGGAGATCACGCACCAACTCGCCGCGAAAGACGTAGCGCACCGTCGCCGGATCGATCGCCTCGGCCGCCATGACGTCGGCAAGGATCTGCCGGAACGCGGGATGCCCCTTCTGCTTCAGCGTCTCGAACGAGTAGGCGACGTCCGCACTCGTCAAAGGCGATCCGTCCGCGAACCGCGCTTCGGGCCGAAGCTTGAAGGTGACCGACTTCTTGTCCGCCCCGACGTCGGCGCTTTCGGCGACGAGGCCGTAGACGGCGTCCGGCTCATCCGCCGCACGCACCATCAGGCTGTCGAACAGAAGCTCCAGCCCCTGCGCCTTGTCGCCCTTCAGGATGTGTGGGTTGAGGGTGTCGAACGTGATGACCGCGCCGGAGCCGACGAGACTGATGCGACCGCCCTTCGGCGCCCCGGGGTTGACGTAGTCGAAATGCGGGAAATCCCGGGCATACTTCAGCTCGCCGAAGGCAGAGAGGCCGTGGCTCGGCTCAGCCATCGCAGCACTGGCAGTCAGCATGGCCAGCAGAGCGAATGTACCGCAGACGAGAATGCCCCGGGCGGCGGCGAAAAAGGGCGACATCAGGGAACGCCGCCTATCGCGCATCGCTGAGCCGCTTGGCCGCAGCCTCGTCCCACCACCACACTTGACTGAAGAACGATCCACGCGACGGCAGCGTCGCGGGCCGGCCGAACTTGGTCCAGTAGGCGATGCGCTCAAACGGGAAGTGCCATTGCGGCACCACGTAGTAGTTCCACAGGAGCGCGCGATCCATGGCCCGCGTCGTCGCGACGAGTTCCGCACGGTCCTTGGCGACGATCAGCTTCTCGATCAGCTTGTCGAGGGCAGGGTTCTTGATGCCGACGAGGTTGTGACTGCCCTCTTGGTCGGCGGCCGGCGAGCCCCAGAAATCCCGCTGCTCGTTGCCGGGCGACATCGACTGCGAGAAGTTGGCCGTGATGATGTCGTAGTCGAAGGTGTCGACGCGCCGCTGGTATTGCGCGCTGTCGATGATGCGCACGCTCACTTTCACGCCCAGCTTTTCGAGATTGCTCTTGAAGGGCAGCACGACCCGCTCGAAATCGGGCTGCACCAGGAGGAACTCGGCGCTGAGCTGCTGGCCCTGCGCGTTCGTGAGCACGCCACCCTTGGGCGTCCAGCCGGCTTCCGCAAACAACTTTGCAGCCGCCCCGAGGTTGCGCCGCAGGTCCTCCGGCGTCTTGTTCTCTGGGTTCTTCCATTCGGTCGTGAAGACCTCAGGGGGCACCTCTTTGCGCACCGTTTCCAGGATCTCGAGTTCGCGCCCCTGCGGCAGGCCCTTAGACTGCAGTTCGGAGTTTCCGAAGAAGCTGTCGACGCGCATGTACTGGTCGTAGAATAGATTCTTGTTCGCCCACTCGAAGTCGAAGGCGAGGCTGAAGGCCTTGCGCACGCGGGCGTCCTGGAACTGCGGGCGGCGGATGTTGAAAGCGAACGCCTGCATCGGCGCCACGCCGGCCGTCGGAATCTTGTCGAGCTTCACCGCGCCCTTCGACACCGCGTCGAAGTCGAAGCCCGTCGCCCATGACTTGGCGCTGCTCTCGCGCCAGAAATCGATCTGTCCGGACTTGAAGGCCTCGAACGCCGGCAACCGGTCGCGGAAGTAGGTGACGTTCACCTCGTCGAAGTTCCACTGGCCCTTCGCGACGGGCAGATCCTTCGCCCACCAGTCCTTGACGCGCTCGTAGGTGATGCTGCGACCGGCATCGACCTCCTTCACCCGGTAGGGCCCCGCGCCGACGGGGATATCGAGGCTCGACTTGGTGATGTCGCGCGTCTCGCCCTTCCCGTTCTGCCCTTCCCAATACGCCTTCGGCACGATGGGCAATTCGGCGATGATGAGCGGCAACTCGCGATTGGCGGCCATGTCGAAGCGGAACGTCACCTGTCGCTCGCCGGTCTTCTCCGCTGCGATCACGTGCTTGTAGTAGTAGCCGTAGCGCGGGTTGGCGGCCTTCAGCCCGCTCAGGGAGAAGATCACGTCCTCGGGCGTGACGGGCGAACCGTCGCTGAACTTCGCCTCGGGCCGCAGTCCGAACGTGGCGGAGGAGAAATCGTCCGGGTAGCTCACCCACTCCGCGATGTACGCGTAGACCGTGCTGTCCTCGTCCGGACTCTGCGCCATCAGCGTCGCCTGCGTGAGGTCGAGGCGCTGCTCGGGATTGCCCTTCATCGCATAGCGATTGAGCGAGTCGAACGTGCCCATGCCCCAGAGCCGGACGCGGCCGCCCTTCGGCGCATCGGGATTGACCCAGTCGAAGTTCTTGAACCCGTCGGGCTGTTTCTGCGCGCCGATCAGCGAAAGGGACGTATGCTTGGTAGCGGCTTCCGAGGCGAGGGCCGGCGGCAGCCAAGCGAAGCTCAGGACGGCGGCTGCGGCGAGGATTTTACGTCCGACAATCAAAGCCATGTTGGCTTCACATCTCCCAGGGCGAGCGCGGACGACGGATCAGTTGAACCGTCGCGGAGGATGCCCGAAAGTATGGCCGTCCGGCCATGTGACGCCAAGTTAATCCTTGGTCATTCGCTCGAAGGGTATCCGAAACGAGAAATCCCGCCGCCGACGCCGGCAGCGGGACCAGAAAATCGCTCAAATTCAAGGCGTAAGAACCTTTACTTCGGCGGTGCGGGCGGTGTGTCGCTCAGCTTGCCGAGGTAGGCCAGGAGGTCGGCAAGTTCCGCGTTATCCTTGATGCCGTTGAAGGCCATCTTGTTGCCGGGAGCAGCCGTCTTGGGATCGTGCAGGTATTCCGCGAGCTTGTCCCAGCTCCAATCGCCGCCGTGCTTCTTCAGGGCCTCCGAGTAGGAGAAGCCCTCGTGCGCCGCGACCTTGCGGTTGACGAGACCATAGAGGTTCGGGCCGACGAGGTTCTTACCGCCCTTGTCGACCGTGTGGCACTGCAGGCAGCGCTTGGCGACGTCCTTGCCGGAGTCCGCGCTGGCCTTCGAGACGAGGCCCAGCACCTCGGCGACGTTGAACGCCGCGGCCGGCGCGGCCGGGCCGGAGGCGGCAGGTCCCTCGGTGACGGGCAGCGCCCAGCCTGCCTTCTCGGGTTTGTGCTCGCTGGCGAAGACATCCAGCAGCGTGCGGCTGCCGAACATCAGCAGCAGGGCGGCAAGCACACCACCCGCGATCTTGTTGAGCTCGAAGCTGTTCATGCGCCTGAATCCGTTGGCGGCCGGCCAAAACCGTCCGCAGGCCCCCTCATGAGAACGGGCGTCACTATAGGAATTCGCTTCGGGCTTGCAACCACCCGCACCGACGTTCTACGGACAAGGCCCGAGACGAATTGCCACCCCTCACTGGAGAACGCATGGCCCGCACCCTGGTGGTCATTCCCGCCCGCATGCAATCGACGCGGCTGCCCGATAAGCCCTTGGCCGATATCGCCGGCGAGCCGATGATCGTGCACGTGTGGCGGCGGGCCATGGCGGCGGAGGTGGGACGGGTTGTCGTGGCGACCGACAGCGAGGCGATCGTCGCCGCCGTACGCGCCGTCGGTGGCGAAGCGGTAATGACCCGGGCCGACCACACGTCGGGCTCGGACCGCGTGTTCGAAGCCGTCAACAAGATCGATCCCGACATCGACCACGAATTGATCCTGAACCTGCAGGGCGACCTGCCGACGCTCGAACCCCACCTGATCCGGGACTGCCTTGCGCCCCTCGCCGAGAAGGGCCCCGACATCACGACCCTCGCAGCTGAAATCCGCATCGAGGAGGAACGCACGAACCCCAACGTGGTGAAAGTCGTCGGCACGCCGCTCGGGCCATCGGGCCGCCTGCGCGGCATCTACTTCACGCGCGCCACGGCCCCCTACGGCGAGGGCCCGCTCTACCATCACATCGGCATCTATGGTTACCGCCGCATGGCGCTCGAGCGCTTCGTTTCCCTGAAGCCGTCTCCGCTCGAATTGCGCGAGAAACTCGAGCAGCTTCGCGCCATCGAGGACGGCATGCGCATCGACGTGTCGCTCGTTGACACTGTCCCCCTCGGCGTCGATACTCCGGCCGACTTGGCGCGCGCCCGTCAGCTTCTGGCGAAGCCGGCCTGAACAGGTCCGCGCGGCGAGGCCATCCCGACAGCACTCCCGACACCTGCAACCCCATCGGTCGCCTCTCTCGGAGCGCAGCCGGTGCGCACAAGCATCGAAATTGGACCGAGCATGAAAGCCCCGGCAAAACCGAAAAAAGCAGACGCCTCAAAAACGGGTGCCGGCCTGCGCATTTCCTACCAGGGGGAACCGGGCGCCAACTCGCACCTGGCCTGCAACGAGGTTTTCCCCGAGGCCGAGGCCGTCGCATGCGCGACGTTCGAGGACGCGCTCGCCGCCGTGAAGAGCGGTGACGCGCAGTTCGCGATGATCCCGATCGAGAATTCGGTCGCCGGCCGCGTCGCTGATATCCATCACCTGCTGCCGACGTCGGGGCTCTTCATCGTCGGCGAGCACTTCCTGCGCGTGCGCCACCAATTGATGGCGCTGCCCGGCGCGAGCCTCAAGTCCGTGAAGAAGGCGCTGTCCCACACCCAGGCGCTCGGCCAGTGCCGCAATACGCTGCGCAAACTGGGCCTCACGCCGGTGCCCGAAGCGGATACGGCAGGTTCGGCCCGCATCGTTTCGGAGGCGGGCGACAAGTCGCTCGCAGCCATCGCCAGCTCGCTCGCGGCAAAGATATACGGCCTCGAGATCCTGAAGCCCGACATCGAGGACGAGAAGCACAACACCACGCGCTTCGTGATCCTTTCGCCCAAGCAGGCCGACGCCAACGTCGGCAGCGGGCCCACCGTCACGACCTTCATCTTCCGGGTTCGGAATATTCCTGCCGCGCTCTACAAGGCGCTCGGCGGCTTCGCCACCAACGGTATCAACATGACGAAGCTCGAGAGCTACCAGCTCGACGGCCGCTTCGTGGCGACCATGTTCTATTCCGACATCGACGGCCATCCCGACGACCCGGCCGTCCGCCGCGCGCTGGACGAACTCGACTACTTCTGCTCCGAGCTCAAGATCCTCGGCACCTACCCGGCCAGCTCCTACCGCGCCGAAGCCAACAAGGCCGGCGACGCACCCTGACACCCCGCGCCGCGACCTCGCGCATCAACCCTTTTGCGTCCCCGGAACGCGCGTCAGCGCGTGTCCGGGGCCTCGCCGCGTCGGGTAAAAGCCGCGTCGGGTAAAAGAAGCCCGATCCAAATTGATCTGCCGTATCACCGCGACCCGCGGCGTATTTCGCCCTGGATCCCGGCTCTCCGCTTCGCTCCGGCCGGGATGACAACCAACACCTGTCATCCCGGAATTTGCCGAAGGCCAATATCCGGGACCCAGGGGCCGCTTGCGAGCGCGAGCGAAACGACGGACCAGCCGCGCCCTCAGACCACCGTCACTTCGAGATCACCGACCCCGTCGACGTGCCCGTGCATCATGTCGCCCTTCTTGATCGCGCCGACGCCAGCCGGCGTGCCCGAGAAGATCAGATCGCCGCGCTTCAGCTCGAACAGCGTCGAGAGATAGGCGATCTGCCCCGGCACATCCCAAATCATCTGCGCGAGATCGCCCGTCTGCTTGCGCTGGCCGTTGACGTCGAGCCAGATGGCGCCCTTGGAGCAGCTCGGCACCTGCGCCGCCGGCACCAGCGCGCTGCACGGGGCGGAGTGCTCGAAGGCCTTCGCCACTTCCCACGGGCGCGACAGCTTCTTGGCCACGTCCTGCAGGTCGCGCCGCGTCATGTCGATGCCGACCGCGTAGCCGAATACGTGCGAAAGCGCGTCTTCGGTCTTGATGTTGATGCCGCCCGACTTCAGCGCCACCACCATCTCGATCTCGAAGTGCACGTTGCTCGTCTGCGGCGGATAGGGAAACTTGCCGTCCGTGACGAGGTTGTCCGGGTTCTTCTGGAAGAAGAACGGCGGGTCCTTCGTGTCGCCGCCCATCTCCTTGGTGTGCTCGGCGTAGTTCCGGCCGACACAGAAAATGCGACGCACCGGGAACAGCTTGTCCGAGCCCTTGATGGGCAGCGTCGGATAGGGGACGGGATCGAAAACGTAGCTCATGTGCCCACCTCGGGTTGGATGATGCCCTTTGGTATGCCAACGCCCCGATCCCGGCAAGGTCACCCCGCGCGCAGGTGCTCTTCCCAGACGCGCCCGCCGTGTTGCTCAGGTGCTCGGCACCGCGCGCGGCATCACGGCCCGCTCGATGACGAGCGTTGCCACCGCGCACATCACCAGTGCCGTGCCGTAGACCAAGGCCGTCGTCACGAGCCCGAAGCGGGCCACCGCAAGGCCTGCCCCGACGGCCGGCAGCGAGAACGCGAGATAGCTTTCGATAAGATAGGCCGACAGCAGCCCCGCCCGCTCGTGGCTCGCCGCGTGCGGCAGCAGGCTGCGCAGCGATGCCCCGTAGGCCGACCCGAACCCGACGCCGGCGACGATGGTGCCGAGGAACATGCCCGCGGCCGATCCGAAACCGATAGCCAGCGTCGTGATCGTGATGCCGATAGCGAGGAGCAACGCGGCGAGCTGCACGGCCATCTGCGCCGGCAGTCCGCGCAGTGCGAATACGGACACGCCGCCGGAAAGCATCAATGAGGAGACCACGGCCGCGCCCATCAGAGGCGAACGGATGCCCGTCGCGGCGATGACGAGCGACGGCATCAGGGACAAGTAGAAGCCCCCGAGCGCCCAGGTCGAGAGCGTGAGCGGGAACAGCCGCAACATCGGTCCGGCCGCGGCGGCCGGCACGGTGACGCTCGGGCGTAGTACGGAGAGCGCGCCGGGCTTGCGTGAGACCGTCTCGCGCACAAACCCCAGCACTGCCAACTCGAGAAGCGTGAGGCCAAGCAGGATCGCGAACACCAGATGGGTCGGCGCTGGCAGGTAGGCAACGCAGGCGCCCGCCAGCAGCGACCCCGCCGTCATGCCGGCAAACACCATCACGCTGTTGAGCGTCGCCGCCAGCTTCGGCGTCGCATCGGTGATCATTGCCCCGAGCGTCGCGAACGCGATGCCGGTCGCGAGCCCTTGCGCCGCGCGCGCCGCGAGCAGCGTGGCACTCGAGCCTGCACCGAGGAACAGCACCAGCGCCAGCGCGTTCAGCGCAAGCGCGGCAAAGACCATCGGCTTGCGCCCGACGAAATCTGAGAGCCGCGCGAGGGTCAGGAACGCCGCGATGATCGTGATCGCGTAGACGGCGAAGATCAGGGTGATCATGGCCGGCGTCACGCCCAGCGTCTCCTGGTAGAGGTGGTAGATTGGCGTAGGGGCGCTGGCGACGGACGCGAACGTCATCGCAACGAGCGTGGCGTAGCCGGAGGCGAACTTCGCAGGCCCGTCGGGCTCGGCCGATATGGACATTGGCAACCTCTAAGGCTAAATATTTGCGTTAGGCGCAACATAGAGCGTCCGCGCCTTAATGCAATTTATTTGCGTTAACGGCCCGATGAACTTTCCGAGAGGCACCGCGTGGCGCGCGAAATGATCCGGCAGGGCGGCCGCAGCGCCCGCATCCAGCAGGCAGTGCATGCCGCAACGCAAGCGCTGCTGGCGGAGGTGGGGCGCGCCGCGATCAACGTGCCCATGATCGCCGAGCGCGCGGGCGTGACGCCGTCGACGGTCTACCGGCGCTGGGGCGATCTCGCCCAGCTGCTCGCCGACGTCGCGGCCGAGCGTCTGAGGCCGGTCGCGGATCCGGAAGATACCGGCTCGCTGGAGGGCGATCTCCGCGCGTTCGTGCTGCAGTACGCCGAGGAGATGAGCTCAAAGGTCGGTCGCGGGCTGATGCGCGACGTGCTGGCCGAGACAGGCTCGGACGCCGCGGCATCGCGCTGCTGCAGCTATACGAGCGCGCACCTCGAGACCATCCGCGCCCGAGCGCTGGGCCGGGGCGAAGCGGGCTTCGACATCGATGCGGCGGTCGACATCCTCATCGCGCCGATCTGCTACCACATCCTTTTCTCGGATCGTGATCCGACGCCCGAATACGTGCTGTCGCTGCTCGCACGGTTTCGCGCGCTTACCGGGGAAAGTCCCGTCCGCGCGATCCATCGCAAGAAATCCGCGCGCGTGGCCTGATCGGAACGCGCGCCGGCACCTACTCGAGCTTCACCTTGATGTCGGTGATGAGCTTGCCCCACTTCGCCCGCTCGGCCTGGACAAAGGCCTGGAACTCGGCGGCCGACGATCCGACGGGCTCCGCGATCAGCGTGGCGAGCTTGTCCTTCAGGATCGGGTCCTGGCAGATCTTGCGCGTGTCCGCCTCGAGCTTGTCGCAGATCTCCTTCGGCGTGCCGGCCCGCACCGCGACGCCCGACCAGGACGTCGTCTCGTAGCCGGGCACCGTATCTGCCACGACCGGAAACTCCGGCGCGAGCGACGACCGCGCCGCCGTCGTGATGCCGAGCGCCTTCACGTTCCCGGAGCGCGCGTGCCCGATGATCGAGGTGATGTTGTCGAAGATCAGGTCCACCTGGCCCCCGAGCAGGTCGTTGAGCGCCGGCGCACTGCCGCGATAGGCCACGTGCACCATCTCGATGCCTGCCATGCGCTTGAACAGTTCACCCGACAGATGCACCGTCGTGCCGACGCCGGACGAAGCGAAGTTGAGCTTGCCCGGGTTTTTCTTCGCGTACTCGATGAGTTCCGCGACGGAATTGACCGGCAGGTCTTTGCGCACGCACAACAGGTTGCCGAGCGTCGCCACCTGCGACAGCGGAATGAGGTCCTTCTCCGGGTCGAACGGCGTCTTCGAATAAAGGAACGGGTTGGTGGCGATGCCCGGCGGCAGGATGCAGATCTGGCTGCCGTCCGTCGGCCCCTTGGCCACGCGGTCCATGGCGAGGTTGCCGCCGGCACCCGCGACATTCTCCACCACCGTCGGCGAACCCCACAGCGCGCCGAGCCGGTCCGACACCACGCGGCCCAGGATGTCCTGCGCACCGCCCGGCGTGAAGCCGACGATGAACCTTACCGTCAGATTGCCGGGATAGGCCGCGTGCGCGCGCTGCCCTGCGATCGGTACGGCCGCTGCCGCCGCGGCGCCGGTTGCGAATGTGCGTCGAGTAATCTGAGCCAAGTGCGTTCTCCCTAGGAATGTCGATTGGCCTGCCGGGCACGTTGCACCGTGCCTCGTGGCGACGAGTATGTTTGCACCGCGCAAGCGAGGCAAGCGCGGCGGCCAGACGATGGCGCCGAAGGCGCACAAGGGCGGAACTCAGCCCCCGCCTTATCCTATGCGGGGATCAGCGCAGGCGCGCGTTGATGCCGTCGAGCGCCTTCGAGCCGGGGCACAGGTCGGGCGTCTGCAGCGTGTTCAGCGGGCGCGCATCCGTGTCGAGGATGTCGTGCAGATCCTGCTGCTCCTCGTTCACGTACAGCAGCCCCGTGACCACGCTGCCCTTCGCCGCGCCCTTGCGGATCGCCATCAGCGCGTCGCTGGAATTGCGCGGATCGTGCCCCTCGCCGAGCTTGTGCAGCACGAGGTGCGAGCCGTCGTGCATGGGGATCGAGGCGCTCGTCCCCGCCGCGTAGTCGACCGTGATCTCGTCCTTCGATTCCACGAAGTCGAGCGGGTTCTCCGACGCCATGTTGTGCGCGCGGATGTAGTCGTAGCTCTTCGTCGAGGTCGGATGGTTGTTGAACGTCACGCACGGGCTGATCACGTCGATGAACGCGAAGCCCTTGTAGCTGATGGCAGCCTTGATCAGCGGAATGAGCTGGTTCTTGTCGCCCGAGAACGAGCGCGCCACGAAGCCCGCGCCGAGCTGGATCGCCATCTGGCACAGGTCGATGCCTTCGAACGGGTTCACCTCGCCCTTCTTCGACGGCGACGCCTTGTCATTGGTGGCGGAGAATTGCCCCTTGGTGAGGCCATAGCAGCCGTTGTTCATGACGATGTACGTCATGTTGAGGCGCCGCCGCACGGCGTGGCAGAACTGGCCGAGGCCGATCGAGGCGGTGTCGCCGTCGCCGGACACGCCGATATAGACGAGATCCTTGTTCGCCATGTTGGCGCCGGTCGTGATTGACGGCATGCGCCCGTGCACGGAGTTGAAGCCGTGGCTTCGGCTCAGGAAGTAGGTCGGCGCCTTCGACGAGCAGCCGATGCCCGACACCTTGGCGATCCGATGCGCCGGCAGATCCATCTCGAAGCAGGCCTCGATGATGGCGGCCGTGATGGAATCGTGTCCGCAGCCCGCGCACAGCGTGGACATGCTGCCTTCGTAGTCGCGCCGCGTGAGGCCGAGCGCGTTGCGCGGCAGGGCGGGGTGATGGGCGACGGGCTTCTGGATGTAGCTCATAGTGTCCTCGGATATCCGTCGATTACTCGGCCGCAGCCTGCGCCGGGCGCAGCGTCTTCAGCACGGCGCCGCGCACGAACGCGGCCGTCATCGGCATGCCATCGTAGTTGAGCGCGGGCACGAGCTTCGTACCGGCGATGTTGGCTTCCGTCATCAATAGGGCACGCATCTGCGCATCCCGGTTCTGCTCGACGACGAACACCGTCTCGTGCGCATCGCAGAACTCGATCACCTCCTTGGTGAACGGGAAGGCCTTGATGCGGCAGGCGTTGACGCGTACGCCATCCCGCTCGAGATAGTCGCAAGCTTCGCGCACGGCCGGCGCTGTGGCGCCGAAGTAGATGAGCCCCACCTTGCCGCTCTTGTCGCGCGTCGTGATCTCGGGCTTTGGCACGAGCGTCGCTGCCGTATCGAACTTGCGCCGGATGCGGTCGAGCACGCGGGCGTGGATGACGCCGTCTTCCGTGTAGCGCGCGTATTCGTCATGCGAGGTGCCGCGCGTGAAGAAGGCGCCCTTGGTCGGATGCGTGCCGGGCAGCGTGCGGAAGGGAATGGCGTCGCCGTCGATGTCGAGATAGCGGCCCCAGTCCTTGCCCTTGATGTCCTTGAACTCGTCGAGGCCCTTGGCGTCGAGCACCTTGCCGCGGTCGTAGACGCGCTTGTCGTCCCACGCGAAGGGCTCCGTCACCCAATCGTTCATGCCGATGTCCAGGTCGGACAGGACCATGATCGGCGTCTGCAGGCGCTCGGCGAGGTCGAAGGCATCGGCGCCCATGGAGAAGCATTCCGTGGGGTTCGACGGGAACAGCAGCACGTGCTTCGTATCGCCGTGCGAGGCGTAGGCGCACAGCGTGATGTCGGACTGCTGCGTCCGCGTCGGCATGCCGGTCGAAGGGCCGCCGCGCTGGATATTGAAGAGCACGACCGGGATCTCGGCGAAGTAGGCAAGGCCCAGGAACTCGCTCATCAGCGAAATGCCGGGCCCCGACGTCGCCGTGAAGGAACGTGCGCCGTTCCACCCGCCGCCGATGGCGACGCCGATCGCGGCCAGTTCGTCCTCGGCCTGCACGATGCTGTAGAGGCGTTTGCCGTCCTTCACGCGCAGGCGTTTGGCGTGCTTCTCGAAGCCTTCCGGCAGCGACGTCGAGGGCGTGATGGGATACCACGCGCAAACCGTCGCCCCGCCGTAGACGGCGCCGAGGCCGCCGGCCTCGTTGCCCGTGACCATGATCTTGCCCTTGGCCGTCTCGGCCGTGCGCACCTTGATCGGCAGCGGGCACTCGAAGTTCTCGAGCGCGTACGTGCGCCCCAGCGCCACGGCGTCCATGTTGGCCGCGACCAGCTTCTCCTTGCCCTTGAGCTGGTCCGAGACGGTGGCCTTCAGCACCTCCATGTCGATCTCGAGCAGCGCCGTCAGCGCGCCGACGTAGACCATGTTCTTGAAGAGCTGCCGCTGGCGCGGGTCCTTCCACTTGCCCGCGCACATCTGCGCGATCGGGATGCCGAGCACCTTGATGTCGTCGCGCGGCCAGATGCGCGGAAGCGTGGAATCGTAGATGAGCCAGCCGCCCGCGACGATCTCCTTGAGATCGTCCTGGTAGGACTGCGGATTCATCGCCACCATGATGTCGATGCCCTCGCGCCGGGCGAGGTAGCCCGCCTCCGACACCCGCACCTCGTACCACGTCGGCAGGCCCTGGATGTTGGAGGGAAAGATGTTCTTGGCGCTGACGGGAATGCCCATCCGGAACAGCGTCTTGGCGAAGATGGTGTTCGCGCTGGCCGAGCCGGAGCCGTTGACCGTTGCGAACTTCACGACGAAATCGTTGATCCCGCTCATTCCGTAATTCCCAGCCGTTTCCTTTTTCGGCCCGCTCGATCGGCGCGCCGCTCGCTTGTCAGGTGCTCACAGATAGGCGTTGTGGTGCGCGAGGCAGGCTTTCGCCGCTTGCGCCTCGACGTACATAAACTTCTGCATGTCCCACGCCCCCGTCGGGCAGCGCTCGGCACACAGCCCGCAGTGCAGGCACACGTCCTCGTCCTTGGCCATGATGCGCCCGGTCTTCAGGGGCGGCGAGACGTAGACGTCTTGCTTGAGGTTACGCGCGGGGACGCGCAGATGCTCACGCAAAGCGGGCAGCGGCTCGTCCTGGGTGAAGTTGATGCAGTCGACGGGACAGATGTCCATGCACGCGTCGCACTCGATGCACAGCGGCGCCGCGAACACCGTCTGCACGTCGCAATTGAGGCAGCGCTCGGTCTCCTTGGCTGCGAGCTTGTCGTCGAAGCCGAGTTCGACTTCGACCTTCAGGTTGCGCAGCGCGGCCACTTTGTCGGCATGCGGCACGGCCACGCGCTTGGTCGGCACGTAGTTGTTCTTATAGGACCACTCGTGGATGCCCATCTTCTGGCTGAAGATGTTGAAGCCCGGCGGCGGCCGCTCGGTCAGCGTCCGGCCGTGGCAGTAGAGGTCGATCGACAGCGCAGCCTGGTGGCCGTGCGCCACCGCTTTGATGATGTTTTCCGGTCCCCAGGCCGCATCGCCGCCGAAGAACACGCCGGCGCGCGTCGACATCATGGTCACCTTGTCGACCTTGGGCATATCCCACTCGCCGAACTCGAGGCCCGCATCGCGCTCGATCCAGGGGAAGGCGTTGTCCTGCCCGATCGCCATCAGCACGTCGTCGCACGGGATGACAATCTCCTCGCCCGTCGGCTCGAGCTTGGGGCGCCCGCTCTTGTCGGTGCCGGCTTCCTTCATCTTCTGGAAGCGCACGCCGGTGAGCTTGCCGTTCTCGATCACGAACGCCTTGGGCGCGTGGTTGTCGAGGATCGGGATGCCTTCGTGCTCGGCGTCCTCGATTTCCCAGGGCGAGGCCTTCATCACTCGCCGCGGCGAGCGCACCGTAACGGTCACGGTCTCGCCGCCGAGGCGCAGCGCCGTGCGGCAGCAGTCCATGGCCGTGTTGCCGCCGCCGATGACGACGACGCGCTTGCCGACGCTCTTCACGTGCTCGAAGGCGACCGACGTCAGCCAGTCGATGCCGATGTGGATGTTGGAAGACCCTTCAGTACGGCCGGGAATGTCGAGATCCTTGCCCTTCGGCGCGCCGGTGCCGACGAAGATCGCATCGAAGCCCTCGTCGAGCAGGGCCTTCATGCTTTTGATCTCGACGCCGAAGCGGCGCTCGGCACCGAAATTGAGAACGCGCTCGGTCTCTTCGTCGAGCACCGTCTCGGGCAGGCGGAACGAAGGGATGTTCGTCCGCATCAATCCGCCGGGCTTGGGATCCTTGTCGAAGATGGTGACGCTGTAGCCGAGCGGCAGCAGATCGCGCGCGACCGTCAGCGAAGCCGGCCCGGCGCCGATCAAAGCGACGCGCTTGCCGTTCTTCTCGGCCGGAATGTCGGGCATGAACGCATCGATCTCGCCCTTGTAGTCGGCGGCGACGCGCTTCAGGCGGCAGATGGCGACAGGCTTCTCTTCCACGCGCCCACGGCGGCAGGCCGGTTCGCACGGCCGGTCGCACACGCGTCCCAGGATGCCGGGGAACACGTTGCTCTCCCAATTGAGCATATAGGCAGCGGCGTACCGCCCCTGCGCGATCAGCCGGATGTACTCGGGCACCGGCGTATGCGTGGGACAGGCCCACTGGCAGTCGACGACTTTATGGAAGTATTTCGGATCGGAGGTGTCCGTGGGCTCGGCCAAGCCTCTGTCTTTCACTGCGACGTCGCTTGCGTGCATCACCCTCGTCCCTGGGTTTTCTTCACCGCAACCAGCAGAGCTGGTCGGCACGTCTTATCCCAAGTTCCGCAAGCAGACTGAAGCTGTTTTTTCGTGCAAGGCCCGCGATCTGCAGAAGGGAGCCTTGCGCCGCGTCAGCGGCCCCGATGTCGTCCTCCGATTGTGCAACGCACAAGCTTCAGTTCATCTCTTCAATTCAGCTTGACGACGCCGTAGAGGCGCAGGGTCCGCCCGGGCTGCAGCACGTAGTCCTTCTGGAAGGAGGCGTGATTGCGCACGTCTTCGTCGAGCAGGTTCTCGCCCTTGAGCCCGACGGTGAAGGAAGAGATTGCCGCGCCGCCCCAACCGGGCTTGGTCGTGTAGCTCAGGTCCGCATTGAGAAGCGTGTAACCCTTTGTGGTGGTTTCGTTCTCACCGATCTGCGTCTGGTCGAAAGCGTGCAGGAAACCCGTACGCGCGGACCAGTTCGTATCCCTGTAGTAGAGCCCCAGGCCCGCCCGGTGCGGCGGAATGCGAGGCACGTAGCCGCCCTGCGCGTCCGTGAATTCGGCGTGCACGAAGTCGTATTGTCCGTCGATGCCCCACGTGCCGCGCCAGACCTTGCCGATATCCTGCTGCGCCGACAGTTCCAGCCCGTAGAATTGAGCGTTGCGTTGCTGGAAAATCACCTGATTGAGGTCGCCTCCGGCTCCGCCGTTCGACGTGCAGGACGCCAGCGTCGTGTCGCAGGTCTCACCCGTCCGCTGCCGATAGATGAAGCCGTCGAAGGCCGTGTAGTAGAGCGAGCTGTCGAAGCGGAAGTCGCCTTTGGCCCGCCGCAGGCCCACCTCCACGCTGCGCGCCACCTCCTTGTTGAGGTTCGGATTGCCGATCTCGAACGTCGCCGTCGCATCGTGCCCGCCCTTCGAGAACAGTTCGGCCGCGTCAGGAGCCCGCTCGGCGTACTGCGCCGTGAAGCGCGCCACCACGTCGGCGGGCAACTTGTAGAGCACGCCGAAACTAGCACTCATAGGCGTGAAGGTGCGTTGCGCCGCGACCTCCGTCCCGAGACCCAGGCTGCCGATATCGAGCCCCGTGCCGGATACGCTGTTCTGCTCGATGCGCACCGCGCCTTGCAGCGACAGCTTCTTGGTCACCTGAAGTTCTTCGAACCAGTAAGCCGCCGCCGTCCGCGTGTCGGCTGGCGCAAGCAGCGAATCGCCCTCGAAGCTCGTGCCGACGAGCCGGCGATTGCCGAGCTGCACGCCGACCGTGCCGCGCAACTCCCCGAGCGCCGTCGCGACGGGCAGGTGCTGCACCTCCACCCGCCCCTCGATCTCGTGGTTGGTGAACCGCGAGCCGAGTTCCGGCGTGCCGGAGCCGAGATCGATTTCGTTGTGGTGATAGTTGCTTCCCCCCACCCAGAACCGGACCGCTTCGATCCCGCCCTCGTTGACGCGCCACTCGCCGCGCGACTGCACCTTGTCCTGGTGCATGTCGATGCGCGTGCGGTTGGTCAGCGCGTCCGCGCCGGGAATGCCGTAGAGGTTGTTGTATTGCGTGTAGGCGACGCCGACGAACCCGCCGAGACCGATCATGGATACGCCGGTCGAGAACCCGTAGCCGTCGACGAACGAGTTGAACTGCCGCCCCTTCGGCGTGTCGTAGTCGCCCGCCTTGCGCACGAAGCTGTCTGCGTGGACGGCGAAATTGTCGTAGCCCGCTGTGATCTTGTAGGCGCCGTCGAAGCCGCGATCGACCGACCCCAGGCCGCCCCGGATCTCTCCTGTGAAACCGTTGCGCGGAATGAAGCTCGGGATGCGGTCGTTGCTGGCATTGACGACGCCGCCGATGGCCCCCGATCCATAGCGCAGCGTGGCCGGGCCACGGATCACCTCGACCTGGTCGGCGGCATAGGGGTCGATCGGCACGGCGTGGTCTTCGCTGAGCGCCGAGGCGTCGTGCGAGCCGATGCCGTTCTCGCGCACGCTGACGCGGTTGCTGTCGAGCCCGCGGATGATCGGCCGGCTGGCCCCCGCCGCGAAATTCGACGCCGTGATGCCCGGCTTGTACTGAAGGCTATCCGCAATGTTGGAGCCGCCGGTTGCCGTCAGCTCGAGCGAGGGCAGAACGGTCAGCGGCACGAACACCTGCTCCGGGATCACGAGGGGCTGGGCGGCCGGTGCCGGAAGGGCCGACGCGGCCGGCAATGCCGACGGCGGGGGCGCCCGAACGATGGGCGACGGCGCCGTCACGGTCACC
>RXJK01000119.1 GCA_003963125.1 Hyphomicrobiales bacterium
GGACGTGATGGCGCAGGCCTTCGATCCGTTCTTCACGACCAAGGGCGTCGGACGCGGCACCGGGCTCGGCCTCAGCCAGGTGCTGGGCTTCATCCGGCAATCGGGCGGGCACGTGAAGATCTACTCCGAGGTCGGCGTCGGGACCTCGGTGAAGATCTATCTGCCGCGCTTCAAGGGCGAGGCACCGGACGTGCCCTCGCCCAAGGAACGCGCCGTGGCGGCCGGGCACCCCACGGTCGTCATCCTGGTGGTGGAGGACGATGATCGCGTCCGCACCTATTCCGTCGAGGCGCTGCGCGACCTCGGATATACCGTGCACCATGCATCGAGCGGCGCGGAGGCGCTTGCGCTGCTCGACAGCGGCCTGCCCGTGACGCTGCTCTTCACGGACATGGTGATGCCGGCGCTGCACGGGCGGGAACTTGCCGACCTCGCGCTGCAGAAGCGGCCGGGACTGAAGGTGCTCTTCACCACGGGCTATTCGGGCGACGCGATCCTGCACCGGCGCATGCTCGACGGGGAATCGCAGGTGCTGCCCAAGCCCTTCAGCATCGAGCAACTGGCGGCCAGCATCCGCAAGGCGCTGGACGCCTGAGCTCCCTTCACGTCATTCGGCAGACGGCAGCCACACCCTCTCTTGTCATCCCGGAAAGCGCGCATGCGCTTATCCGGGACCCAGTGGCAACGGGCGCACCGCGTAGCCCCTAGGTGCCGGCGCTACGCGCTTCGCGCTCGGCCGGGATGACACATGGATATCTGTGCTGACGTGGCCAGCCTTCCTCGCTCTGCGTGCCTTTTCGACTGTCCCGCGCTGCATGCGGCTTGACAGCCGCCGCGCTTTGCTTTGCAATTGACTAACTGGTTAGTTGTGCCGCCTTGGACAGGGGGAGCGATGGGCAGCGCGTCAGCGACTGTGAGTGAAGGGCCGGGCCGCGACGGGGGCGTGCGCGTCGCCGTCGATATCGGCGGCACCTTCACCGACATCGCCCTGGCGATGCCGGACGGCACCATCCACGAGAGCAAGATCTCCTCGACCCCGGACGATCCGGCCCGGGCGGTCGTCGACGGCGTCGCGCAACTCTTGAGCGAGATCGGGGTCGCCGCGGCCTCCGTCGCCGAGATCCTGCACGGCACGACTGTCGGCTCCAACACCATCCTGCAGCGCAAGGGCGCCAAGACCGGGCTGATCACCACCCGTGGCTTCCGCGACGTGCTCGAGATCGGGCGCATCCGCATGCCCGACATGTTCGACCTGACTTGGGACAAGCCGAAGCCGCTGGTGCCGCGGCGGTACCGCCTCGAAGTCACGGAGCGCATGGCACCCGACGGTTCGGTCGTGACGCCGCTGCGCGAGGGGGACGTGCTGGCCGCCGCCGAGGCCCTCGTCGCCGAGGGCATCGAGACGGTCGCCATTGCCTTCATCAACAGCTACCGCAATGCCGCCCACGAGCAGGCTGCGGAGGCGCTGATCAAGCGGCATTTCCCGCAGCTTCTCGTCACCACCTCGTGCGCCGTCCTGCCGGAGATGAAGGAATACGAGCGCACCAGCACCACGGTGGTGAATGCGTATCTTCTCGCCTCGATGCGCACCTATCTCGAGCGGCTCGAGGCCGGCTTGCGCGAGATCGGCATCCGCGCGCCGATCCTCGTCATGACCTCGAACGGGGGCATGCTGGCCGCCAACGTGACCTGCGAGAAGCCCGTGCTGGTGGTGGCCTCGGGCCCTGCCGGCGGGGTGATCGGCGCGGCGCGGCTCGGCGCTTCGCGCAGCGAACGCGACGTGATCGTGTTCGACATGGGCGGCACCACCGCCAAG
Organism: Hyphomicrobiales bacterium; assembly: GCA_003963125.1. GTDB lineage: Bacteria > Pseudomonadota > Alphaproteobacteria > Rhizobiales > Hyphomicrobiaceae > AWTP1-13. The sequence continues at coordinate 1,817 of RXJK01000119.1, forward strand.
GCCGTGATCATCGAGGACGGCCGCCCGAGCATGACGTCGGAATACGAATTCCGCGACGGCATCTCGACGTCGAGCCGCTTCATCAAGGCCGGCGGCTACATGCTGAAGGTGCCGGCGATCGACATTGCGGAGGTGGGGGCCGGCGGCGGCTCCATCGCCGGTATCGACAAGGGCGGCCTGCTCGTGGTGGGGCCAGCGTCAGCCGGTGCCGTTCCGGGCCCTGCCTGCTACGGGCTCGGCAATGACGCGCCCACCGTGACGGATGCCAACGTGGTGCTGGGTTTCGTCAATGCCACCTCGCTCGCCGGCGGACGACTGCCGATCGATCGCGCGCTGAGCGAAAGCGCCATCCTGCGGCATGTGGCAACGCCCCTCGGGCTCACCATCGAGGATGCGGCGCACGGCATCCGCGCCGTCGCCAACGCGGCCATGGCGCGCGCCATCCGGGCAGTGACTGTCGAGCGCGGACGCGACCCGCGGGACTTCTCGCTGATGGCCTTCGGCGGGAACGGCCGCGTGCACGCGCCGGATCTTGCGCGCCAGCTCGGCATCCCGCGCGTCGTCGTGCCGCCGCTCTCGGGCGTATTCTGCGCCGTCGGCATGCTCGCCTCCGACATCGAGCATACGGGCCTGCGCACGCTGACGCGCCGGCTCGACCAGTTGGCGGCCAGCGAGCTCAAGGCGATCAAGGCGGGTCTCGCGGCCGAGGTCGGCGCGCGGCTTGCCGCGGACGGCTACCCGGAGGCGCGCCGCCGCTACGTCTGGCAGGCGGACCTGCGCCACGAGGGCCAGGCAACGGAACTCACCGTGCATTTCGAGGGCGAGGACATCGCCGCGATGCGCGCGGCGTTCGCGGCCGAGTATCTCAAGGTCTACGGGTATTCCGACACGACGCCGGTCGAGCTCATGAAGGTGCGCGTGGCCGGCATCGGCCTGCGCGACCAGCGCCTCGACTTCGCGCACATGAAGATCGCGCACCGGCCCGGGGCTTCGCGCTCGGGCGCGCGCTCCGTCGCCTTCTCGCGCGGCAGTCCGGCCGTCCCGGTCGAGATCGTGGACCGCTCGGTGCTGTCCGCCAAGCCGCGCCAAGGGCCGCTCGTCATCGAGGAATTCGACGCGACGATCGTCGTGCCACCCGATGCAACCGTGCATCGCGACGCCATCGGCTGCATCGTTCTGGAGTTCGGCGCATGAAGATCGATCCCATCACGTTCGCCGTCATCAAGAGCGGCCTCGATTCCATCGCCGACGACATGGCCTACACGGTCGTGCGCATCGCACGGTCCGAGATCGTCAAAGACGTGATGGACTTCTCGGCGGCGATCTGCGCTGGCGACGGGCAGATGGTGGCGCAGGCCAAGACCATCGCCCAGCACCTCGGCGCTATACCGGAAGCCATGGAGGCGGTGCTCGCGAAATTCGGCGAGGATCTTCACGACGGCGACGTCGTGATCATGAACGATCCCTATCACGGGGGCATGCATCTCCCCGACATCTTCATGTTCGTGCCGATCTTCCACGAGGGCAAGCGCCGCGCGTTCGCTGTTGTGATCTGCCATCACACGGATGTCGGCGGCCGGGTGCCGGGCTCCAATGCATCGGACTCCACCGAGATCTACCAGGAAGGCCTGCGCATCCCGCCCTTGAAGCTCTATGAGCGCGGGGTTCTGAACCGCACGCTCGAGACGCTCATCAAGATCAACGTGCGCGTGCCGGATCGGGTGTGGGGGGATCTCTCGGCCCAGTTCGCGGCCGCGCAAGTGGGGCGCCGCGGCCTCGAGAAGCTGATGGTGCGCTATGGGGCCGATGAGGTCGACGCCTACATGCAGGAGCTGCTCGATTACGCCGAGCGCCTGACCAAGGCCGAGATCCAGACCTGGACGCCCGGCACCTACACGTTCACGGACCATATCGACGACGACGGGTTCTCGGACACGCCGATCCCGCTCAAGGTCGCCATCACGGTGAAGCCCGACGGGACGCTGTTTGTCGACTACACGGGCTCCTCTCCGCAGGTGAAGGGCGCGCTCAACTCCACCCTCTCCTTCACGCATTCGCTGACCTACCTGTCGGTGCGCTGCGTGCTCGCCAAGGACGTGCCGAACAACGTCGGCATGTTCCGCTGCGTGACGGTGAAGGCGCCGGAGGCGTCGATCCTCAATCCCGTCATGCCGGCGCCGTGCGCTGCCCGCGCGCTGACGGGCTACCGCGTGTTCGACGTGATGCTGGGCGCGCTCGCCAAAGTCGTGCCCGACAAGGTGCCGGCCGCAGGCGAAGGCGGCAACAGCGTCATCTGCATCAGCGGCCTGCGGCCCAACCGCGAGCCCTTCATCATCGTCGACATGATCTGCGGCGCGTGGGGCGGCCGTCCCGACAAGGACGGGCTCGAGGCCGTCACCAACGCCTCGCAGAACCTCTCCAATATGCCGGTCGAGGTTATGGAGGCCGAGCATCCCGTCCGGATCGAGGACTACGCGTTCGTGCCGGACAGTTGCGGGGCGGGGCAATACCGCGGCGGTATCGGCATCCGCCGCTCCTATCGCATCCTGGCGCCCGAAGCACTGCTCCAGATGCGGACGGATCGCGTGCGCTTCAGGCCGTACGGGCTCGCGGGCGGAGAGCCCGGCGGCCCCTCGCGCAACTTCATGCAGGCTGGTAACGAGCTCGTTCCGCTGCCCGGCAAGATCACGCGCAGCGTCACGCGGGACACGGTGATCGTGCACGAGCAGGCGGGAGCCGGCGGCTTTGGGGATCCGCTTCAGCGCATGCTGGAGGACGTCGCCGAAGACGTCGCCGACGGCAAGATCACGCCGGAGTTCGCGCTCCGCCACTACGCGGTCAAGGTCGACGCGCGCGGCAACGTGGATCTCAAGGAGACGCTGCGGTTGCGCGCGTCACGCGGGGGCGGCCATGGAGCTTGATTTGCCCGCCCGCGCCAAGGCTGTCCGCGACCCGGAGGCGACCCGCGCCCGCATCCTCGACCAGGCCCGCATCGAGTTCGTCACGCACGGGTTGAACGGGGCCCGCGTCGACCGCATCGCGGAGGCCGCGCACGTCAACAAGAACCTGATCTATCATTACTTCGGCTCGAAGGAGGCGCTCTACCTGGAGGTCCTGGAACGAATCTACACGGGCCTGCGCGCGCGCCAGGAGGACGAACGGCTGCGGCAGCTGCCGGCGCTCGAAGGCATGCGACAGCTCGTGGCCTCGACGTTCGATCATTTCGTCGCGACGCCCGATCTCATCCGCCTGATGAGCGTCGAGAATATCCACTACGGGCAGCATCTGAAGCAGTCGACCCGGGTCAAGCCGCTTTACCGTGGCCTTCTCGAAACGCTCCAGGTACTCTTGGTGAAGGGCCAGCGCGAGGGTGTGTTCCGAGCCAATGTCGATGCCGTCGACCTTTATCTGTCCATCTCGGGTCTCGCCTATTTCTTCCTGTCCAACCAGCACACGCTGTCGTGGCTGCTCGACCGCAACTTCGTCTCGAAGGCGCGCATCCGGCAGCGGCGCGCGCACGTGGTCGACATGGTATTGAGCTATCTCACGGACGGCGTGCGCAAGCCGCGGTCGCGCAAGCACGAGTTGACCCTGAAGGACCAGACGGAGGTGCGCAGATGAAACGGTTGGGGGCATTGATTGCCGCGGTGGCCATGCTGGCAGGTGCCAGCATGCCGGCCTCGGCTCAGGACAAGCTGACGGTGCGGCTCGACTTCTCGCCCTGGGGCGTGCAGGCGGCCATGCATCTCGCCAAGAATAAGGGCTGGTTCAAGGACGCGAACCTCGACGTCGATGTGCAGGACGGCCGTGGCTCGGGCAACACGGTGCAACTCGTCAACGCGGGCCAGGTCGACGTGGGGCAGGTGCAGGTCGGGCTCGTCGGCTCGGCGCGCGCGCAGGGCGCCACCATCAAGTCGATCGCCACCTTCCAGAGGAAGACGGATCTCTGCGTCCTCGTCGATCGCGACAGCCCGGTGAAGACGGTGGCGGACCTGAAGGACAAGACGGTGGTCGTGTTCGCGGCGAGCCCGTGGGCGCCCTTCATCGACCTTTACCTCAAGTCCGGCGGCATGACGCGGGACACAGTGAAGGTCGACTTCGTCGACCCTGCCGCGCTGTGGGGCACCTATACGGCAAAGCGTTCGGACGGCCTGATGTCGACGGTGGGCTCGGCGCTGCCGATCGCGGAAGGGCCGCGGCCCTCCAAGTGCCTCCTCGCCTCTGACGCCGGCATCGCCTTCCCGAGCTACGGCCTCGTCGCGCGCGAGGACGTCATCGCCAGCAAGGGCGCGGCGATCAAGCGGCTGATCCAGGTGCAGCAGAAGGCTTGGACGCAGCTCAAGACCAATCCCGACGACGGCATCGCCGCGATGATCGCGGAACGCCCCGACGCCAAGCTCAATGCGGACGTGCTGCGCGGCCAGATCAAGCTCACCATCGACTATTTCGATACGCCGGCCTCCGCCGGCAAGCCAATCGGCTGGCAGGCGAAGGAGGACTGGGAAGCGGCGCTGAAGTCCATGGAAGATGCCGGCGTGGTGAAGCCCGGCTGGAAGGCCGAGGACTACTACACCAACGCGCTGGTGGACTGAGGATGGCGGACGGAACCGCACCGGAGGGAACGGACAAGGGCGCCATCCAGGCGCCCTACGTTTCGATCTCGCGCGTCGGCAAGACGTATGCGTCCCCGCGCGGCGCGGTTCCGGCCCTCGTCGATATCTCACTCGATATCGCACCGGGCGAGTTCATCTCGGTGGTGGGCCCGTCGGGCTGCGGCAAGAGCACATTGCTGAAGCTCGTCGCCGGACTCGAGGAGCCCAGCGCCGGCACGCTCAAAGTTGCCGGGCGTCCGCTGAAGGGACCGCCGGACAATCTCGCGGTCGTATTCCAGCGCGACGTGCTGCTCGACTGGCGCACGATCCTCGATAACGTGCTGCTGTCGATCGAATTCATGGGCCTGCCGCGCGCCAAGTACAAGGACCGGGCCGTGGCGCTGCTGCAGCGGTTCGGCCTCGGCGGCTTCGAGCACCGCTTCCCGTGGGAGCTTTCCGGCGGTATGCGCCAGCGCGCCTCGATCTGCCGCGCGCTGCTGTCCGACCCGGAACTCTTGCTGATGGACGAGCCCTTCGGCGCGCTCGACGCCATGACGCGCGACGATCTCAACATCGAGCTCGCCCGCATCTGGCAGGAGACGCGCAAGACCCTGCTCTTCATCACGCACTCGATTGCGGAGGCCGTGTTCCTGTCGGATCGCGTCGTCATGATGGGCAAGGCGCCCGGCATGGTGGTCGACGTGATCCGGATCGACCTGCCCCGGCCGCGCTCGCTCGCCAGCCGGGAGACCGCGGAGTTCGTCGAGTACGTCGCGCGCATCCGGCACCACTTCGCCGAACTCGGCATCGTCAAGGAGTGAGAGGCTGCATGCTGCGCCGGCTGTTCACGTCGGACAACGAGGTCCGCGACATCATCGCGGTGATCCTCGCGTCACTCGTGCTCTGGGAAGTGGCGGTGCGCGTCCTTGCCCCCTCGCCCCTGATCCTCCCCTCCCCGTCCGGCATCGCGCTCGCGTTCTGGGAGACACCGGTCGTGTTTCTGCGGCACCTGGGGTTCACGCTGCTCACGACTGTCGTGGGGTTCGCGAGCGCCGTCGTGCTGGGCGTGCTGCTCGCCGTCGGTATCGTCTATTCGCGGTTCCTGGAGCGGACGGTCTACACGCTGCTCGTGGCGCTGAACTCGATCCCGAAGGTGGCGCTCGCGCCCCTCTTCGTGATCTGGATGGGCACGGGCACGGAGCCCAAGATCGCCATCGCCCTGATGCTGGCGCTGTTCCCCATCGTCATCGACATGGTGCTGGGTCTGCGCTCGGTCGATCCCGACATGCTGGCGCTCGCCCGCGTGTCCAAGGCCTCGCCGCTCGCCGTGCTGTTCAAGATCCGCTTTCCCTGCGCCCTGCCGAGCCTGTTCGCCGGCATGAAGGTCGCGATCTCGTTCGCGCTCGTGGGCGCGATCGTCGGCGAGTTCGTGGCGGGATCGAAGGGGCTCGGCTTCCAGATCCTCATCGCCCAGGGCCAGTTCGACACGGTGCGCGTGTTCGTCTCGCTCGTGCTGCTGGGCGTGGTGGGGACGCTTCTGTTCTTCCTCGTCGATTATGCCGAGCGGCTGCTGCTGCCGTGGCACTTCTCCCAGCGCACGCGCAGCGAGGCTGTGCGCGGCGCTTGACGGCGTCTGGCCGCCGCTCCAGGCTCTATGTCGATTCGCCCTGCGCGTGTCCCGCTGCCTTGGAGAGCCCGATGAAGTGGCTGCTGAGCCTTGCTGCGCTTCTCGCTTCGATTCTGGCCTGCGCCTCGACAGCGGAGGCCGGCATGCGGTGTCCGCCCGGCACGTACGTCGCGCGCTACAGCTTCGGTATCTACATGTGCAAGCGCCCGACGCGGCCGCGGCTCGCCTGCCCGCCGGGCGAAGCGCTGTCCTCCGACCTGATCGGCACACCCATGTGCCGCCCCTACCGCGTCATCGTGCACCAACCGGTGGAAGTGCGCCGCCGTTGAGCCGATGGCCGAGGGCGGCCATCTCACTTCGTGATGGGGAAGCTCAGGCCGTCCTTCTTGTCGGCGATGGCGAAGGTCTCGAAATACGTGATGCGCGGCTCGTTGCCGTAGCGCTCCTTGATGCCGGCGAGCCAGGGGCCCGAGTAGAACGCCTTGGCGTGCGCCAGCGTCTCCCACATGTAGGCGCCTCCTGCGATCTTGCCTTCCACATCGTAGATGAACTGCTTGCGCACGAAGCCCGGCGCTTCGAGGAAGCCCGGCGCGATCTTGTGATAATGCGCGAGGCACTGCTCCCGCGTGATGCTCTTGGGCATGTCGTAGATGACGAGCGCCGTGATCATGATGAGCTTCCTTCCATTGGGCCTTCGATCGGGCCTTCGATTGACTAGGCGGCCCTATCCCGCGAGTTCGAGTTCGGCTCCGAGATAGGCCTTCTGGATCTCCGGGCTTTCGGCGAGTGCCCGAGTGCTATCGCTGGCGACGATCCGGCCCGTATCCAGAACGAAGCCGCGCTGGGCGAGCGCCAGGGCCGTCGCGACGTCCTGTTCTACCACCAGGATCGCCGTGCCGCTCTTGTTGATCGCGGCCAGTGTCTCGACCAGTTCGTCGACGACCTTGGGGGCAAGACCCAGGGAAAGCTCGTCGATCATGAGGAGGCGCGGGGCCGCCATCAGGCCGCGGCCGATGGCGCACATCTGCTGCTCGCCGCCCGAGAGCGTCGAGGCGTCCTGGCTGGCGCGCTCGGCAAGGCGTGGGAAGGTCGCGAGCACCCGGTCGAGATCGCGCCGAACCTCGGGCGTCCCGGCACCGCGCAGGTAGGCGCCCATCAGCAGGTTCTCGCGCACGCTGAGGCCGGCGAAGAGGCGGCGTCCCTCGGGCACGTGCACGATCCCTGCGCGCACAATGGCCTTGGTGCCGGCACCGGTGAGGTCGGCGCCGTCGAGGCGCACGCTTCCGGACGCGGGGGTGAGCACGCCGGAGATGGTGCGCAACAGCGTCGTCTTGCCGGCGCCGTTCGAGCCAATGAGGCAGACGATCTCGCCCGGCATCACACTGATCGAGACGTCGTGCAACACGGATACGAGACCGTAGCCCGCATTGATGGTCTCGACGGAGAGGAGCGGCTGGCTCATGCGGCGGCTCCCGGCGTTTTTCCGGACAGTGCATGCGCGAAGCGGCTGCCGAGGTAGGCCTCGGCAACGGCCTTGTCGTGCACCACCTCGCGCGGCGTGCCGTCGGCGATCAGCGCGCCCTGGTGCAGCACGAGCACGCGCGCGCAGGCCTTCAGCACGACCTTCATCAGGTGTTCGATCAGCAGGATGGTAATGCCGCGCCTGGCCAGCGCGTCGATGAGTTCGAGCGCGCGATCGACTTCGGCTGCGGTCAGGCCGGCATTGACCTCGTCGAGCAGCAGCAGCTTGGGGCGCGTCGCCAGGGCCTTGGCGACTTCGAGGCGCTTGCGGTTGGGCAAGGTCAGGCTCGACGCCTCGCTGAGGGCAAGCTGGGCAAGGCCGCAGAACTCCAGGCACTCCATGGCCCGGTCGCGGGCGTCGGCCACAGAGGGACTGGCGCCGGCGAACAGCGCGCCCGCCTGCACGTTCTCGAGAACGGTCATTTTCGGGAAGGGCTGCACGATCTGAAAGGTGCGGGCGAGGCCGAGGCGGGCCACCTTGTAGGCGGGAAGGCCGACGAGCGAACGGCCCATGAAGGAGATCTCGCCGGCGTCCGGCACCAGCGTCTGCGCCATCAGGCTGACGAGCGTCGTCTTGCCGGCGCCGTTGGGGCCGATGAGGCCCACGATCTCGCCGGGCTTGAGGCTGAAGGAGACATCGCGCACGGCGACGAGGCCACCGAAGCGCTTGGTGACGTTGGAGAGCGTCGCGATGGGCGTCGTGTCTGCCGTCATGAGCGCACCGCCTCCCCGGCCGGACTGCGGCGCGCCCACGGCAGCCGCGTCGCCAGGTCCTTCAGGCCGCCGGGCAGGAACACGAGCAGCGCGACGATCAGGAGCCCCAGCACGCCCGCGTGGAAGCTCAGGATGTTGCGCCAGACGAGTTCCTCGAGCAGGAGGAAGCAGAGCGCGCCGACGACCGGCGCGTAAAGCGTCCCCAGGCCGCCAATCAGCACCATCACGATCGGCTTCACGGAGAGGATGTCCTCGAACACGTCGGTGGGATCGATATAGCCGATCCAGGTTGCATAGACGGCGCCGGTGATGCCGGCGATGAGGCCGGAGAGGGCGAAGGCCGCCGTCTTGTAGTAGAGCGTGTCGATACCCAGCACGACCGCCGCATCCTCGTTCTGCTCGATGCAGCGCAGCGCCCAGCCGATCTTGGCGCGGGAGACGAGCACGCCGGCGCCGACGGCGCCCACGGCCAGCAGCACCATGACGGCGTAGTACTGGCGCGCAAGCAGGTCGACGTCGCTGATGCGCGGCGGCAGGTTGAGCCCCATGCCGCCGCCGGTGAGGTTCGTCGCGCTGTTGATGATCTCTCTCAGCACGACGGCGGTGACGAGGCTCGCGACGGCGAAGTAGTGGCCGCGCAGGCGCAGGATTGCCGGCCCCACGAGGAGCGCGAAGAGGGCCGCGGCCACGCCGCCGCACAGCCAGCCCAGCACGAGGAAGGTTCCCGTCTTGGAGAGCACGACGCCCGCGCCATAGGCGCCGAGGCCGAAGAAGGCCGCCGTTGCGAACGATGGATAGCCAGCCATGCCGCCGATGACGTTCCAGGAGGCCGCAAGCGCCACGTACATGGCCGCGAACGTGGCGAGGCGGATAATGTAGTTGCTGGACGTGAAGGGGAGCGCCACCAGCACGACGGCGCAGAGCCCCAGGAGCAGCAGGCCGCCCGTGCGTTTCAAATGAAGCCTCGCTTGCCCAGGAGGCCCGTGGGCCTGAAGATCAGAAGCAGGATCAGCAGCGTGAAGGACAGCGTCAAGGAGTGCTCGGGCCCGAAGATATAGGCACCGAAGCTCTCCAGGACGCCCAGCGCGACGCCGCCGACGAGCACGCCCGTCACACTGCCGAGGCCACCCAGGATGCAGATGACGAAGGCCTTGCCGAGATAGGCCGTGCTGGCCAGCGGTGAAATGGGAAAAATCGGGCTGAGCAGGGCGCCGGCCGCGCCCGCCATGGCGGCACCGATGCCGAAGGTGACGGCGAAGATGATGCGCGTGTCGACGCCCATCAGGGAGGCGGCATACCGGTCCATGCGGACCGCCACGATGGCGCGGCCGATCGAGGTGCGGCGCAGGAGCCAGTAGAGCAGCGCGACCAGCAGGATCGCGAAGGCCATGCTCGCCAGACGGTCGACGGGCACGATGATGTCGATCGCTGGCAGGTAGTCCGACACGTCGATGATGCCGAGCGGCGGCCTCAGGTTGACCTTGCGGAAGTCCGCCTTGAAGGCGTTGAGCATCACGTTGTCGAGGAACAGCGTCAGCCCGAACGTCAGGGTCAGCGACACCAGCACTGGCGCATCGATGACGCGGTTGACGATCGCGTACTGCACGGCCAAGCCGATGGCAAACAGCAGGAGCGCCGCGATCGGCACGAACAGGTAGGGGTGGATGCCGAGCAGCGTATAGGCGAAGAACGCCATGTAGGCACCCAGCACGACGAAGGAGCCGTGCAGGATATTGATGACGTTCAGCACCCCCCAGACGAGGGAGAAGCCGCCCGCGATGGAGGCGTAGATCCCGCCCAGTAGAATGCCATTGACCAGGATCTGCAGCGCCAGCATTTCGGGTGGCGCCTCAGCGGACGCCGAGCTTCAGATCGCCGCTCTTCACGGCATCGGGGGCGACGACGATGGTCTTGCCGTCCTGGATCTGGAAGATCGGCGGGACGTAGGAGATGGCCTGCCCTGCCGGCGTGAAGCTCAGAGGCCCGAAGAACGTGTCGTAGCCGCCGGCCGCCAGCGCATCGCGCACCTTGACCCGATCCGTCGTGCCCGCCCGCTCGATGGCCATCTGCAGGAGCACGCCCACGGCGCTGCCCGTTGCAGCGGTGTAATCCGGCACGTACTTGAACTTCTTCTGGAAGAGTTCGGTATAGCGCTCCGTTGAGCCGAAGATGTCCTTCGACTTGTAGCGGGCCGCCGGATGCCACCAGCCGGCGCTCGTCACGTTCTCCGACAGCGGTCCGGTCGCATCGATGAATTCCTGGTAAGCCGGCGCGTTGATCATGGTGATCGCCTGCGCCTTGATGCCGAGGTCGGCCATCTGCTTGCGGACGAGGATCATGTCGTTGGTGTAGCCGGTCGCCACGATCCAATCGGCCTTGGTGTTGCGGATCTCGGTCAGCGCGGAGGCGTGGTCGAGCGTGTTGATCGCGTACTTCTCGAAATAGACGACGTCGAAACCGCGCTTCTTGGCGCTCTTCTCGAACTCGACGCCGATGGCGAGCGGGTAGAGGTCGTTTCGGGCGAGGATCGCGACCTTCTTGGCGTTGGGCATCTTGGCCCGGATCAGCTCGGTCAGCGGCTCGCTCAGCGTGTCGTTGGGCGTGAAGGTGCCGAACAAGTACTTGTAGCCCTGGTCGTAGACCTCCACCGAGGAGGCCGTGGGGGCCAGCGTCGGGATCTGATACTTCTCGGCGACCGTGCTCGCCGCCTTCGTCGCGCCCGAGCCGAAGGGCGAGAACATGAAGTCCACCTTGTCGTCGGTGACGAGCTTCTCGGCGAGCTGCACGGCCTTGGGCGTCGCGGACTGATAGTCGTAGTAGACGATCTCGACGGGCCGCTTGGTGCCGCCGACATTGATGCCGCCGGCCGCGTTCACCTCGTCCTTCCAGATCTCGTAGCCTTGTTGCAGCTTGATGCCTTCGGGCGACAGCGGGCCCGTCAGCGGCAACGGCGCGCCGACACGGATGGGACCCGTCTGGGCCTGCGCCAGCGAACGCGAAAGGGGCCCGAAGGCCAGAAGCGCAATCGCCAGGCTCAGCACCTGCCCCAACCGCATCCACGCGTGTGTCCTGTCTCGCATCGAACCCGTCTCCCGCCCCATTCCGTTCCGGCTCAAGCTGTCCTGGCTGAAGCTGCAGGTCTCATGCCAGCCCGTCTCATTGTCAACCCCAGCGTTCCAACGGCTCTGGCATACGCTCGAAACCGGTTTGCTCTGCGCACGCCGGGCTAGAATCTGATTGCCCGATCGCAGCCTGCGCTGATGAAAGTTCCGGCAGTTTTCGCCTGCGTGCGCAACAACAGCGCTGATGTCCGTTGAACGAAGCGATTTTCGTCACGGAGCAAGCCCCCCGCTCTGGCCTTCGTCCCCAGCGCACTGCCTCCGCCGCGACATATCCGGGCGCCCCGGAACGGGGCCGTACGGGAGGCGTTCCGCCCCAAGACCGACAACAACTAGGGAGACGCAACATGCGGCTCAAGATCCTGGCAATCGCCGCGGCGGCTACGCTGATGAGCGGAGGCGTCGCGCTGGCCCAGAAGGAGCATGGTGGTGGCGGTGGCCACGGTGGCGGAGGCGGTCACGGCGGTGGCGGAGGCTTCTCGCAAGGCCCCGGCGGAGGCGGTGGGCAGGGCGGCGGTGGTGGCGGCGGCTTCTCCCGCGGTGGCGGCGAGATGCGCGGCCCGGGCCCCGGCTCGATGCGCGGTGCCGGCCCTTCGCGGAGTGCTGCGCCAATGGAGCGACACATGCAGCGCCCGCAGCAACGGGCTATGCCCCGCCAGCAGCCGAATGTTCGACGTGCCGAGCCCAACCGGCAGGGCCGGCCGAACGTGACGCAGCGGCCTCAAGCGGGCCCGCAGATGCGGCGAGACGCGCATCAGGGTCGGCCCGACGCGCAACGTCCTAATCAGGCCGCACAGCGACCCGGCGGTGACCGTCCTACGGCTGAGCGTAATGGTGACCGGTCGACGGCGGGACGCGGCGACGAGCGGCGGCCGAATGGAGAGCGCGGTGAGGATCGTCGCAACACGGCGGATCGCAATCCGGTCGCACGCCACGAGGAGTTCCAGCGGGCGCGCGAGAATCTTGCTCCCGACAACCGCAACCGTCTGCGCAACGCATTCGATTTCGACCGGGCGCGTATCCATCGCGCAGGCTTCGATCATCGCATCGGCCACCGCATTTCGCGCGACATCCGTCTGTGGGCGATCCCGGCGGCCGTCTTTGGGTACTTTCCCTACTATGAAGGCTACAGCTACTTCGTAGCCGGCGACGACCTCTGCATCGTCGATCCGCGGACCTATACCGTCGTCGACGTCGTCGAGCGCACGTACTGGAACACCGGCCGGCCGCAGGTGGCAGGGCTCAACCTGACGGGACAGGAAATCGTGCTCGTCCGCGAGAGCATTCCGCCGGATTATCCGGACGCGGGCCTGAACCTCCGGCTCGCCCTCGGGGCGACCATCCCACGGGACGCGCAGCTCGACGAATTTCCGGCCATCCTGCTCGACCGCATTCCGCGGCTTGCGGAGTACCGCTTTGTCGTCGATCGCGACCAGATCGTGATCGTGCGCCCTGCGGACCGCGAGATCGCGATGGTGATCGACCGCAGGCCATAACGAAGCCTTCGCAACAAGGCGCCGGTTTGGCAGCCCCGTTCGCTCGACAGAGCGGGCGGGGCTTTTTCGATGTCTGGGGGCGGTGCGAACAGGACAAGTGCGGATCGCACGGGTGGCAAGCGCTTGTCACGGCTGTGCTTCAATGGCACCGGAACGGGGAACGACTGCCCTTCGCTAGAGGACCAGCCATGCCTGACACCGTCCGCGGTGCCGATATCGTCGTCCGAACGCTGCGCCTTGCCGGGACCGATGCCGTGTTTGCGCTGTCCGGCAACCACATCATGCCCATCTTCGACGCCGCTTTCGGCGCGCCGATCAGGCTCGTGCACGCGCGGCACGAAGCGGCCACCGTCTACATGGCCGATGGATGGGCTCGCATGACAGGCCGCTGCGGCGTCGCGCTCGTGTCGAGCGGCGCGGGCCACGCCAACGCCGTCGGCTCGCTGCCTACGGCGCTCGCCGCCGAGGTGCCGCTGCTCCTGCTGTCGGGGCAAGCCGGGCTTGCGGAGCAGGGCCGTGGCGGCTTTCAGGAGCTGCGGCAGGTGGAGATGGCCGCGCCCGCCTGCAAGGCCGGCCGCATGGCGACCGACGTCCGGTCCCTCGGCCACGACATCGCGGCGCTGATGCGGATTGCCCTGTCCGGACGACCGGGCCCCGTGCACCTGAGCCTGCCCGTCGATCTCCTCAACGCGACCGTCCCGGATACCCCGGAGCTGTGGCCGGCCGCCGCCGACTTCCTGCCCCTGCCCGCGCCGGCGGACGCGCGCGCGGTGCAGGGCCTGCGCGATGCGCTCCAAGCGGCTCATAGGCCGATCGTGCTGTCGGGCCCGTCGTTCTGCCGCGGCGCTCACGCCGACGAACTCGCCAGGCTCGCGCTCGCGACCGGCGTGCCGATCGTCGGCATGGAGAGCCCGCGCGGGCTCAACGATCCCAAGCTCGGTGCCTTCGCGAAGGTGTTGCCGCAGGCCGATCTCGTCGTGCTGCTGGGCAAGCCGTGCGACTTCACCGTCGGCTTCCTGCGACCGCCGGCCGTGCATGCGGAGGCTCGCATCCTCGTCATCGATCCCGATGCACATCTGATCGAGCGCGCCAACCGCGAACTCGCGGGCCGGCTCGCCGGCGCATGGCTCGCCGATCCGCTCGTAACGATACGCGCAGCTTTCGCGGATATGCCGACGCAGGACAAGGCCGCGTGGCGCGCGGCAGTGTCGGAGGCCATCGCCTTCCGTCCAGCGACCTGGCCTGGCGAAGATGTCCGCACCGACGGCCTCGTGCATCCGGCAGACATCGCGCGCGCCTTGCAGACCTATCTCGAGGCGAACCCAGACGCGGTGCTCGTGTGCGACGGCGGCGAGGCGCCGCAATGGCCACAGACGCTGCAGACCGCGAACCGCCGCATCATCAACGGCGTCGCCGGATCGATCGGAGGTGCGACGCCCTTCGCGATCGGCGCGCGCGCCGCCACGGGAGCCAACGTCATCGCCGTCTCGGGTGACGGCGGCTTCGGCTTCCATGTTCTCGAACTCGACACGGCGCTGAGGCACGACCTGCCCGTCACGATCGTCGTCGCCAACGACGCGGCCTGGAATGCGGAGCACCAGATCCAGCTCCGCACCTACGGGGCCGAGCGCGCGCACAGCTGTACGCTGCTGCCGACACGCTACGACCAGGTCGTGGAAGCCCTCGGCGGCTACGGTGCCTACGTGACGGACGCCCGCGACCTGCTGCCCGCAATCGAACGCGCGGTGGCGAGCGGCAAGCCCGCGTGCATCAACGTGCGCACGCGCAGTCTTCCGGCTCCCGTGATCCGCTAGAGGTTGGCGGCGGCGACCTGCAAATCGTTTCGCCGACTTGACCGTCAGCCGCAGCACTTGAGGTTTGCCGCGAACCGCGCGGTTGAAGGCTTGATGGGACGCGCGCGGCGTCCGATTATGCTGTCACTGCAGCTCTATTCATGCCGCTGGCGAGCCTTGGGCCACCGGCATAGAGTTGCCCGGTGCCTGACTTCACCGCCTCGAAGCGTCTCCAGAGCGATCGCGAGCAGCCAATGTCCTCGACGTCGAAGCCCACCATTCTCACGTGCGCCGTGACCGGCAACTTTCCGACCCGGCAGCACAATCCGAACCTGCCCGTGACGCCGCAGGAGATCGCCGAAGCCTGCATCGGCGCCGCCAAGGCCGGGGCCGCCGTCTGCCACATCCACGTGCGCGAGCCGTCGACGGGCCTGCCGTCGATGAAGCTCGAATACTACCGCGAAGTGGTGCAGCGCATCCGGGCGAGCGACACCGACCTGATCATCAATCTGACGACGGGTCCCGGCGGCCGCTACGTGCCGAGCGACGAGGATCCCGAGAAGCCCGCCCCCAGTTCGCTCTTCAAGAAGCCGGAGGTGCGGGTCGAGCACGTCGTCGAACTCAAGCCCGAGATCTGCACGCTCGATCTCAACACGATGTGGTTCGGCGGCGGCGCCGTGATCAACTCGCCGCGCAACCTGAAGATCATGGCCGAGCGCATGTACGCAGCGGGCGTGAAGCCGGAGCTCGAGGTGTTCGATACGGGCGACATCTCGCTGGCCCACGATCTTCTCGCCGACGGCACGCTGCGCAACCCGACGCTGTTCCAGATCGTCACCGGCATCAAGTACGGCATGGTGTCCAGCGCCGAGATGATGGCGCTCGCGCGCAACCTCTTGCCGAAGGGCTGCGAGTGGGCGGCATTCGGCGCCGGGCGTCACGCTTACACGATGCTGGCGCAGGCCTACATCCTCGGCGGGCATTGCCGCATCGGCATGGAAGACACCGTGCACATTTCGCGCGGCGTGCCGACGCCCAGCAACGCAGCGCTGGTCGAGAAGGCGGTCGGTGTCATCACGGCGCTCGGCGGCAAGGTCGCGACCGTCGCCGAGGCGCGCCAGATCCTCGGCCTCGCCCCGCGCGCGCGGAGCTGATCCCGCGTCACCGGGATTCACCACTCCTCTCGATGCGACCCAAGATGTGAGTGGACTTCGGCACCAAGATCCGGAGTGACGACCTTTGTCGCCCTCGGGCTTGTGCCGAGGGCCCAGCCATCCGCGTGACGGACGGTGCAGGCTTGGACCCGGTCATCCGCTCCGCGCTGGATGCTCGGAACACGTCCGAGCATCACATCAGGGGGCGCAGCGGGTTCAGATCAGCTCGTCGGTCTTGTCGTCGGTTTCGCCGAAGCGGGCGAGCGTGGGCGGCTTGGTGCCGGCGTAGAGCTTCTCGATGTTGGCCGCGATCTTGGCGTTCTCGCGCTCAAACAGCGAGTTCCCCTCGAGATCGCTCTCGACCAGGAACGGCCCGAAGCGCTCCACGTCGAGCACCCAGATGGCCTGCGCGAGCCCCAGCTCCTTCACCCAGTGCGCGGCAACCACCTTGCGGATGCCGCGCCCCAGAAGCGCGCCGGTACCGTAGCCTACGGTCGTCAGGTAGATGGCGTCGTTCGGCACGAGCTTCGACTTGTAGATCTCGCTCGTCATGCCGCCCTTGCCGATGATCAGGTTGCAGCCTGAGATCTTCAGCCAGCCGTCGAGCCACTTGTTGAAACGGAACGAGGCTGTCGCCGTGACCGCGCCGACCGTGTAGCTGCCGTCGGCCTCGATGGCTGCCGCGGGCGAGCAGTGGAAGTTCGCCGAGCCCATCTCCTCGCGTGAGGCGGGCAGCCCAGCGCCGTCCTCCACCGCGCGCTTGTAGACACCTTCGCGTGCGGTGAAGATGCGGCCCGTCAGGTAGACGACGTCGCCGAGCTTCAGGCGCGCCAGGTGTTCCTTCGCCGCCGGCAGCTTCAGTTCGACCGTGTTCATGCCGCTCATGACCTACTCCGCCGCGACCTTGCTGTCAGGCTTTTCCCACTCGACGGTCGAGCGGCGCATGTAGTCCGTGAACCAGGCCGGATCGGTGCGGTATTCGACGCGCCCGTCGGCGAAGATGCGGGCCGTAGCGCGGCGCGAGGACAGGCAGAACATGTGCACGCTCATCGGCATGCCGCCCGTGTGGCAGTAGCCGACCTCGATGTGGCAGTCGACGACCATCGATGATCCCATGAAGCCCATGGCGCCCATGCCGATGGAATTGCCGAGCGTCTTCAGGTCCTCTTCCAGCGCCGCGATCTTGGGATCGGGGTTGCGGGAGCCGACGGTGCGCAGACACGCCGCCTGCTTGCCGAGCACCATGCACGTATCCTTCGAACCACCGAGCCCGACGCCGACGATCGCCGGCTGGCAGGCGAGACCGCGCTTGCCGAAGGCGACGAGCGTGTCGAGGTAGAAGCGCTTGATGCCGTCGATGCCGTCGGAGGGAAACAGCATGCGGTAGTCCGAACCGAACAGGCCGCCTTTGTGCACCGTCGTGAGATCGACCCAATCGGCATCCGGGTGGAACGCGTACTCGATCTCGGGCGCGTTGATGCCGCAGTTGTTGTTGTGGTCCGTGCGCCAGAGCGGGTGCACGCGGTTGGGCCGCAGGGGCACGTCGTGCGTGGCCTTGGCGGTGGCCCGACGTAGCGCGGCCTCAAGCGCGATCGGCCCACCCTCGACGCGCGCCTCGTTGCCGAACTTCACGTACCAGCGCGGCGTGCCGGTGTCGCCGCACATGGGCCGCGCGTCCTCCTTGGCCGCATCGTAGTTGTCGAGCATGGCCTTGATCACGAAGGAGGAGAGGTCGCCCTTCTCCGTGTTCGCGCAGGCGCGCAGGCCGCCGAGATAATCCTCCGGGATCTCGATGGCGGCCTTGGCCATCAGCTTCTCCGCGGTCTTCTGCAACACGGACATCGGGATCATGGGCTGCTCCGCCGAGGTTGCGGTTTCACGTAAATCGGTGTTCCCAAGCCACTGCTCCAATCTTGTGTCACTCCCACTTTGTCACCCCGGGGCTCGTCCCCGGGGTCCAACGTTGGGCTTGGAATCTTCCGTGGGAGCGAACGACGCGCCGCGCCGCTTCGCTTCTTATACCGGCGCTCCTGGGCCGAGAGTTACGCCGCACGCTGCAACCTTGGATACCGGCAACGAGTCCCGGGATGACACCGGTGGGTGTAGCTGCACCCTCGTGTCCCTCATCCTTTTTCACCCCGGGGCTTGTCGCAGGGGTCCACCGAGGTGCACTGTGGTCGGCATTGAGGCGGACCACATGCGTAGTTACTTTACCTATATTCTCGCAAGCGCGCGCAGAGGCACGCTGTATGTGGGCGTGACGAACGGGCTGCTTCGGCGCGTTGAGCAGCACCGTTCCGGAACAGGTTCGGCTTTCACGACGCGATATAGGATCCACCGCCTCGTGTGGTTTCAGGAATTCGCGCTCATTGGCGAAGCGATCCAGCGTGAGAAGACCATCAAGGAATGGCCGCGCGACTGGAAACTCAATCTGATCGAGCGGGACAATCCGCGCTGGCAGGACCTTTATCCGACCCTTCCGGGTGCTCCGGATGGATCGCTCGATGGGTAATGAGTCTGGGGCGTAAGTTTCAAAGCACGCCCCTCGCTTGCTGCCGGCACCTCGAGGTATGTTCGATCTTACGTACAGCCCACCACCTGTCACCCCGGGGCTTGTCCCCGGGGTCCAACGGCGTGCTTGGTGCGTTCCAACATGGCGCACATCGCCCGCGCGCTTGGCGTAGCCCGTACCGTCGCTCGCGGACCGAGGGGTACGGAGTTTGCAGCTACCGTGGATCCCGGCAACGAGTGCCGGGATGACAGTGGTGAGATTGGCTGGCGAAGTACAAGGCGCAGGGCGGATGGCCTGGGTGCATTGGCCCGACACGCCTTTTGCAGCTTCATGATGCGCCATCGACAGCATTCGGGTCACTCGGCGGCGGCGGGGGTTTCTTTGAGGAGGGTTTCGCCGGGCTTCACGCGGGTGAAGGCGACGGGCGGGCTCTCGATCCGCAGCTTGCCATCGACGAGGCGCGAGAGGGTGTAGGTGCTCGTCTCCAGCGGGCCAGGCTTGGGGAAGTCCTCGCGGAAGTGCGCGCCGCGGCTGTCCTTGCGCTCGAGTGCGGCCAGCGTGATGACGCGCGAGATCTCGACCAGCGAACGCAGGTTGAGCCAGTCGTGCCAGGTGAGGTTGAAGGCACGCTCGGCGGTACCGACGCCGGTCTTGAGCAGATCGTCCTCGATGGCGTCAAGCGCACCGAGGGCCCGCGTCATCGACGTCTCGTCGCGGATGACACCGACGTCGTCCCACATCAGGTCCATCAGGCGTTCGCGCAGCGCGTTGAGATCGCCGGCAGGCTTTGCGAAGGGATGCAGGGCGCGCGCCGCTTCGGCGGCGACCGCGTCCATGTCGGGCTCGCGCCAATGCGGGTTGCGGGCGATGAAGTCGGCCATCACGTCGCCGGCGATGCCGCCGAAGACGGTCGAATTCGCCACGCCGTTACCGCCAAGCCGGTTGGCGCCGTGCATGCCGCCGGCGTCCTCGCCCGCCACGAACAGACCGTCGAGTTCCGTCTCCGTGTCGAGGCCGCAGACGAGGCCGCCCATGAAGTAGTGGGCCGTCGGCACCACCTCCACGAGGCCGCCGGCCAGATCGAAGCCACAATCGGCACAGCGCTCCACCATGCCCTTGAACTGCTTCGCCACCTTCTCGGGCCCCAGGTGCCCCATCTTGATGTAGACGCCGCCATTGGGCGTCGTGTTGCCCTTGCGCATCTCGTCGTAGATGCACTGGGAGATGAAGTCGCGCGTGGCGCGCTCGGCCTTGGGCGAGCGTTCGAGCATGAAGCGCTCACCCTTGCCGTTGAGGAGATGTCCGCCCGCGCCGCGCAGGCCCTCTTCGAGCACCGTGCCGGTCATGCGCGTGCCCTTGCCGGCGAGCAGGCCCGTGGGATGGAACTGCACCATCTCCATGTCGCGCAGGGGCAGCCCCGCGCGCAGCGCCATGGCGAGGCCGTCCATGCTCTTGTCGCCGGAGGGCGTGTGATAGCGGTACATCGTGGGCCCGCCGCCGGTGCCGAGCAGCACGGCGCGCGCCTCGACCAGCAGCATCTCCCCCGTGCGGACGTCGACCATGAGCACGCCCGCCAGCGCGTTGCCCGCCTTGTCCTTGATGAGGGCGACGGCGCGATGCTCCTCCAGGCGCTGAATGGGCCGCGCCCACACCTGCTCCATCAGGCGGTTAATGATCTCGATGCCGGTGAGGTCGCCCTTGTGCACCGTGCGATCGAAGGTCTGGCCGGCGAAGGCCTTGCCGTGCAGCGTGCCGTCGGGATTGCGGTCGAAGAAGCAGCCGACCTCGTTCTCGAGTTCGCGCACACGCTCGGGCGCGGTCGACACGAGGCGCCAGGCGAGATCCTGGTTCGGCAGCCAGGCGCCGCCGAGGATGGTGTCCATGAAATGCCGCTCGACGCTGTCGCCAGGGATCAGCGCGACGTTGTAGCCGCCCTGCACCATGCGCGTGCAGCCGCACTTGCCGATCAGGCCCTTGGTCGCCACCGTGATGCGCGCGCCGGGCGCCGCCTTGTGTGCGTGGAGTGCGGCGAAGAGGCCCGCGCCGCCGGAACCTAGGATGAGGATGTCGGTCTTGAGCCGTTGCATGT
>RXJK01000091.1:0-6256 GCA_003963125.1 Hyphomicrobiales bacterium
AATTCCAATTCCCTTCTGCATTCCCGGAAGGCGGGCCGGAGGCCCGGCTGTCCGGGATCTTGCCGGGTGAGTTGTGCCGCTACGGGGCAAGGCCCCGGACAAGCGCTGCGCGCTTTCCGGGGACGCAAAGAGAGAAAGGGGGCGGAGCCGTTTCAATAGTGCTGCCATTGCCAGCGGCGTATTCGCCGCGGCCCCGCAAAAGTATCTCGGAACGTCTGCCATGAGCCCGCTTCGTCTTTTCTTCCGTAGTCCGACGGCGTTGATCGGGCTCGGC
The DNA here is from genome assembly GCA_003963125.1 of Hyphomicrobiales bacterium. Taxonomy (GTDB): domain Bacteria; phylum Pseudomonadota; class Alphaproteobacteria; order Rhizobiales; family Hyphomicrobiaceae; genus AWTP1-13. The sequence goes on from RXJK01000091.1 coordinate 275, forward strand.
CTGTTCCTGATCATTCTCGTCATGGCGGCGAGCGCGGGCTGGCTGTTTCCCAAGGATCCGCTGAGCCTTGCCGGCCGGCCGCTCATCTGGCCGTTCCAGAACCCGCGCTTTCCCCTCGGCACCGACAATTCGGGGCGCGACATCGCCGCCCAGATCTTCCACGGCGCGCGCTATTCGCTGCTCATCGGCCTCGTCGCGACGGTCATCGCCATCATCATCGGCATCCTGATCGGAGCCATCGCCGGCTACTATGGCGGATGGACCGACAACGTGCTCATGCGCGTGACGGAAGCGTTCCAGACGCTGCCGAACTTCCTGCTGCTGCTCGTGCTCGTCGCCGTGTTCGGCTCGACCATCACGACGGTGACGATCGCGATCGGCATCGTCTCGTGGCCGGCGCCGGCGCGGCTCACGCGCGCGGAGTTCCTGACGCTGCGCGAGCGGGAGTTCGTGCAGGCCGGCCGCACGCTGGGCTTGAGGGACGCGCGCCTCATCTTCGGGGAGATCCTGCCCAACGCGCTGCCGCCAGTGATCGTCTACGCCAGCATCGTAATGGCGGTCGCGATCCTGCTCGAGAGCGCGCTCGCCTTCCTCAAGCTGTCCGATCCCAACATCGCGTCCTGGGGCAACCTCATCGGCCTCGGGCGCGACGTGCTGCGCGTGCAGTGGTACGTGTCGGCCATTCCGGGCGTCGCGATCCTCGTCACGGTGCTCGCCGTGTCCCTCGTCGGGCAAGGCCTCAACGACGCGCTCAACCCGAGGCTCAAGGGGCGATGAGCGAGCTTCTGGCGCTGAAATCGCTGTCCGTGCGGCTGCCGCCCAACGCGGACCGCACGCATGCGCTCAAGGACGTGAGCCTGTCGCTGAAGCGCAACGAGATCCTGTGCGTCGTGGGCGAATCCGGGTCCGGCAAGTCCATGACGGCGAGCGCCATCATGCAGCTCCTGCCCGGCAACGTGGCGATCGAGGCGGGCGAGATCCTGCTCGAGGGCCGCAACCTCTGCCACCTGCCGGACGCCGAGATGCGCAAGGTGCGCGGGGCAAAGATCGCCATGATCTTCCAGGAGCCGATGACGTCGCTCAACCCGCTGATCAGCATCGGCGCGCAGATCGGCGAGATGTTCCGCATCCACACCGAGCTTTCTGCCGACGAGATCGAGGCGCGCGTGATGGCGCTGCTCGAAGAGGTGCGCATTCCCGATCCGCAGCGCGCCTACGCCGCTTACCCGCACGAGCTTTCCGGCGGCCAGCGCCAGCGGGCCATGATCGCCATGGCGCTCGCGCTCGATCCGGCGGTGCTGATCGCGGACGAGCCGACCACGGCCCTCGACGTCACGACGCAGGCGCAGATCCTGGCGCTCATCCGCGACCTGCAGAAGCGCAAGGGCACGGCCGTGCTGTTCATCACGCACGACTTCGGCGTGGTGGCGGAGATTGCCGACCGGGTGGCCGTCATGCAGCATGGCCTCGTGGTTGAAGAAGGGGCGGCAGACGAGGTGCTGAAGTCGCCCCAGCACGCCTATACGCGCCAGCTCATCGCCGCGGTGCCGCCGCTCACCTCGCCGCCGGCGCGCACGTTGTCCGGCGAGATGATCCTCGACATCGACGGCGTGTCTAAGACCTACGTCAGCGGCGGCTTCCTCGGGCGCAATGCGCGCGTGACGAAGGCTGTCGACAACGTCACGCTGGCACTGCCTAAGGGCGCGACCCTCGGCATCGTCGGTGAGTCGGGATCGGGCAAATCGACGCTCGCGCGCTGCATCGTGCGGCTGAACGATGCCGACAGCGGCGCCATCCGGCTCAACGGCCGCGACCTGCTCGCGCTCACAGCGGAGGAGATGCGCGCCGAGCGCCGGCGCATACAGATGGTGTTCCAGGACCCGTTCGCCTCGCTCAATCCCCGGCGCAAGGCGGGCGATCTCGTCGCGCAGGGCATGGTCGTGCACGGGACGCCGAAGGCGGAAGCGCTGCGCAAGGCCAAGGCGCTGTTCGAGATGGTGGGGCTCGATCCGGCCTCGACCGACCGCTATCCGCACGAGTTCTCCGGCGGGCAGCGGCAGCGCATCGGGCTTGCGCGCGCGCTCGCGCTCGAACCGGACGTGCTGGTTGCGGACGAGCCGGTCTCGGCCCTCGATGTCTCCGTGCAGGCGCAGGTGCTGCGGCTTCTCGCCGATCTGCGCGAGCGGCTCGGGCTGTCACTCGTGTTCATCACGCACGATCTCCGCGTGGCCGCGCAGGTGTGCGACCTCGTTGCCGTGATGAAGGACGGCGTCGTGGTTGAAAGCGGGCGCGTCGGCGATGTGTTCGGCAGCCCGCAGCATGCCTACACGCAGGCGCTGATCGGTGCCATTCCGGGTCGCGATTTCTCGCTCAAGGCTTGAGCGAGCGGCCGGCTACGGCACCAGCGGCTTCGCCGCCCATTCGCCTGCACGACGTCCCGTCGCGTCGCCGATGCACGTCAGTTTGTGCAGGTCCGCATGGCGCACGAGCGCGCGCTTCATGCGCGGCAAGAGGCCCGGTCCGCCGTAGACAAGGCCCGTATAGAGCTGGAGCAGCGTCGCGCCGGCCTCGATCTTCGCGACGGCCGTCGCCTCGTCCCAGATGCCGCCGATGCCGATCAGCGGGATGCGGCCCTCGGTGAGCTGATAGACGCGCGCCAACAGCACCGTTGCGCGGTGGAACAGCGGCTTGCCCGACAATCCGCCCGCTTCCTTCGCGTGCGCCTCACCGGCCTTCGACAGGCCGCTGCGCGACAGCGTCGTGTTGCCCATGGCGATGCCGTCGACCTTGCGCGCGACGAGCACGGCGACGACGGGCGCAAGGTCCTCCTCCGCGATATCCGGGGCGAGCTTCACGACGACTGCCCGGCGCTGACCCGTTTCGGCGGCGATGCGGTCGCGCTCGGCCAGCACGCGGCCCACGAGATCGTCGAGCGCGGCGGGGGCCTGCAGGTCGCGCAGGCCTGGTGTATTGGGCGACGACACGTTGACGGTGAAGTAGCTCGCGACGCCGGCAAAGGTGCGGATGCCCGCCACGTAGTCTGCCGCCTTGTCCTCCGAGTCCTTGTTGGCGCCGACGTTGACGCCGACGATGCCGGGCAGTCGGCGCGCCGAAAGCCGTGCGAGCGCCGCCGCGTGGCCGCCGTTGTTGAAGCCGAGCCGATTGATCATCGCCGTGTCCTCGACGAGCCGGAACACGCGCGGGCGCGGATTGCCGGGCTGCGGGCGCGGCGTCACCGAGCCGATTTCCGCGTGACCGAATCCCATGCCGAGCACGGCACTGAACACGCGCGCGTCCTTGTCGAAGCCCGCAGCGATGCCGAACGGATTGGGGAAGGCGAGGCCCAGCGTGTTCACGGCGAGACGCGGATCGTCGCTGCCTTCCGCGCGCGGGTAGACGCCGGCTTCGAGCGAGCGCAACGTCGCTTCGTGCGCCTGCTCCGGCTCGAGCGTGAACAGCAACGGTCGCGCGATGTCGAACAGCGTGGCGAGCATGAGGCGCATCTCTTTCCGTCGTGGAGGCGCGGACAAAATTTATTCCGGCTGCAGCGCACAGTTTGCTTCCGCGGTGCGGTACCGCAACAAGACTGCGCGCGGTCGCTGCGAAGCATAAAGTGCGGGCGCATGCAAGGGAGAGATTCGCTTGCGTCGGCAGGTCTGTTGATGTTGACGTCGTGGTCCGCCGAAATGCAAATGCGCCGCGCATAGTGCACTAGAGTACGATATGCCCGACCCGACTGCAGGAATGAATGCCCACTTTGCCGCGAACTCCATACCGCTGAGCCGCCTGCTCGCGCCGCCCTTCCTGGTCGAGACCCCTGCCTACCAGCGCTCCTATGCCTGGACCGACGTCGAGGCTGGCCGTCTTCTCGAAGATCTTGTCTCCGCAGCCGAAGCCGAACCTGCCGCGTGGGAGGATTATTTCCTCGGCACCATCCTGCTCGTCGACCGCGACGCGAACGCGAGCCGGGAACCGGGCTGGCCGTTCTGCAGCAGCATGCGCGGCTTCGAGGTGGTGGACGGCCTACAGCGGCTGACGACGCTCGCCATCGTGTTCTGCGTGCTGCGCGACATCGCACGCGACAACGCGGAGCGCGTCGATCCGCTGATCGAGGGTGCGATCCACGCACGCGACAGCGACGCGCCATGGCTCTCCCTGCGCGGCAGCGACGAGACCTTCTTCGCGACGTGTGTGCGCGGGCGGCGGTCGGCGGTGGAACTGCGCGCCGATGCGCCCCTATGCGAAGAACGCATCCTCGCGGTGCGCGACATGTTCTACGGCAAGCTCGCCACGCTCGAAGCCGACACGCGCGCACGGCTCGCCAGGTTCCTGCTCTCGCACTGCTACATCGTTCTCATCACGACCACCGGGATCGACCGCGCGCACCGCATGTTCCTGGTGCTCAACGAGCGCGGCAAGCCGCTCGCCCGCCACGACATCCTCAAGGCCGACTGTCTCGGGCGCGCTGGGCCGGCCGCCGCGGAAACCATCTCGACCGCATGGGACGACATGGAAGCCCGGCTCGGGCATGATTTCGAGCATCTCTTCGCGCACGTGCGCGCCATCCACGGCCGGTCGAACGGGCCGATCATTTCCAGCATCCGGGCACTCGCCACGGAAGCGGGCGGTGCGGAGCGCTTCGTCACGTCCATCCTGAAGCCCGCCGCGGACGCCCTCGACGATATCCGCCACGCCCGCGCCGACCGCAGGCCGCATGCGGACGAGATCTCGGAACTGCTCCGGTATCTGCACTGGCTTCCGTCGAGCGACTGGGTGCCACCGGCGCTGCAGTTCTGGCTGACCGCCGCGCCCAACGGCACGGCGGCGCTCGACTTCTTCCGGGCGCTCGACAAGCTCGCCTACGGCTTCAAGATCTTCGGGCTCGGAACGGCCAAGCGCGGCACGCGCTTCGCGGCGATCACGGCTGCGCTGCGGCGCGGCGAGGATGTGCTGGCGCCCGGCGGCCCCATGGCGCTATCGGGCCAGGAGGAGCGGACCATCCGCTACAATCTGCGCGATCTCCACGCGCGTGCACCGGCCATCGCCAAGCTCGTGCTGCTGCGCCTCAACGACCGTGTCGCGGGCGCGCCGCAGCGCATCGATCCCGACACGCTGACGGTCGAGCACGTGCTGCCGCGCAAGCACGGGCCCCAGAGCAAATGGCGGCAGTGGTTCGCCGAGCCGCAGGAGCGGGCGGCCTGCACCGAGTCGCTCGGCAACCTGATCCTCGTCACCAAGGCGCAGAACGATCGCGCGGCCAACCTCGAACTCGAGCGCAAGCAGGCGATCTACTTCAACGGGGGGGCGCCGGTCGCCGCCCTCAACGAGGTGCTGCGGCCAGCGAAGGAGTGGCGGCCGCGCGACGTGCGGGCGCGCGAGGAGGTGCTGTTTGCCCACCTCGACGCGATCTGGGCCTTTGGCCTGCTCGGCCACCGGGGCGATGCGGGCGAGACCTGACGCGCTGCCTCAGGCGTTTTCCGACAGGTAGTCCATGGCCGCCCGGACACCGGCCGGCTTATGGGGCACCTTGCCGATTGCGAGCGCCATCTCGACGCCGGCAAGCGTGGCGATGACCGTGAGGTCGTTGGTGTCGCCCAGATGGCCGATGCGGAAGACCTTGCCGGCCACCTTGCCGAGCCCGGTGCCCAGCGAAACGTCGAAGCGGTCGAGCGCGATCTTGCGCAGGGCGTCGGCGTTATGCCCCTCGGGCATCATCACGGCGGTCAGAACCGGGGAATAGTCGCGCGGCTCCTTGCAGAGGATCTCGAGGTCCCACGCCCGGACCGCGCGCCGCACGGCTTCGCCATGCCGCTTGTGGCGGGCAAAGACGCGGTCGAGGCCTTCCTCGTGCAGCATGTCGATGGCTTCGGCGAGCCCATAGAGCATGTTGGTTGCCGGCGTCGTCGGAAAAAAGCCGTCCTTGTTGGCGGCGAGCATCTCGTCCCAGCCGAAGAACGCCTTCGTCAAGCGGGAGGATTTGCT
>RXJK01000091.1:6306-13328 GCA_003963125.1 Hyphomicrobiales bacterium
TCGCCTTGTCGCTCAGGGCATTGAAGCCCAGCCCCGGCGGCAGCATCAGGCCCTTCTGCGAGCCGCCGACGGTGACGTCCACGCCCCACTCCTCGTGGCGGTAGTCCACCGAGCCCAGTGAGGAGATGGTGTCGACCATCAGAAGGGCAGGATGGCGCGCCGCATCGATGGCACGGCGGACGGCCGCGACATCGGTCACGGCGCCGGTCGAGGTCTCGTTGTGAACGACGCACACGGCCTTGATCGCGTGGCCCTTGTCTTCTGCAAGACGTGCCCCGATCGCGGCGGCGTCCGCTCCGCTGCGCCAGTCGGAAGCGATGAACTCCGGCTCGAGGCCGAGCTTCACGGCCATGTTCCGCCATAGGGTCGCGAACTGGCCGGTCTCCACCATCAGGACCTTGTCACCGGGCGACAGCGTGTTGACCAGCGCGCCCTCCCAGGCGCCCGTGCCGGACGAGGCGTAGATCACGACCGGCTTGCTTGTCTTGAAAAGCGTGCGAATGCCGGACAGCACCCTCAGCCCGAGCTTCTTGAACTCGGGACCGCGGTGGTCGATGACGGGCATGGCGATGGCCCGCAGGATGCGGTCCGGCACCGGGCTCGGGCCGGGGATCTGCAGGAAATGCCGCCCCGCGCGTCTCGGCTCGTTGGACATCGTTTCGCTCCCCTTTGTACGGACAATCCGGCTGTTGGTGCGGCCGTGGCCGGTGATCGAGATGTGGAGCGATGCCTCGTCAAATCCGGGCGTCAGTCAAGTGCAAAGCAGCTCTCTTACGGGCAAACCCGTATTGCGCGTCATTCTCCGCGGACGTCCTTTGCCCAAGCCCGAAGACGCTTTCGGAGCGTGCCTCGTTGTTAAGCATGTCGTTGCGTCGCGAGAGCGACTTTTCGCATCTGCAATATCGGCGAAGGCGCAACACAACCATAGTTTCGGTTTTCTGGGAGTGGACGCACAGAAGCCTGATATGTAGGTTGAAATTGAAACGGGCGCGGTCACCCCGCTTGCGCGGTACGCGGACGCCCGAGATCATCGAATTTCATCGCAAACTGGGGGAGCAACGGAATGGCGGATGCGCCTGAAACGTCCGTGGATGAAACGCCGAGAGGGTTCATAAAATCGCCTCTCGATTTTGGGGGCGGGCTATTCCTGCTGGCGCTGGCCGTGGTCGGCTACATCGGCGCCTTCAACCTTCCTTACGGCCACATGAACAGCATCGGCTCGGGGCTGCTGCCGAAGTCGGTCGCCATCCTGGTCGGCGCGTTCGGGCTCGGCATCATGCTGCAGGGCCTCTTCATCGAGGGCGACCGGCTCGAAAGCTGGGGCATTCGCGGGCCCATCTTCGTGCTCGGCGCCGTGCTCGTGTTTGCCTTCGCCATCCGGCCGCTGGGGCTCGCGATCGCGGGGCCGCTGTGCGTGATCGTTGCGGCCATGGCCGACAAGGACACGCGGCCCGTCGAACTCGTGATCTTCTCGCTCATCATGACGGCGCTTTGCGTGGGACTGTTCAAGTTCCTTCTGCGGCTGCCGATCCCCGTCTTCCCGCCCGGCTACGGCCCGTTCTGAGGTAAATCGCAGTGACTGATCTCGTCTCGAACCTCTCGCTCGGGCTGCAGGTTGCGCTTTCGCTGAAAAACCTCGGCCTGTGCTTCCTCGGCTGCCTCATCGGCACGCTCATCGGCGTGCTACCCGGCGTCGGCCCCATCGCCACCATCACCATGCTGCTGCCGATCACCTTCGGGCTCGACCCGGTCGGCGCGCTGATCATGCTCGCGGGCATCTACTATGGTGCGCAGTACGGCGGCTCCACGACGGCCATCCTGGTCAACATCCCCGGCGAGGCGACGTCCGTCGTGACGACGCTCGACGGGCACCAGATGGCCAAGCAGGGCCGTGCTGGCGTCGCGCTCGGCATCGCAGCCATCGGCTCCTTCATCGCCGGCTGCGTGGCGACCGTCATCATCGCGGCCATGGCCGCCCCGCTGACCAAGATGGCGCTGCTGTTCGGCCCGGCCGACTACTTCTCGCTGATGGTGCTCGGCCTGATGTTCGCGGTCGTGCTCGCGCGCGGCTCCGTCGTCAAGGCGATCGGCGTGATCCTCGTCGGCATCCTGCTGTCGACGGTCGGTACGGACCTCGAAAGCGGCGAAGAGCGCCTGACGTTCGGGTGGAGCGAGATCTCGGACGGTCTCGACGTCGCCGTCGTCGCCATGGGCATGTTCGGCTTCGCGGAGATCCTGCGCAATCTCGAGAGCACGCAGGCGCGCGACGTCGTGCACGCGGCGATCGGAAACCTGCTGCCGAACCGCAAGGACTTCGGCCAGGCTGCGGCCCCCATCGCGCGCGGCACTATACTCGGCTCGATCCTCGGCCTGCTCCCAGGCAACGGCGCCGTGCTCGGGCCGTTCGCTTCCTACACGCTGGAGAAGAAACTCGCCAAAGACGGCTCTCGCTTCGGCAAGGGCGCCATCGAGGGCGTCGCCGGTCCAGAATCCGCCAACAACGCCGGCGCCCAGACGGCCTTCATTCCGCTGCTAACGCTCGGCATCCCGCCCAATGCGGTGATGGCGCTGATGGTCGGCGCGATGACCATCCACGGCATCGTGCCCGGCCCGCAGATCATGACCAAGCAGCCGCAGCTGTTCTGGGGCATGATCGCCTCCATGTGGATCGGCAACCTGATGCTGCTGATCATCAACCTGCCGCTGATCGGCCTGTGGGTGCGCCTCCTGAAGGTGCCCTATCGCCTGATGTTCCCCTCGATCGTGCTCTTGTGCTGCATCGGCATCTACTCGATCAACAACTCGCCGACGGAAGTCATCATGACGGCGGGCTTCGGCATCTTCGGGTACGCGCTGTTGAAGTTCGGCCTGGAGCCGGCGCCGCTGCTGCTGGGCTTCGTGCTCGGCCGCCTGATGGAAGAGAAGCTCAGGCAGGCCCTCGTGATCTCGCGCGGCAGCTTCTCGACCTTCGTCGATTGCCAGCTGTGGTCGGGTGCCTGCGCCCGGCCGCTCAGCACGGGCCTGCTCGTGCTGTCGGCCATCATCGTGGTGATCGCGGTGCTACCGTCCATCCGCAAGAGCCGCGACGAGGTGTTCGTCGAAGATTAACCTCGATTGGCGTGCAGTCTGAGCAGCGGCCGCAGGCCGCAGTGCGCGCGCGCGGTTGATCTGATTGGAAGTCACCAACGTTGGATTGCTGCGCGGGCCTAGGGGCCCGCGCATTGCGCATTCGAAGGAGACCCTGAATGCTGAAGCGTGTCGCATCCGCCCTCGCCGGGCTCGCCTGCCTCGTTGCGGCCTCCCTGCCCGCGGCCGCCGAGTATCCGGAGCGGCCCATCACGATGATCGTGCCCTTCGCTGCGGGCGGCCCGACCGACATCATCGCTCGCATCGTCGGCGAGCACATGGCCAAGACGCTGGGCCAGGCGGTCGTGGTCGAAAACGTGGCCGGCGCCGGCGGCACGACCGGGTCGACCCGCGCCGCGCAAGCCAAGCCCGACGGCTACACCATCATGATGGGCCACATGGGCACGCACGGCGCGGCCCCTGCCCTCTACCCCAACCTCAAGTACGACCCCGCGAAGGACTTCGCGCCCGTCGGCCTCGCCGCCGGGACGCCGATCCTGATCGTCGCCAAGAAGGACTTCCCGGCGAAGGACCTGAAAGAATTCGTCGCGTACGTGAAGGCCAACGAAGGCAAGGTCAACGAGGCGCACGCGGGCGTGGGCTCGGTGTCGTTCACGACCTGCACGCTGCTGCAGTCGATCATGGGCACAAAGACGGGCCGCGTCGCCTATCGCGGCACGGGCCCGGTGCTGAACGATCTCGTGGCAGGCCAAGTCGACTTCGCCTGCGACCAGATCGTCAACCTCGTCTCGCAGATCCAGTCCGGCAACATCAAGGTGTACGCGATCGCCACGGAGCAGCGCTCGGATACGCTGCCGAACGTGCCGACGAGCAAGGAAGCGGGCCTGCCGGAGTTCCAGGTGTCCGCCTGGAACGCCATCTTCGCGCCGAAGGGTACGGCACCGGAGATCGTCGCCAAGCTCAATGCGGCTCTCGTCAAGGCGCTCGACGACGAGAACACGCGGAAGCGGCTGCTCGAACTCGGCAGCGTGATCCCCGACACGGCGGGCCGCTCGTCGGACGCGCTGCACAAGCTCGTCGAGAGCGAGGTCGCGCGCTGGACGCCGGTGCTGAAGGCGGCGGGCGTTACCGCGAACTGACGGACATCCATTCGCTGATCTTGTGCGGGCCGGAGCCATTTCCGGCCCGTACTGTTTTTCCGGGACGCGCGCGCGCTGGCAAAACACCCCGGTTCGAGGCATGTTGACCCCGCTCCTTTCCATTTGCGACGGGCCGCATGACCGACAGCCAACTCCTCGACCTCTCCATGATCGATGCCGCGCGCCGGATCGCCGCCGGCGAGGTGTCCTCCGTCGACCTCGTGACCGCCTGTCTCGGCCGCATCGCGGAGAAGGACGGGGAGATCCAGGCCTTCCAGTATCTCGATCCCGCACATGCCCTGGCGCAGGCCCGCGCCGCCGACGCGCGGCAGCGCTCGGGGCGGGCGGCTGGACGGCTCAACGGCGTGCCGATCGCGGTGAAGGACATCTTCGACACCCAAGACATGCCGACGGAGCACGGGTGCCGGGCCTTCGCCGGCCGGCAGCCCGAGCACGATGCGGCCTGCGTCGCGGCGCTTCGGGCCGAGGGCGCCGTGATCATCGGCAAGACGGTGACGACGGAACTCGCCACGCTCGAACCGCCCCGCACCAAGAACCCGCACAACTTGGGCCATACGCCGGGCGGCTCTTCGTCGGGCTCGGCGGCGGCGGTCGCGGCCGGCATGGCGCCCCTCGCGCTCGGCTCGCAGACCATCGGCTCGGTGATCCGCCCGGCGGCCTTCTGCGGCGGCGTCGGCTACAAGCCTTCGTTCGGGCTGATCCCGCGCGTGGGCGTGCTCGAGCAGGCCGCGTCACTCGACACCGTCGGCGTGCTCGCGCGCAGCGTCGACGACGCTGCCTTCGCCGTCGAGATCATGCAGGGACGCGACAGCCGCGATGCCGCCACCGCCGGCGTGGTGCATTCCCCGCTCCTTTCGATCGCGCAGCAGGAGTGGCCGCTGCCGCCGACCTTCGCCTTCGTCAAGACGCATGCGTGGAGCGCCGCGGACGCCGCGACGCACGAGGCCTTCGGCGAGCTTGTAGAAGAGCTCGGCCCCGGTCAGGTGCAGGAAATCTCCGTCGACCACACGACGGAAGCCGGCGTCGAAGCCGCGCGCATCGTCAATCGCGTGGAACTCGCGGCCATCTACGGTCCGATCCTCGACAAGACGCCGGAGCTTCTCAGCAAAACGGTGACCGGCATGATTGAGGACGGGCGCCGCATCAGCGGGGCCCAATACATCGACGCGCTTAACGCACGCGCGCGCTTCCAGTCCGCCATCGACGAGATCCTCGTCGGGCATGGCGCGATCCTCACGCCGGCCGCGCTCGGCGTCGCGCCGAAGGGGCACGGCAGCACCGGCAATCCCGTGTTCTGCGCCTTCTGGACGTATCTCGGTCTGCCGGCCGTGACGCTGCCGCTCCTCGAGGTGGACGGCATGCCGATGGGTGTGCAGATCGTCGGCGCGCTGCACGACGACGGGCGCCTGCTGCGCACGGCCAATGCGCTCGTCCGGCAGATGAGCGCGGGCGCCGCCTGAGGAGCGTTGCCCCTTCAGGCGCTGCGGGAGCGGGCGATCCGCCAGCGCTCCACGAGTTTCTCGACATCCAGTGGCGCCAGACTCGTCGGCGGCCCTTCCAGAGTGGCCTTGTTGGTCTTGGCGATCTCGGCGTTGAGCAGGCCCGCGCGCCGGCGCAGCTCCGGCTCGCTGTCGAGCGTCTCGATCTCGGCGAGTTCCTTCTCGACCTTGCGCGCAAGCTCCATCGAAGGCGGCAAAAAGGAGAGTTGCTCGCGCTTCATGAGCTGCTTCACCCACCAATCGGGATCGCGCGCCTGATCGAGATCCGGAATGGGCTTGCCTGCGCCCGGCAGGTTGTCGAAGGCGCCGCCTTCCATGGCGATGCGGATCTGAGCTTCCACCCAGGATTCCTGGGTCGTCCAAGGCGGTTTGCGCTCGGTCATGGTGAACCTCCTGCGGCCAGCGCCTGAGTTCAGGATAGCAGAGGCAAGGAAGGCGTGCGCGTGGCGCGGGCGCGCACCGGGGCATGCCCTCGCGCGCCGTGCATGCCCGGCCGCTTTCCGGGGCGGGTCGGATCGGGTAGAACCTTGAAAAAGGGTCAAGCCGCCAGCTTGCCTGCAACTCGCGTGAGGAACGCCCCATGTCCGCGCAGCCCCCCGTCCCCACCAAGCGCATCACCGCGCCCGAGATTACCGCGCGCAAGGGCCGCGAGCCGATCGTGTCCCTGACGTCCTACCACGCACACACGGCCGCGATCGCGGATCCGTTCGTGGATTTCCTGCTCGTCGGAGACAGCCTCGGCATGGTGATGCACGGCTACGAGAGCACCGTGCCCGTGCCGCTGGAGCTGATGATCATGCACGGCCGCGCCGTGGTGCGTGGCGCCAAGCGGGCGCTCGTCGTCGTCGACATGCCGTTCGGCTCCTATGAGGAGAGCCCGGGCGTCGCCTTCCGCAACGCCGTTCAGGTCATGAAGGAGACGGGCTGCGGCGCCATCAAGCTCGAAGGCGGGCGCCGCATGGCCGAGACCATCCGCTTCCTCGTCGAGCGCGGCATTCCGGTGATGGCGCATATCGGCCTCACGCCGCAGTCGATCAACGTGCTCGGCGGCTTCAAGACGCAAGGCCGCGTGAAGGACGAGTGGGCGGCCATCGAAGAGGATGCGCGCCTCGTCTCGGAAGCGGGCGCGTTCGCCATCGTGCTCGAGGCCATGGCCGAGGAGTTGGCGCGCAAGATCACCGCGGCGATCCCGATCCCGACCATCGGCATCGGCGCTTCTGCCGGCTGCGACGGCCAGATCCTCGTCATGGAGGATATGCTGGGGCTGTCGCCACGC
>RXJK01000091.1:13378-16043 GCA_003963125.1 Hyphomicrobiales bacterium
GGCGAGGCCATCCGCGGCGCCATCGCCTCCTACGCCAGCGAAGTGCGCGCCCGGACTTTCCCCGCGCCCGAGCACACCTACGGCCTGAAGGAAGACGCAAAGAGCGGCGCGAAGACCAAGGTCTAGCGCGCCTGTCCCCTCTCCCCGTCGCACGGGGAGAGGGTTAGGGTGAGGGGCAGGGGCTATCGAGAGGTCCGCATGTTTTGCTGCCCCTCACCCCGACCCTCTCCCCACGGAAGAGTGGGGAGAGGGAGAAGAGAGGAAACAGCATGCTGAAACTGGTATCGAGCCTGGGGCGCCTGGGCACCGAGACGGCGTTCGAGGTGCTGGCGCGCGCCGACGCCTTGAAGCGCTCGGGCCGGGACATCATCAACCTCGGCATCGGGCAGCCGGATTTCCGCACGCCCGAGCACATCGTCGAAGCAGCCATCAAGGCGCTGCGTGACGGCCAGCACGGCTATACGCCGGCGAACGGCATCCTGCCTTTGCGCGAGGCGGTGGCGCGTGACCTCAACCGTCGCCACGGGGTCGAGGTCGATCCCGACACCGTCGTCATCATGCCCGGCGGCAAGCCCACAATGTTCTTCGCCGTCATGATGTTCGGCGAGCCGGGGCGCGAGATCATGTACCCCGATCCCGGCTTCCCGATCTACCGCTCCATGATCCAGTTCACGGGCGCGACGCCGGTGCCGATCGCGCTGACGGAAGAGAACGGCTTCGCCTTCACGGCCGAGCAGGTGCTGTCGCAGATCACGCCGACGACGAGCCTGATCATCATCAACAGCCCGAACAATCCCTGCGGCGGCGCGGTGCCCGAGGCGGAGGTGAAAAAGCTCGTCGCTGGGCTCGCCAAGCATCCCGACGTGGCGCTGATGTCCGACGAGATCTATTCGCGCATGCTCTACGGCGGCCGCCGCCACGAGAGCCTGCTGAAGTATCCCGAGATGCGCGACCGGCTCATCCTGCTCGACGGCTGGTCGAAGACCTACGCGATGACGGGCTGGCGGCTCGGCTTCTCGGTGTGGCCGAAGGCGCTGGTGGAGCATGTCGTGCGCTTGTGCGTTAACTCGCACAGCTGCGTCAATGCGCCGACGCAGTTCGCCGGCATCGCGGCGCTCGACGGACCGCAGGACGACGTCGAGCAGATGATGGCCGCCTTCGACGAGCGCCGGCGCGTGATCGTGCCGCTGCTCAACAGCCTACCCGGTTTCCGCTGCCTTGATCCCGGCGGCGCGTTCTATGCCTTCCCCAACATCACCGGCACGGGCATGAGCGCGCGCGAGTTGCAGAACAAGATGCTCGAGGAAGCGGGCGTCGCGACCGTTGCCGGCACCAGCTTCGGCATCCACGGCGAGGGCTACATCCGCTTCTCCTACGCCAACTCGGTGGAGAACATCCGCACGGCCGTGGAGCGCATCGGCGAATTGCTCGCCAAGTAGGAGCGGCGCCGATGGCCAAGCCGGTGGCACGGCTGGCGCTCCCGGGCAAGCGTCGTCGCCTGCGCAAGCCGGAGACGCATCTCGCGGCGATCGACGCGTGGGCCGATGGCTTCCGCGGTGTCTGGCCAGAGGCGGCGGACGACCGCTCGCACGTGCATTGGCATCTGCCGGCCGACCAGCGGCTCGTCGATCCGCCGTGGGCCGCGGAGCCGCATCAGGCGCGCGCGCTGGGGGCGCTTCTCTCGGTCGCGGCGCATTTGCGCGCTGCGCGACCGCCTGAGCACGCACGCCAGATCGTTTATGTCGTACTGCACTGGCCGACGCTGTTCATGGCGGAGGTCGGCGTGTTCCTCGATCCGGACTATGCGGCGGGCTTCGAAATGCGCTCCGCCACCTCGCAAACGTGGACGCCGCTTCCCGAAGGGAGCAGCCTGTTGCAGCGGCTGGGCGTTACCTGTCCGGCGGGCTTTGTCGAGCACGGCTATCGCGAGCGGTATGACAACGGCGACGACGTCACCGAAAGCGAGGTCTGGGTGATCCGCGAGCCCTTGCCGACGCCCGGCGCGTGAATTGAGAGATACGGCGTCTGGACGTTCAGCAGATCCATTCGCCATCGCTACCGGAAGCTGACGCTGAACCTTTGCCCGTCGATCATTGCCGTGCTTGCATCGATGATCACGACCTCGGGCTGAAAGGAATAGCGATAGCCGTAGGAATTGCACACGAGATCGTATCCGTTGAACAGCCTATATATCTTGCCGTATTCGCAGCCGTTGAATTCACCGATGATCCTGGTCGTCCCGCTGGGGTACGGCAAGAGAGCCCGCGAAGCGCGCCTGCACGCTTCGATGGTCTGCGCGGCCGGCAACTTCCCGCTTTGGCAATCCTCCATGTCTCCGGCCGACGCCTCGGAGGACGAGAACGCAATCGCGGCGGCTACTGCAAGCACCGGGACGACAAGCTTCATGACTTCCCCTTTTCGCATCGCTGAGAAATCAGCCTACGGAGCGCTGTTACCAGGGTCGCGGCGGAAATTTCATCCCACCGCCGACGCAGGATCCTACGATCTCCATACGCGGGCAGTGCGACAAGACCGCGCCTCGCACGCGAGGCGCCTTTTGTCGAGATCGCTTGGCGACATGGAGGAATGACACGCCGCGCGCGGTTGCAACGCGAGCGCGAAAGTGTCGACGGCGCCGCCGTATGCTGATGGTTGTCGCATCGAC
>RXJK01000091.1:16097-22222 GCA_003963125.1 Hyphomicrobiales bacterium
CGAGACCGATCGATACGGCCTCGTGTTGTCGACGCAGAGCGCTGCGGCCGCGGATGCCTATCGGCGCGGGCATGATCTCATGCTCGCGGCGTGGCCGGGCGCCGATGCCGCTTTCGACGAAGCGATCGCGCACGATCCGGGTTTTGCGCTCGCCTTGATCGCGCGGGCGCGGCACCACTTGTCTTATGCCGAGGTTGCGGCGGCGCGCGAGAAGGCGGCGCGGGCGCGGGAGCTTGCCGCCAGCGCCTGCAGCGAGCGTGAGCAGTCGCATGTCGACTGTATCGCGCTCAGCATAGAGGGGCAGCCGGCGCGCAGCCTGCAAGCCGCGCTTGCCCACCTCGAAATGTGGCCGCGCGATGCGCTGGTCCTGTCATTGCCGCTCGGGGCTTTCGGGCTCTACGCGTTTTCCGGCATGGCCGACCACAACCAGGCGCGCGTCGACCTGTGCGAACGGCATGCCCGGCACTATGGCGCGGACTGGTGGTTTCTCACCTACCTCGGCTGGTCGCACACGGAGAATGGCAGTGTCGGCGCCGGGCGGCTTCTGACGGCGCGCGGACTGGAGCTGCGGCGCGAAAACGCCAACGCGGCGCATGCGCTCGCGCACGCCATGTACGAAGACGGCTCGGTGGCCGAGGCCGACCACTTCATCAGCGACTGGCTGCCGGGGTATCAGCCGGCGGGCATCCTGCACGGCCATATCGCCTGGCATCAGGCGCTGCTGGCGCTGGAACAGGACGATGCTGCCCGCGCGCTCGACATCTACCGGCGCGCCATCGCCCGGGGTGCCTCACAGGCCGCGCCGCTCAACGCTGTGACGGATCGCGCGTCGCTGCTGTGGCGGGCGGCGCTGTGCGGAACTGCCGTCTCCCCCGATCTCTGGAACGAGGCGCTGGAGGACGCGCTCGCCTCGTTTCCGCAAGCCGGCGTCCACTTCGCGGATGTGCACGTTGCCGTCGCTGCAGCGGCGGCGGGCCGGGCCGACGTGCTCGCGGCGCGGGTCGCGGGCCTCGAAGCGCGCCTCGCCGAGGGCAAGCTTGCACCGGGGGCCGCAATGCTCGGCATCTGCCGGGGGGTGAAGGCCTTCGCGGACGGCGATCATCGCGGCTGCGTCGCGGCACTCGAGCCTATCGCCGGCGAGATCGTGCGCATCGGCGGCAGCCACGCGCAGCGGGACATGATCGAGGATACGCTGCTCGTGGCCCTCATCAGCGCCGGCGAGACGGCGAAGGCGCGGGCGCTGCTCGACACGCGTCTGCATCGCCGGCCGAGCCTGCGTGACGCGCGCTGGCGCGCGCAGGTCGAAAGGTAAGCGAACTAGATACTGAATTGTTGTGATCCCGGAAGGCGTGCGTAGGCACGGCTGTCCGGGATCTCGCGGGGTGAGCTATTCGCACCGGAAAAGATCCCGGCTCTCGCTGCGCTCGGCCGGGAAGGCATTTCGGCCGAAACGTCAGTCGAGATAATCGGACGCTCAGCCGGTGCCGGTCTGGAGCATTTCGACGAACTCGTCGTCGTTCTCGATGGCGCGGGCGGCATGGCGCCAGTCGGCACCGGAATTCACGACAGGAACGGAGGACGCGCGGTCGAAGAAGACCGGCGTGTGCATCGTCTCCAGACGGTGCGGCTGGGTTGCGGCAGGCAGCGTTCCCATGCGGTCGGCGATGCCGCGAAGTTCGTCCAGCAACTGCGTGCGCCGGTTTTCGTGCGCTGCCGCGATCTCGCGGACCTGCTGCAGGAGCTGGTCTTCCACGGCGTTGATGCTCTCGGACAGGCTGCGCAGCAGCGCTTCCTCCTGCACGGCCACCTGGCGCATCTGGTTGCGCAACGTCTCGATCTCTTCTCCGAACATGCTGGTCCCTCTTCTCAAAACGAATCGATCGCCAACGTGCCCCGCGCTCCGAAATCGAAAACAAATGCGGACGCATTGCGGCAATGCATCCGAGTTCGGCTTCCCGATCAAGCCGATGGGCGTACGAATTCGAAATTAGGGGCCATATTCTCGAGCTGCCTATTCAAGTCGGGAATAGGTGCGGGATTGGAACGTTGTCGTTCGTTGCTTCGGCGGGCCGACGGTTCATTTCCGCGCAGAAGCGTCGTGTTGTTCAGCCACCGGACGACCTGGATCAGAGTTTCCTCGCGAATGAGAGCGCCCTTTTGATCCAGCGCAAGCGTCCCGTCAGGTCGTGGTCCCAGACTGTCATTTGATAAGTCCTGGGAGGGTGCAAATGCCGAAATGGCTCGTCGCACTCGTTTTCGCGGTGCTCGTCGGATTACTGCTTTGGCCTGGTGCGGCGGCACGTGCCGCAGGGTCGTCGGGCTTCCCGTCGCCGAGCGTCCACGCCACCTGCACACCAGCCACGTGCGCGAAAGTGCCAGTCGCTGTTGGCAGACCCGCGCCGACGAAGAAGCGCTGACCTAGGCCCCAAGTATTTCTTCGACGTAGGCCGGTACGATCTCGGTTGCCTTGCCGTGGCGCGCCTCGTGGAACATCGAGATGCCCTCGGAGGGTTCGAGATTGAGTTCGACGGTGTGGGCGCCGAAGCGCCGCGCCTGGGCGACGAAGCCCGCCGCCGGATAGACGTTGCCGCTGGTGCCGATCGAGAGGAACAGATCGGCCTGCTCCAGCGCCTCCCCGATCTCCTCCATGTGATAGGGCATCTCGCCGAACCAGACGACGTCCGGGCGCATGCCGCCCGGGCGGCCGCAGGCGCCGCAGGCGAGCGTGACGGAGAGGTCCGGCGCATCGCCACCCCAGGGATGCCGCGCACCGCAGTGATTGCACAGGGCCTGCCGGTGCAGGCCGTGCATGTGCAGGAGGTTCGTGGTACCGGCCGCCTCGTGCAGCGAATCCACGTTCTGCGTCACGACCAGGACGTGGCCGCCGTTGCGCGCCGCATGCTCCTGCTCAAGCTTCGCCAGCGCAAAGTGGGCGGCATTGGGCTTCGCCTCGCCGCTCTTTTTGCGGCGCATGTTGTAGAAGGCGAGGACGCGCTCGGGATCGCGGGCGAAGCCCTCCGGCGTCGCCACCTCGCGATAGTCCACCTTCGACCAGAGGCCGTCCTTGTCGCGGAAGGTCGATATTCCGGATTCGGCCGATATGCCCGCGCCGGTGAGAACGACGATACGCTGGAAGCGTGCCATGAAGGCCCCGTGCACCCCTTCGGATAGTTCGGAGACTATCGCGTTGCCGCCGGGCTCGATCAAGCCCGGCGCGCGGCGGCGTCAGGAAGATGACAGGATCAGACGTCGCGCGCCCTGACGACGAAGCTGTCGACCACGCGCTTGGAGCCCGCCTTCTCGAACTCGACGGTCAACTTGTTGCCCTCGACGTCGGTGACGGCGCCGTAACCGAACTTCTCGTGGAACACGCGCTCGCCGGGCTTGAAGCCCGAGCCGCTCCCGGTCGAGGAAGCGACCAGCTCGCCCTCGAGGGTTTGCGGCGCGCGGGGCTTCACGTAGTCCGACCGGCCCATGCGATCCTTGGCGCGTTGCCAGCCGGGGGTCGAATAGGTGCTCTGGAAGCCTCCGGCAGCCTGGCGATCATCGAAGCGGCTGGTCCCATAGGGATTGAAGCGGCCGCCGCCGGTGGCATACATCGAACCGCCGTAGGGCGTGCGCGCCTCGATCACGTCGACGTTGCTCTCGGGCAATTCGTCGACGAAGCGGGAGGGTGCCGCGGCCTGCCACAGCCCGCGCGTGCGGCGGTTCTGGGCGAAGCTGACGTGGCCTTGCTTCTTGGCGCGCGTGATGCCGACGTAGGCAAGGCGCCGCTCCTCCTCGAGACCCGCCTGGCCGCTCTCGTCGAGCGAGCGCTGGTGCGGGAACAGGCCCTCCTCCCAGCCGGGCAGGAAGACGACGTCGAACTCGAGCCCCTTGGCGGCGTGCAGCGTCATGAGCGAGACGCGGTCGCCGGTGTCGGCCGTCTCCGTGTCCATGACCAGCGAGACGTGCTCCAGGAAGCCCTGCAGGCTCTCGAACTCGTGCATGAAGCGGACGAGTTCCTTCAGGTTCTCGAGCCGCGAATGGGCCTGCGGGCTCTTGTCGTTCTGCCACATCTGCGTGTAGCCCGACTCGTCGAGGATGAGTTCGGCCAGTTCCGTGTGGCGCATGCCCTCGATCTGCCGCCGCCAGCGCTCGAACGAGGCAACGAGGTCGGACAGCGCCTTGCGCGCCTTGCCGGTCAGTTCCTCGGTCTCGATGATTTCGCGAGCGGCCTGGTAGAGCGTGATGCCTTGCGCTCGGCCCAGATCCCGAATGCGGGCGACGGTGGTGTCGCCGAGGCCGCGCTTCGGCACATTCACGATGCGCTCGAACTTGAGGTCGTTGGCCGGATTAAGCGTCACTTCGAGATAGGCGATGGCGTCCTTGATCTCCTGGCGCTCGTAGAAGCGCGGGCCGCCGATCACGCGGTAGGGCAGACCCAGCGTGACGAAGCGATCCTCGAAGGCGCGCATCTGGAACGAGGCACGCACGAGAATGGCGATTTCGTTGAGCCTCTGGCCCTTCTTGCGCAAGGCCTCGATGTCGTCGCCGATGGCGCGCGCCTCCTCCTCGTCGTCCCAGACGCCGCGCACGGTGAGCGGATCACCCTGGTCCGCATCGGTGAAGAGCGTCTTGCCGAGGCGGCCCTTGTTGTTGGCGATGAGGCCCGAGGCGGCGGCGAGGATGTGGCCCTTGGAGCGGTAGTTGCGCTCCAGGCGGATGACCTTGGCGCCCGGGAAATCGAGTTCGAAGCGCAGGATGTTATCGACCTCGGCGCCGCGCCAGCCGTAGATGGACTGGTCGTCGTCGCCGACGCAGCAGATGTTGGGGCTACCGGTGCCCGCGATGAGCCGCAGCCAGAGATACTGGGCGACGTTGGTGTCCTGGTACTCGTCGACGAGGATGTAGCGGAAGCGCCGGCGGTATTCGTCGAGCACGTCCGGGTTGTCGGTGAACAGCCGCAGGCATTCGAGCAGCAGGTCGCCGAAGTCGGCAGCGTTCAATTCCTTCAGGCGGCGCTGGTAGGCGGCGTAGATCTGCGCGCCCTTGCCGTCGCCGAAGGCAAAGCTTTCGCCCTTCGGCACCTTGTCCGGCGTGAGGCCGCGGTTCTTCCAGCCGTCCATCAGGGCGGCGAACTGCCGGGCGGGCCAGCGGTCCTTGTCGATGCCCTCGACCTCAATCACCTGCTTGATGAGGCGGATCTGGTCGTCAGTGTCGAGGATCGTGAAGCCAGACTTCAGCCCAACGAGTTCGGCGTGGCGGCGCAGAATCTTGACGCCGATGGCGTGGAAGGTACCGAGCCAGGGCATCCCCTCCACGGCACCGCCGACGAGGGCCCCGATGCGCTCCTTCATTTCGCGCGCGGCCTTGTTGGTGAAGGTGACGGCGAGGATCTCGTTGGCGCGCGCGCGCTGCGAGGCGATGATGTGCGCGATGCGGGTGGTCAGCACCCGGGTCTTGCCGGTACCGGCGCCGGCCAGCACCAGGACCGGACCGTCCGTCGTTTCGACGGCCTCGCGCTGCTCCGGGTTGAGGCCTTCCATATAGGAGGGTCCGCCCGCCAGCTGGGCCAGACCCATGGCGCGCTGGGAGATCGAGCGCGTATCCGGACGGTTCTCGGCCGGTGCGCCGGGCAATTTTGCCAGATTTTTCCGATTCGTGTTCATTCCGGCCACTATAGCACCATCAATCGGCCGACAATCGGGCCGCCAGCAGGTTCCCACAGCGGCGCCGAAGGCTGTCCACGAGGAGGCGCGTCGCCACCTTTAGAACGCCCTGCGGTGAATCGCTCTACATTCGACGCGCTGAATTCGGCATGTTTGCACAGACGATTAGCGGCATGACCGCGGCGCCGTCGTCGACTGTGATAGATTTGCGGTCGGGAGCCGGGATTCAAGTCGCTGACGGCCAAGACGGAAGCGGGACAGAAGCGGGAAGCCCAATGACGTGCACGATGCCGGGCGGCTGGCCCGGTTTCCATCCCGAGACGGACGCCGAGGAAACGGCATGAGCAATTTCCTCATTGGCCTCGCCGTGTTCGTGATCACCGTGGTCGCGGCACTGTTCGCTATTCCCTACGCCGTCGACTGGAACGGTTATCGCGGCGTGTTCGAGGAAGAGGCCTCGCGCATGCTGGGCCG
>RXJK01000261.1:0-3093 GCA_003963125.1 Hyphomicrobiales bacterium
TCGGACGCATCTTGATCTCTTTGATTTCGACGACCTTCTGCTTCTTGCGGGCCTCGGCGGCCTTCTTCTGCTCTTGATATTTGTATTTGCCGAAATCAAGAATCTTGGCCACCGGCGGGTTCGCATCCGGCGAGACCTCAACGAGGTCCAAGCCCGCTTCGACAGCCTGCGCCAGAGCTTGTGCCGTCGGGACAACCCCCACGTTCTGGCCCGTCTCGTCAATCAGACGTACTTCACGGACGCGGATCATATCGTTGATCCTGGGTCCGGATGGCTCGCGCTCAGGCGCGGCCCGCATTGGTTTACGGATGTTGGTGCCTCCTTCTTCCGTTTGACCTGGTAGCTTCCTCGGGACTGTTTGTTAGCCTCGAATGCTCCTCCACGTGCTCGTTCCGCCCGTGCGGCCGAGCACCGGTCAGAATCGGAGAGATAGCCCCGCAAGTCAAGATTGCAACGGGATAAGCGGAGTCGTGTCCACTGCCGGGACCGCACCCTGGAAACGCTGCGCCAGGTCGGTCCGGAGCAGCCGGTCGTACACGCCCAGGGTCTCGAGCTGCAGGTTGCGCTTGGTGAAATGGGCAAGGACGTGGGCCCGGGCCCGGTCGCCCATGCGGTCCCGCTCGACGGCCGTGAGGCGCAGGGCGACGTGGATCTGCTCGGCAAGCGCCCACGCCTCCCCCGGCGGCACCAGCCAGCCTGTGGCTTGATCCGGCTCGCTTTTTGGCGGCGCCAGGATGTTCTCGGGCGGCGCTCCGATGGCGGTGGCGATGACCGGGCAGCGCATGGCGGCAGCCTCGATCACCGTCCGGCCGAAGGCCTCCGGCTCGGTGGAGGCGACGACCGTCACGTGCGCGGCGAGATAGGCAGCCGGCATATCGACGACGTGGCCGACGAGGCGCACGACGCCCTTCAGCCCCAGGTCCTCGATGCGGCGCGCCAGGGTTGCCACGTAATCGTCCCGGCCCTGCGGATCGCCGGCCAGCACAACGACGGCGTCGCCGAGCCGGCCCGAGGCCTTGAGCAGCGCCGCTGATTCGATGAGGACGCTCTGGCCCTTCCAGGCCGTGAGCCGCGCCGCCTGCAGGATCACGCGTTGCCCCGGCGCGACGCCCCAGGCGGCACGCAAGGCAGCCACGCGCTCCGGGCCGATGCACGCCGGATCGTAGGCCGCCGGGTCGAGGCCGCGATGGATCACGGCGATGCGTGCGTCCTCCGTGCCGTAGCGCTGGCGGATGAGGTTCGCCGTGAAGCCCGAGTTGGCGATCACCACGTCGCCGCGCGCCATGACGCTGTTGTAGGCGCGCTTCAGGGCCCCGTTCTCCTTGTAGGCCCCGTGGTAGGTCGTCACGAACGGGACCTTGCAGCGGCGCGCCGCGATCAGGCCGCTCCACGCCGGCGCGCGGCTGCGGGCATGGATCAGGGCCACGTTCTCGCGGCGCACGACCGCCGCGATCGCATCGGCGTTGGCCCAGATCCGGAAGAGATTTTTCGTGGCCGCCGGAAACGAGATCACCTCGCCGCCGGCGGCCTCGACGCGCGGCACCAGCCGCCCGCCTTCGGTCAGCACCAGGGCGCGGCCTCCCGCAGCGGCCACCGCCTCGGCCATGTCGATGACGGCCACCTCCGCCCCGCCGGCATCGAGCCGGGGGATGATCTGGAGAATTGTTGGCCCGCCGCCCTGCACTTCTCTATCCTTGCCTTCGACGAGACCCACATAAAGCAGGTTCCATGGGCGATAAACAGCCGGAGTTCATCACCGTCGGCAGCGGCGCCGACGCGCGCCGCATTGCGACGCTCGTCGAGATCGCGCCCGGCGCGCCGGTGGACCGGCCGGGCGTGATGTGGCTGTCGGGCCTCAAGTCGGAGATGACCAGCACGAAAGCAAGCGCGCTCGCGCAGTGGGCGCGGGAAAAGGCCGTCCCCTGCGTGCGCTTCGACTATTCGGGCCACGGGCAATCCGAGGGCGCCTTCGAAAACGGCACCGTTTCGGCCTGGATCGAGGAGACCCGGGCCGTCTTCGAGCGCCTGTCGAAGGGACCCATGGTGCTCGTCGGCTCCAGCATGGGCGGCTACATGGCGCTTCTGCTCCTGCGCAACCTGATGGACCAGACCCCCGCTGTCGCCGAGCGCATCAAGGCGCTGGTGCTGATCGCGCCGGCCTGGGACATGACCAACCTCATGTGGGAGAATTTTTCGCCCCAGGCCCGCCGCGACATCGAGGAAAAGGGCGTCTACTACCGGCCCTCCGCCTACGGTGACGGCCCCTATCCCATCACCAAGGCCTTCCTCGACGACGGGCGGCAGCACCTCATCGGCAGCGCGGCCTTCGATCCCGGCCGGCCGGTGCACATCATCCACGGCCTGCTCGATCCGGACGTGCCCTGGGAGCACACGCTCGATCTCGTGGCGCATCTCTCCGGCGACTGGACGCGGGTCGCGGCGGTGCCCGACGGTGAGCATCGCCTGTCGCGGCCCGAAGACATCCAGCTCATGCTGGAGATCGTCGGCCAATACGTCGGCGTCTGAACCCGTACGCAACTTGACGTCCACGTCCTTTGACGCGGGTCAACGCCGACGCGCGCCGACCGCCCGCATCATGGCGCCCATGACATCTCCAACGGGTGAACGGGCCATGAAGACCATCCTTGTCCCGGTGGCGGGCAGCACGTCCGACGCCGGCGTCCTCAGCGCGGCGCACGTGCTCTCCGAAAAGCTCGGCGCGCACCTCGACTGCCTGCACGTCAACGTCGATCCGGCCACGGCCGCCTTCAACACGCCGCATGTCGGCGCCACGCGCGGGGCCGCCGTCGCCAACGCCTTCCGCGACCTGCGCGAGAAATCGCACCGCCGCCTCGCCGCCGCGGCCGAGAACTTCAAGGCCTTCTGCGAGGCGCACAAGATCCACCTCGACGGCGAGCGCGGACACGGCGCCTCGGCCTCCTGGCGCGAGGCAGACGGGGACGCGGTGTACTTGATCCTCAACGAATCCCGCCACCACGACCTGACGATCATGGGCCGGCCCGTCGCCATCGATGGCCTGCCGCGCGACCGGCTCGAGACCGTGCTGATGGCCTCGGGCCGCCCGCTGCTCGT
>RXJK01000261.1:3152-3990 GCA_003963125.1 Hyphomicrobiales bacterium
CGCCGGAAGCCGCGCGCGCCGTGAAGGCCGCGATGCCGCTGCTCAAGGCCGCCGGCAAGGTCCTCGTCATCGGCATCCGCGAGAAGGGCGAGGGCGAGCCCGCGCCGCTGCTCGGCTATCTCAAGCGGCACGGCGTGGAGGCCCGCTTCGAGCAGGCCGAGCGCGGCCGCGACGGCATCTTCGCGGCCCTCGAAGCCAAGGCGCGCGCTCTGGGCGCCGACCTCATCATCATGGGCGGCTACGGCCGCAGCCGGCTGCAGGAATTCGTGTTCGGTGGCGTGACCCAATCCGCCCTGGAGACCGCGACGCTACCTGTGTTCATAATGCATTGAGGGGGGGGCAGACGCTCGGAACACCCAAAACCCAACACTTGGCAGCTCAAAATTACAAGTGCCAACCCCCATGAAGCGACTTGCCTTCGCCTGTGGGGTGCTACATTTCTCTTTGCAGGTTCGCCCTTTCGTATAGCATCCTCCTGAACCGTTATCCGCTGAGATGCCGTCTTCGGATCTGATGCGGCACCCCAAGTAAGCGGCAGCACTTACGGGCGCTCGCTCACTCATTCAGAAGGTCAGCGGTTCCGATACCGCAGAGATTACTGCAGCCATGAAAATAAGCAGAATTCACATATCCGGCCTCTTCGAGAGAGCCGATATCGACATCCCTATAAAAGACAATAAACTCATCCTTGTTGGCGCAAATGGCCTAGGCAAGAGCACTGTGCTCAACATTATTTATTCGTTCCTTAGTCGGCGCTGGGACCAGCTGGCTAAGCACCAGTTCGAATCGATTCAAGTCGAAATTGACAAAGCTATCGTTCGAATCGATAGGAGCACTT
>RXJK01000282.1 GCA_003963125.1 Hyphomicrobiales bacterium
AACCGGCAAGCTTGTTGCGCTCGAAGTGAAGAAGGGCGACCGCGTGCTGTTTGGCAAGTGGTCCGGCACCGAAGTCAAGATCGACGGCGAGGATCTCCTCATCATGAAGGAGAGCGACATCCTCGGCATCCTCGAAGGCAAGACCAGCGCCCGCGCGGCCGCCTGAGTTACCGCCCGAGAACAAGTCAATCCGGCCGGTCTTTCGAAAATCCGGCTCCGGCTCAAATGGAGTGAAAAATGTCAGCAAAAGACGTGAAGTTTTCCCGTGACGCCCGCGACCGCATGCTGCGCGGCGTCGACATCCTCGCCAACGCGGTGAAGGTGACGCTCGGTCCCAAGGGCCGCAACGTCGTTCTGGAGAAGAGCTTCGGCGCCCCGCGCATCACCAAGGACGGCGTGACGGTCGCCAAGGAGATCGAGCTCGAAGACAAGTTCGAGAACATGGGCGCGCAGATGCTGCGCGAAGTTGCCTCCAAGACCGCCGACCTCGCCGGTGACGGCACCACCACGGCAACCGTGCTGGCCCAGGCCATCGTGCGCGAGGGCGCCAAGGCCGTTGCCGCCGGCGCCAATCCGATGGATCTGAAGCGCGGCGTCGATCTCGCCGTTGCCAAGGTCGTGGAAGAGCTGAAGGCGAAGTCGAAGAAGGTCACCTCCAACGACGAGATCGCCCAGGTTGGCACGATCTCGGCCAACGGCGACAAGGACATCGGCCGCATCATCGCCGAAGCGATGAAGAAGGTCGGCAACGAGGGCGTCATCACGGTGGAGGAGGCCAAGAGCCTCGAGACCGAACTCGACGTCGTCGAAGGCATGCAGTTCGACCGCGGCTATCTCTCCCCGTACTTCATCACCAACGCCGACAAGATGCTCGCGGAGCTCGAGAGCCCCTACATCCTCATCCACGAGAAGAAGCTGACGGGCCTGCAGGCCATGCTGCCGATGCTCGAGGCGGTCGTGCAGTCGGGCAAGCCCCTGCTGATCATCGCCGAGGACGTCGAGGGCGAGGCGCTGGCGACGCTCGTCGTCAACAAGCTACGCGGCGGCCTCAAGGTGGCGGCCGTGAAGGCGCCGGGCTTCGGTGATCGCCGCAAGGCCATGCTGGAAGACATCGCCATCCTGTCGGGCGGCACGGTCATCTCCGAGGATCTCGGCATCAAGCTCGAGAACGTGACCCTCAACATGCTCGGCAAGGCCAAGAAGGTCACCATCGACAAGGAGAACACCACGATCGTCGACGGCGCCGGCAAGAAGGCCGACATCGAGGCGCGCGTGAAGCAGATCAAGGCGCAGATCGAGGAGACGACCTCGGACTACGACCGCGAGAAGCTGCAGGAGCGCCTGGCGAAGCTCGCGGGCGGCGTAGCCGTCATCAAGGTCGGTGGCGCCACCGAAGCCGAAGTGAAGGAGAAGAAGGACCGCGTCGACGACGCGCTGCACGCGACGCGCGCGGCCGTCGAGGAAGGCATCGTCCCGGGCGGCGGCGTCGCCCTGCTGCGGGCAAGCCAGCTCCTCGACAGCGTCAAGGTGAGCGAGGACGACCAGAAGACCGGCGTCAACATCGTTCGCCGCGCGCTGCAGGCGCCCGCCCGCCAGATCGTGCAGAACGCCGGCGTGGACGGCTCCGTGGTCGTCGGCAAGATCCTCGAGAACAGCAAGTACGCCTATGGCTACAACGCCCAGAGCGGCGTCTACGGCGACCTCGTCTCCGAGGGCGTGATCGACCCCGCCAAGGTCGTGCGCTGCGCGCTTCAGGACGCGGCGTCCGTGGCCGGCCTCCTCATCACCACCGAGGCCATGATCGCCGAACTGCCCAAGGAGGCCGCGCCTCCGATGCCGGGCGGCGGTGGCATGGGCGGAATGGGTGGTATGGGCGGCATGGACTTCTGATCGGCCAAGCCCACGCTGTAGCAAAGGGCAGGCGGAAGCCTGCCCTTTTTATTTGCCCGGCGCTATTGTCGACGATTTGCGCGCAGCAATAGATGCATAGCATTATAGTTAAAACAGATATTTGGTGTTTTCTCGGTTACACCAAAACGCTCTCGCACGTATTCACCACAATCCACAATTGCTCGTAACGAACCGTTAGGTGATCTTTGCACCGCGTTGCGTAACGAGGTGAGTACAAATGAAAAAACTTCTGTCTTGCGTAGCCTTTGCAGTTTCCCTTTTCGGTGCAGGCCAAGCTCAGGCCCAATATCGCGAACGTCCCTTTACTTGGACGGGTTTTTACGCCGGCGCCCATCTCGGGTACGCGTGGGGCCATGCTGACGTGTCGGACACGACAGGCGGCGTAACGCCGGGGCCCTTCGGCTACTCGCCTCGCGGGGCATTCCTCGGAGGTACGGCCGGTTACAACTGGCAGTTTCAGAGCCTCGTTCTCGGCGTCGAAGGCGACTTCGGCTACATGAACCTCAAGGGCTCAGGTGTCATTCCGTCGTCCAACCCAGCCGCCCATCAGGATCTGACTCTCGACGCGGGACTTTACGGGGTTGCTGCCGGGCGCGTCGGCGTCGCTTTCGGAAGCACCCTCCTCTACGGCAAGGGCGGCTTCGCCTACTTCGGCGGTAAGGCCTCTCAAACGACGACGAATCCCGGCTATATCACGACGCCCACGGGTGCATTCACAGGGGGCGCCTACGGCGGCGGTGTGGAGCACTTCATCAGTTCGTCGGTTTCCGTAAAGCTCGAATATCTCCACTTCAATTTCGGCAGCGAGGGTGGCCTTCAAACGAGCATCTCGGATCCGCCGGTGGGCTACAAGTATCTCAACTCGACGAGCCTGAATGCCGACACCGTGAAGATCGGCATCGCGGCGCACTTCTGAGCCGGAACCTCGAAAGTCTTCGAGGGCTGACGGCTGCGGCTGTCAGCCCTTTTTGCTGAGTGCTAATATCGTTGCGCGGGCGCAACGCGCTTCACCGGTTCCATTGCGACCGTTGCATCTGACGCGTGACAGCGTCGCGAACCGGTCCACTATTTGCTGTGTCATATGCGTTTCGCAATCGGCCCCGTGCCGATCGCGGGCCGCAACCTGATCGACAGGGCTGAGGCCCCAGGGGCCTCCGCCGTCTTGGAGAGGTGACACACATGACTGACCGAGGCTTCAGCTCCCAGCTTGCTGGTTTCAGCCTGACCACTGCGGAAATTCTCTACCGCCTGCCCGACCATCCCTCGCTGCTGCAAAGCTTCATCTGGCAGGACTACGACACCCACCCGCGCTTCCCACGCCTCCAGACCTTCCTCGACTTCTGGTCGGAGAACCTCGAGGGCAGGCTCTTCAAGATCATGGTGGCCCACCGCAAACTCATCGGCCCCGCCGAATTGAAGCTCGTCAGCGGCGAATACCGCCTGAACTGACGAAGCTGCCGAGGCAAGGCCGGCCGCCGTCCCGTCCGAAGGGACGCGCCAACCGTCCTGTCAGAATGCAACGGCGTCTATTCGAGAAGGTCGAACGCGCACCCCTCGCGAATGCGGCGCTCGGTTAACCTTTTGTTAACCGTCTCGCCGCAGGCTGGCGCTCTTCGAGGCGACCGACCGCAGGATTCCATGCGCCAGCTCAAGACGACGACGCCGAGCGCACCTCCGGCCGATGAGCCCATGACCCTGCAGGAGGCGGCAGCGCTGGTCGCGCGCCTGCAGCGCATCTCCGACCTTCAGACCGCCGCCATGACAACGATCGCAGACGCCGAGATCATCCTCGACGACGCGCTCCTTGCGTGCCCCACCCTGGAGGGGAGCAGCGAAGAGCGCACGCTGCACGCCCTGCGCGGCAAGGCCTGAACCGCCCTTACCCCAGCTTCGAGACGTGCAGCGGCGGCGTGCGGTCCTTCCACGGCATCGCCTGCTCGAACACGTTGGCGAGTTGCAGCAGGAGATGCTCCTCCGCCGGCCGCGCGGCGATCTGCACGCCGATCGGCAGGCCCGTCGAATGCATCGCCAGCGGCAGTGACATCGCCGGCGTGCCCATGATGTTGTGCGGGATCGTGAACTGGCACGGCGTGCGGAAGAGATGCTCGGCGTTGTTCTGCGCCGTCACGCCGGGCTTGGAGAGATTGTAGCGCCCCCACGGCTCCGAGACGCGCGCCGTCGTCGGCGACAGCCAGATGTCGTACTTGGTGTAGAAGCGCCCGAGCCTGCGCCGCGCGACGTTGGCCGCGCCCATGGCGGCAAAGAACCGGGCCGTCGTGATGCCCTTGGCGTACTCGTAGAGCGAAAGGATCACCGGCTCGAGCGTATCGGGGCTGGGTGTCAGACCGGTCTTCTTGCCGTAGCTGTCGAGACGGACGTCGAACCCGAAGAAGAACAGGTCCTGCATGGCATCGAGCACCGCAGTGCCGCCCATGTCGGCTTCCGCCATCTCGACGCTGTGGCCCTTCTGTTCGAGAAGCTTTCCCGCCGCCTCTACGGCCTTGGCCACTTCCGGATCGACCGGGACACCAGCAAGTTCGCTCAGCACGATGCCGACTTTCAGCTTCGGCGCGGCCTGCTTCGCCACCACCGCATACCGGTCGGCAGGTTTGGGAATGACGAATGGATCGCCCGGCTGCGGCTTCGAGACCCAGTCCAGCATCTCCGCGGCATCCCGCACGGTCTTCGTCTGTATGAAGTTCGCTGAAAAGCCGAGGCCGCCCTCGTCGACCACCGGCCCGATCGAGACGCGCCCGCGCGACGGCTTGAGCCCCACCCCGCCGCACCAGCTCGCCGGAATGCGGATCGAACCGCCGATGTCGGAGCCGTGGGCGATTGGCACCATGCCGGACGTCACCGCCGCCTGCGCGCCGCCGCTCGAACCGCCGGCGGAATAGCCCTTCTTCCACGGCGTCGACGTGTTGCCGAACATCACGCTCTCGGTGGAGGCGGACATCGAATATTCCGGCGCAGCGGACCGGCCGAGAATGTTGACGCCGGCCGCCTTGAGCTGCTCCACGTAATAGGTCGAGACCTCGACCATCATCCCGCGGCAGAGCCGCGATCCGTTCTCGATCTTGCGGCCCGCCTCGTGCCCGAACACGTCCTTGATCACGAGGGGCACGCCGCGGAAGGGCCCGTTGCCCAGCGTGCTTTCGTCGAGCCCCTCGATGCGGTCGGGATAGGTCTCGACGATCGCCTTCACCACCGGATTGGCGGCCGCAATGGCCTTGGCGGCGGTCAGCGCGAGTTCCTTCGGCGTGACCTCTTTCTTGGCCACGAGTTCGCCGAGCCCAAGCCCGTCGTATTTTGCGTATTCGCCGAGGTTCATCGCCGTGTCCCTTGTTTGGCCGCCAGGCTCGAAGGGCCAGCATGCAGCAAGGCCGGGGCAGGCACAACCGGCGCCGACCGCACGGCAGTTCTCCCGTCCATGCCAGTCTGCGCGGTGATTAAGCGAGGACGGCCAAGCGCTCGGCCGCATCCTCGACGGATTGCGCGGCCGGCATCGAGGCGGCGCAGTGCCCGACGACGATGAGGCAAGGCTCCCCCGCCGGCATGCGCGCAAGCTGCGATGGCAGCTCCGCCACGGTCGTCTGCACGACCCTCCGGCGCGGCGTCGTGGCTCCTGCGATGGCGAGCGCGGGGAAGTCCGCCGCGAGACCGGCCGCGCGCATGTGCGGCAGCATCTCGGCGAACGTCGCCGCGCCCATGTAGAACACCGTCGTGACGTCGTCACGCGCGAGGCTCGCCCAGTCGTGCTTAGGCGCGTGGCCGGACTTCGCGTGCCCCGTGACGAATTGCAGGCGCTGCGCCTTCGTGCGGTCCGTCAACGGCAGCAGCAATTCGGCGGCGGCACCCAGCGCAGCCGTCACGCCCGGCACGACATCGACGGCGATGCCGTTCGCGCGGCAGATGGCGATTTCTTCCGCCGCGCGTCCAAACACCATCGGATCGCCGCCCTTCAGCCGCACCACACGTTTGCCCGAGCGCGCCAGCCTGACCATCAGCGCGTTGATATCGTCCTGCCGGCAATGCGCGCCGCCGCCCGCCTTGCCGACGAGCATGCGTCGCGCCTCGCGCCGGGCAAGTTCCAGGATCTCGGGCGCGACGAGCCGGTCGTGCAGAATGACATCGGCCGACTGCAGCGCGCGCAGAGCCTTGAGGGTCAGCAGTTCCGGATCACCGGGCCCGGCGCCGACGAGCGTAACCGAGCCCGCTTCGGAGGGCATGTCCGCCAGCACCGTATCGATATCGGCGTCGGCGGGTGCGGTCCGCGCCGCCAGGGCAAGATCGGCAAAGCGCCGCCACAGCGCCCGCCGCGCATGCCCCATCGGCAATCGCGCCTTGACCTCGGCGCGCAGGCGCCGCGCCGCTGCCGCCCACTCGGCGAGCGCGGGATGCAGCAGCGCCTCGATGCGCGCGCGGATCGCCTGGCCCAGCACGGGCGCAAGCCCCGCGGTGCTGATCGCCACCACCACCGGCGACCGGTTGACGATCGTCCCGAAACTGAAAGTCGAAAGCTGCGGCGCATCGACGATGTTGACGGGAACGCCGTGCTGGCGGGCAGCAGCCGCAAAGGCTTCGGCCTCCGCGCCCTCGAGTGCGCCCACCGCGATCGCAGCACCGCTCAGATCTTCCTGCGACCAAGTCCGCCCCATGAGCCGCAGAGTGCCAGCAGGCGGCGCCGCCGCAAGCCTCGCGAGATCCGCCCCGGTTTCGGGCCCGCAATAGACCTCGACCTCGGCGCCCGTCGCAGCCAAAAGCTCAGCCTTCCAGACGAGGCCCTCACCGCCGCCCGCGAGGATCACCTTGCGCCCGTTGAGATCGAAGAACGCGGGCAGCACGGCGAGCGGCCGCATGCGCGACGCTTGGGTTTCCTGCGGCGCAACGATCTGCATCGGTCACTCCGCCGCGACCTTCACGGCTTCGGGGGCCGCGAGCAGGCGCCTCAATTCGGGCAGGCACGATCCGCAATTGGTGCCAGCCTTGACGGCGGCGCCGATCGCCTCCGTCGAACGCGCCCCGGCGCGGATGCACGTTTCGATCCGCCGGCGCCCCACCTGGAAGCAGGCACACACCGTCGGTCCCTCGTCCACGCCGCCCGTCGCGCGCCCAGCGAGCAGCGCCAGCCGGTCTCCCGGAGCGATCGTATCCTTGGCAAAGCAGGCGATCAGCCAATCGAGCGACAGCGCCTCGGGCTCGCGCGCGAGGTACAGCACCGCATCGAGCCGGCCGCCGTTAAGCACAGCTACGCGCATGCGCCCGTTGGCCTTGTCGTGGAACGCGAGACGCTCGCCCGAAGGCAGAACATTGTCGCTCCAGCCGTCCCACGCGTCCGCTGCGAGATCGAGCGCGAGATAGGTGATGCTTCCGGCGGGCATCGCCGCGCGCGCCCAATAGCTCGCGCCTTCAAACGACGGCGTCTCCCGCGACAGCAGCACGCCATAGGCGTTGCACGGCACCGGCACGATCCGCGCGGGGGTCGCCTTCGCATCGGGCTGTCCCGAGAACGGATCGGTGACGGCATGCACGAGCGCGCCGATGCGTCCCGCCGAGCTGTTCTCCGCGGACCAATGGATCGGCACGAACAGCGACCCCGGCTGCTGACGCTCGCTCAGCCGCACGCGAAGCACGGCGCGCCCAAGCCGCGTTTCCACCTTGGCGAGATGGCCGTCTTTGAGCCCCTGCACCTGCGCGTCTGCCGGATGCACCTCGACATAGGGTTCGGCCGAATGCAGCGCGAGGCGCGCGCTGAGCCCTGTGCGCGTCATCGTGTGCCATTGGTCGCGCACGCGTCCGGTGTTGAGGGTGAACGGCCAGTCGGGCGTCTGCACCGCCGTAGCCGTCTTCGCCACGGGCTTCACGGCAACGAGCCGCGCGCGGCCGTTGGGCGTCAGGTAGCCGCCCTCTGCAAAGAGCCGCGCCGTGCCTTGGCCTGGCGAACGAACAGGCCACTGCACGGGCTTAAGCCCGTCGTAGCCCGCGTCTGTAATTTCACTCAGCCCCGAAATATCGAACGCCCGCCGCCCCTCGTTCTCGAAACCCGACAGCGCCGCATGCTCCCGAAACACCGCCGCGGCCGAGCGATAGGAAAACGCGCGGCCCCAGCCGAGCCGCCGCGCCACCTCGCTCATGATCCACCAATCGGCCCGCGCCTCGCCGATCGGTTCCAGGAACGATCTCTGCCGGGATATGCGCCGCTCCGAATTCGTCACCGTGCCGTTCTTTTCGCCCCACGCGTGCGCCGGCAGCAGCACGTGCGCGCAACGCGCCGTATCGTTGCTCGCGACGTTCTCGGACACGACGAGTAGATCGAGCTTGGCCAACGCTTCACGCACCCGATCGGCGTCCGGCAGGCTGACGGCCGGGTTCGTCCCCATCACCCACAGCGCCTTGATGCGGCCATCCGCAATCGCCTCGAACATCTGGACGGCCTTGAGCCCCTCCCCCGCCACGAGGTTCGGCGCGGTCCAGAAGCGGCGCACGCGGTCGCGCTCGGCTTCCGAGAAGTTCATGTGCGCGGCGAGCATGTTGGCGAGCCCGCCGACTTCCCGCCCGCCCATCGCGTTGGGTTGGCCCGTCAGCGAGAGCGGTCCGCAGCCCTCCTTGCCGATGCGTCCCGTCGCCAGATGACAATTGAGGATCGCGTTGACCTTGTCCGTGCCGAAGGCCGATTGGTTCACGCCCTGCGAATAGCAGGTGACGACCTTCGCCGTGCCCGCCCACAGCGCGTAGAAAGCTTCGATGTCGTTGGGCGCAAGCCCTGTCGCCTCGGCCACCTGCGACACGAGCCCGGAATGGAAGCGCGCCGCAGCGAGCGCTTCCGCCAGTCCCTGCGTGTGCGCGTTCACGTAGCCCCAGTCGATCGCCTCGTAGTCGGCGAGCCAGCACAGGAGGCCGTTCCAGAGATGCACGTCGCTGCCCGGACGCAGCGCCAGATGCATGTCGCAGCCTTCGCTCGTGTCCGTGCGGCGCGGATCGATGTTGACGATCTTCGTGCCGCGCTCGGCCCGCGCCTTCTGCAGCCGCTGGAACAGCACGGGATGGCACCACGCCGCGTTCGAACCGACGAGCACGACCACATCGGCCAGATCGAGATCATCGTAGCACTGAGGCACCACGTCGGCCCCGAACGCGCGGCGATGCCCTGCCACCGAGGACGACATGCACAACCGCGAGTTGGTGTCGACATGCGGCGTGCCGATGAAGCCCTTCGCCAGCTTGTTGGCGACGTAATAGTCTTCCGTCAGCAACTGCCCCGACAAATAGAACGCGATCGCTTGCGGCCCGTGCTCCTGCGCGACGCGCATGAGGCCCCCAGCCACATGATCGAGCGCCGTATCCCACGCGACGGCCTTGCCCGCCACCATCGGCTGCATGAGACGCGTTGCGGGCCCGATCGTCTCGGCCAGTGCCGAACCTTTCGAGCACAACCGCCCGTAATTCGCCGGATGCGCCCCGTCCCCCGAAACGCTCACCTCGCCGCCCTCGCGCGTCACCTTCACGCCGCACCCGACGCCGCAATAGGGGCAGGTCGTCGAGACCGAGCCGGGAGGGGAGTGCCGCGCGCGCGCCATCAGTAGACGTCCGCCTGGTAGCGCCCTTTCGCCTTGAGGTCGGCGAGAAACTGCGCGGCCTCCGCCTCGCTCATCCCCCCGTGCGCAGCAGCGACGGCCATCACCGCCTTCTCGACGTCCTTGGCCATGCGCTTGGCATCGCCGCAGACGTAGAAATGCGCGCCCGTCTCGAGCCACGCCCAGAGATCGGCGCCGGCCTCGCGCATGCGGTCCTGCACGTAGACCTTCTCGGCGCCGTCCCGCGACCAGGCCGTGGAGAGCTTCGTCAGCGTGCCCTTGGCGAGAAAGCCTTCGATCTCGTCGCGATAGAAGAAATCTGTCGCCTCGTGCTGATGCCCGAAGAACAGCCACGCCTTGCCCGGCGCCTTCGACGCGCAGCGATGCCATAGGAATGAGCGGAAGGGCGCGATGCCCGTGCCCGGCCCCACCATGATGATCGGCGTCTGCGGATCGGTTGGAAGACCGAAGCCGTGCGCTTTCTGCAGGTAGACCTTGAGCCGCGCCCCAACGCTGAGCCGGTCCGCCAGAAACGTCGAAGCGACGCCCACGCGCTGCCGCCCCGCGATCGCATAACGCACGGCATCGACCGTCAGATGCAGCTCACCCGGCGTCGCGAGTGGCGAAGAAGAAATCGAATAAAGCCGCGGCTGCAACGGCTCCAGGCATTCGAGAAAGGCTTCGGGATCCGGATGTACCGGCGCGAAGCGCTCCAGCGCCTGCAGCACGTCCATCGTCGCCGCATCGCCATCGGGATCCTCGCCCTTGGCGAGCAGCTTGGCTTTGCGCCGGCGCTCGCCACCCGTGATGTAGCTCAGAAGCTCGAACAACATGTCGGGCGCGAGGCCGAGCGCATAATCCTCGATCAGCGCCTCGCGCAGCGTCTTTCCGCCGATCGGGAAATCGCCGGGCGCCTTCATCGCCGCAAGCACGGCGTCCACGAGCGCCGGATCGTTCTGCGCGAACACGCCGAAGCTGTCTCCCGGCGCGTAGTCGATGCCCGACCCCGAGAGATCGAACGCGACGTGGCGCGTATCCTTGTCGGACGCCGCACCCGTGATGCGCGTGGCGCCGAGGAAGACGGCTTCAACCGGCTGCTCACGGCAATAGCCAGGCCCACCGCTCGGCTTCGCATGTGCGATCTCCGGAGCGGCGATCTCTGCTGCCGGCGCCGGCGCAGCGGGCGCCTCCTCCAGCAGCTTCTTGAGCATGCGGCTCGTTTCCTTGCCGCCCGGTGCGCAGAGGTTGAGCTTCGTTTCGCTGCCCGCCGCAATCGCGGCCGAATAGGTCTCGCACAGGTAGCCGCACTGCCCGCAATCCTGCTGCGCCATCGCCGCGAACAGCCGCCGCTTCAGAGGACGGCCGTCGGCAAGCTGCATGCGCTCGTCGAGTGGCATCGCGGCATCGTGCCAGGGCGCGCCGTCGTCCTCTTCGGCGCCGATGGCCTTGGCGGCAACGCCCGGCAGTTCGCCCGTCAGCGGCAGCGCGCGCGCTTCCGTGTCCGAAGACAGCAGGCCGGCAAAGAAGCCATTGAGCCACGAACGCTGTTCCGGCGAGAACGGCGCCCCGTCCGGGATCATGGGGATGCGCGCCCCAGCGGGGCGTGTCTCCTGCATCGTCATGCGGCGGATCTCCCGCTCGTCTCGATCATGGTCTTCAGCGTGGCGACATCGGTGCGCCGCGCGAATTCGAGGAACGTCTCGGACGCGCTCGTGCGGTGGGCGAGATACGTGCGCAGGATCTGCTCGATCACCTGCGGCAGATCCTCCACCCGCGTCTGGGGGAAGATCTCGCGCGCGATCTGCGCATCGGGGCCGTAACCGCCGCCAATATGCACGTTGAAGCCCTCGACCGTGTCGTCGCTGTCCGGGGCCACGGGCACCCGCGTCGCGATCAGGCCGATGTCGCCGATGTAGTGCTGCGCGCAGGAATTGGGGCAGCCGGTGAGATGGATGTTGATCGGCGTGTCCATCGCCACGCGCGCTTCCACGTGCGCCGCGATGGCGAGCGCCGTGTCCTTGGTGTTGGCGAGCGCGAACTTGCACCCCGTGTTGCCCGTGCACGCGACGAGCCCCGCGCGCACGGCCGAGGCCTTGGACGTGAGCCCGATCTCGACGAGCGCCCCCTCGACCGCCTCGGCCTTTTCCCGCGGCACGCCGGACAAGATCAGGTTCTGCCAGACCGTGAGCCGGATATCGCCGTCGCCGTGCCGGTAGGCGATCTCGGCGAGCCCATGCATCTGTTCGACGCTCATGCGCCCGACGCGCAGCGACACGCCGACCCACACAAGACCATCCTGCTTCTGCGGATGCACGCCGATGTGCGCCTGCCTGTCGGCCTTCGGCGGCTCGATCACGGCATCATTCGCGATCCGCGCGAGCTTCCAGCCGAGCTTGGCTTCAACCGCCTCGAGAAATGTCTCGAAGCCCCACGCGTCGAGCACGTACTTGAGGCGCGCCTTCTTGCGGTCCGTGCGATCGCCGTTGTCGATGAACACGCGCACGATGGCATCCGCGACCTTCACGGCCTTCGCCGGCTTCACGTAGGCGCCGGTCGGCCGTGCGAAATCCTTGTGCCCCGTGATGCCGCCGAGCCCGAGGCGGAACCACACGCCCGGCTCAACGCCCGCCGCGCCTTCCCGAACCGTCACCGCGGTGAAGGCGATGTCGTTCGTCTCTTCCAGCGTCGGGATCATGCCGCCGCCGTCGAACGACACGTTGAACTTGCGCGGCAGGCCGTAGAGCGAGCGGTCGTTGAGGATGTGGTGATGCCACGCGCGCGCGAAGGGGCGCGTATCGAGCAGTTCTTGCGGATCGATGCCGGCCGTCGAGGAGCCCGTGACGTTGCGGATGTTGTCTGCGCCCGAGCCCTTGGGGTTCACGCCGATATCGGCCAGCGCCTCGATCAGGGCGGGGCCATTCTCAGCCGCGATCTCGCGGATCTGCAGGTTGGCGCGCGTCGTCACGTGCGCATAACCACCACCCCAGCGCTGTGCCGCGTCCGCCACGCCGCGCAACTGCCAGTGCGACAGGATGCCGTTCGGAATGCGCATGCGGCACATGAAGGCGTTCTGCGCCGGCGCCACGTAATAGAGCCCGTGATAGCGCCAGCGGAAGTTGTCGACGCCCTTGGGGAAGTTGCCCTTCAGCGCATCGTCCTTGAGGCGCGCATAGGCATCGAAGGGATGCTCTTCGCGCTTGGCCTTCTCTTCCGGCGAGAGCTTCTTGCCCTCGGCCTCGAAGCGCGCCATCGCGGCAAGATGCTCATGATCGGGCCCGCCGGTCTGCGCCTCCGCGCCCCCACCGATGCCGCCGAGCGGCTTCAGGCCGGCGGCCGCGCGCGAGGCCTGCACGCCCGAGACGAAGCCTTCCAGATAACGCTTCTGCTCGTCCGTGAAATCCTGTGCGCCCATCACGCCGCCTCCGCGTAGGCGCGACCGAAGGCGAGGTCGTGCCGGAAGCGGGTGACGCTCGCCCCCGAGGCGATGAGTTCGGAATACCAGAGCGCATCGCGCGTATCACCGACGAGCACGGCACCCGCAAGGCGCCCGTCGCGCAGCACGAGCTTGCGATAGGAGGGCAGCCCCTCGTCCTTGACGATGATGTGCTCGCCGTCCTTGCCCTCGAAATCACCAGCCGAGAACACGGGTACGCCGGACACCTTGAGGTTCGTCGCGAGCATCGATCCGGCGTACGTCGCGCGCTTGCCTGCGAGCACCGACGCCAGCACGCGCGCCTGCGCGTAGGCCGGCTCCACGAGCCCGTAGCACGTGCCCTTGTGCTCCGCGCAATCGCCGAGCGCATAAATGCCGTCAACGCTCGTCTGCATGCTGTCGTCGACAATGATGCCACGTCCGACCTGCGCACCGGCCGCCGCTGCGAGCTTCACGTTCGAGCGCACGCCCACCGCCATCACCACGAGCCCGCAGGGGATGATCTCCCCCGCCTTGGTCTCGATCCCCTCGACCTGCTCCCTTCCCAGGATGCCGCGCGTCTCCGTCGAGAGCAGCACGCGAATGCCCTTCGCCGCGAGCGCACGCGCCAGCAGCGCCGCGCCCTCGGCATCGAGCTGCCGCTCCATGAGCCGGTCCATCACATGCACGAGGGTGACTTGGGCGCCCGCGCGCGACAGTCCATACGCCGCCTCGATCCCGAGCAGCCCGCCACCGATCACGACGACGGGCTGGCCGGCAGCACAGCGCATGCGCGCAACGTCCGCACTCGTGCGGAACGTGATCACGCCTGCAAGGTCCCGTCCCGGCAGCGGGAGCAAAATCGGATCGGCCCCCGTCGCCAGAATGAGCTTGTCGAACGCGAGCGACGTGCCGTCCGCCAACACGACTTGCCCATCGGCAATGCCCCTCGCCTCGACACCCGTGCGCAGGTCGATCCCACGCTCGGCGTACCAGGCGCGCGGCCGCATCACGACATCCTGTCCGCTGATCTCGTCGGCCAGCAGCGACGACAGAAGCACGCGATTGTAGGCAGGCTCTGGCTCCGCCCCGATCACCGTCGTCGCATAGCGCCCCGGGCACTGGGCCTCGAGCTCTTCGAGGAGCTTCAGGCTCGCCATGCCGTTGCCGATGACAACGAGCCGTTCCCGTTCAGCCGCTGCAGGCATGCGCTTCCTCCCTCGCGCTTATTCTGCCGCCTGCAGCGCCGGGGCCTTATGGCGCGCATAGAGGAACTCGATCACGCGCTGCCGGCACTTGATGTAGGTCTGGTCGGCGACGAGATCGAGCCGCTTGCGCGGCCGCGCGATCGGCACCTCGAGCACCTCGCCAATGCGGGCCGCGGGCCCATTGGTCATCATGACGATGCGGTCCGAGAGCAGCACGGCTTCATCGACGTCGTGCGTGATCATCAGCACCGTGTTGCCGAGCTTCTGGTGGATCGCCATCACGCTGTCCTGCAGATGCGCGCGCGTCAGCGCGTCGAGCGCGCCGAACGGCTCGTCGAGCAGCAGCACCTTGGGCTCCATGGCGAGCGCCCGGGCGATGCCGACGCGCTGCTTCATGCCGCCGGAGATTTCAGCCGGCCGCTTGTCCTTGGCGTGGCCCATCTGCACGAGTTCGAGATTGTGCATCGTCCACGCGTGACGTTCTTTGCGCGACTTCGTCGCCGAGAACACCTTGTCGACCGCGAGCCGCACGTTCTCGTAGACCGTGAGCCACGGCAGCAGCGAGTGGTTCTGGAACACCACCGCGCGATCGGGACCGGGGTCGGACACTTCCCGGTTCTCGAGGAGCACCGCCCCGGTCGGCACCGGCGTGAGGCCGGCGACGATGTTGAGCAGCGTCGACTTTCCGCAGCCCGAGTGGCCGATGATCGAGACGTACTCGCCCTTCTCGATGGAGACCGTCACGTCCGACAGCACTTCCGTCAGCTTGCCGCCGCGCGAGAAGGTCTTGTCGACGTGATCGATGCGCAGGTAGGGATGCGAAGTTGCAGGCGCCATGATCGTCTCTCCTCAGTTCGACGCGGTGCCGCGGGTGACGAAGTGCGCAACGAGCGCCACGAGGCGATCGAGCAGGAAGCCGATGCCACCGATGTAGGCGAGCGCTACGATGATGTCGGGAAGCCGCGAGGAATTCCACGCGTCCCAGATGAAGAAGCCGATGCCGACGCCACCCGTGAGCATCTCCGCGGCGACGATGGCGAGCCACGACAGGCCGATGCCGATGCGCAGGCCCGTGAAGATATAGGGCGCCGCCGACGGGATCATGATCTTGGTGAAGAACTCGTAGTGATTGAGCCGCAGCACCAGCGCCACGTTGCGATAGTCCTGCGGGATGTTGCGAATGCCGACGGCCGTATTGATGATGATCGGCCACACGCTCGTGATGAAGATCACGAAGATCGCCGAGGGCTGGCTGTCGCGGAACGCGGCGAGCGAAATCGGCAGCCACGCGAGCGGCGAGATCGTGCGCAGCACCTGGAAGATCGGATCGAGGCCGCGCATCGCCCACACCGATTGCCCGATGATGGTGCCGAGCGCGATGCCGATGAGGCCCGCAAGACCATAGCCGATCGCGACGCGCTGCAGAGACGTCAGCACCCGCCACCCGAGCCCGATGTCCTGCGGGCCGGCCACGAAGAACGGCTCCATGATGAGATCTTTGGCCTGATCCCAGATCACGGTCGGCGGCGGCAGCGTGGAGCCCGGCTTGCTGCACAGCATCTGCCAGACGACCATGATGAGCGCGATCGTCACCAGCGGGGGCAGCACGTTGGCCGAGATCTCCGACACGCGGGGCACGAGCTTCGTTTTGATGAAGCTCGTCTTCGGCGCTTTGAGCTTGACCACGTCGGCGGAGACGGCCGGCGCGGGCATCGCCCGCGCAGTCTCGCTCTTGAGCACAGTCATGTTCATGGCTTCTCTCTTGTTCGGATCGTGGGGATGAGAAGCCGGCGCAGTAGCGCCGGCCTTCGAACTCAGACTTCCGCGCGCTTGATGCTGAGGGACTTGAGGTAGCCCATGGGATCGGCCGGATCGAAAACCTTGCCGTCGAAGAACTTCTCTTTGCCGCGGCTGTCGCCCGACACCGCGTCGGCAACGCCGAGTGTCTTGGCGGCGTCGATCCACAGATCGCTGCGGTTTGTCTTGTCGACGAGCGCCTTGATGTCGATGCCGGGCTCGAACTTGCCCCAGCGGATGTTCTCGGTGACGAACCAGGTGTCGAGGCTCTTCCAGGGATAGGACACGTCGCCACCCGGTCCCCAGAACTTCATCAAGAGGTTGGTGCCTTTCGCGACCTTGCCGCGGCCGTAGTTGATGTCGCCCTTGATGCGCCCGATGATGTCCGGCACCGGCACGTTGAACCACTGCCGGCGGCCGATGATCTCGGCCATCTCCTGCTTGTTCTCCATCTTGTCGCACCACATCTGCGCTTCCATCACCGCCATCATCAGCGCCTTGGCGGCGTTGGGGTTCGCATCGACCCAGTCGGCGCGCATGCCGAGCACCTTCTCGGGGTGCCTGAACCAGACCTCGCCCGTGGTCGCGGCCGTGAAGCCGATGTCCTGGTTGACGAGCTGTTCGTTCCACGGCTCGCCCACGCAGAAGGCGTCCATGTTGCCGACCTTCATGTTCG
Source organism: Hyphomicrobiales bacterium (assembly GCA_003963125.1). GTDB lineage: Bacteria > Pseudomonadota > Alphaproteobacteria > Rhizobiales > Hyphomicrobiaceae > AWTP1-13. The sequence continues at coordinate 16,579 of RXJK01000282.1, forward strand.
CGACCATCTGCGCGGGCGGTACGACGATCGTGGAGATGTCCTTGTCGGGATCGATGCCGCCGGCGGCGAGCCAGTAGCGGATCCAGAGGTCGTGCGTGCCGCCGGGGAAGGTCATCGCGACCTTCACTTCCTTGCCCGCGGCCTTCTTCTTGGCGAAGGCTTCCTTCAGCGGCGAAGCGTCGGTGCTGACGGGGAGGTCCTTGTACTCGTTGGAGACGGACAGGCCCTGGCAGTCGTAGTTGAGGTTCAGCAGCGTATACATCGGCAGCGGCTGGTTGTTCTGGATCACCTTGCCGGTCGTGTAGAGATGCACCTTCGGACGCAGCAGGTGCGCGCCGTCGATGCCATTGGCCTTGGTGCCGAGCGCCATGTTGTCCCGCGTCGCGCCCCACGAGGCCTGCTTGAGGACTTCCATCTCGGGCAGGCCGTGCTTGTCGAAGAAGCCTTTCTCCTTGGCGATGATCAGCGGCGAGGCGTCCGTCAGCGCGATGTAGCCGAGCTTGGTGCCTTTCACTTCGGGGCCCGCGCCCCAGGCGACGTGCGCGCCGCCGATGAAGCTGGCCTTGGCGGCGGCGATGACGGCAGCGGTGTTGGCCGACGCCTTCAGGAAGCGACGGCGGGAGATCTGGTGGTTCGACTGCGCCTTGCGGGTCATGCGTCCTCGTCCTCTTGCAGGTCCCTAGGAGTGGCGATGGAGCTCGCGCCGGTTCGCCAAATAAAAAAGCCGCGGCCTGAAGCTGCGCGGGGTCGCGCAGGATCGTCAGGTCAGCGGCGTTGCTGGTGGCCCTTCGTTGGACCGACGATGCCTTACGGCCCCGTCTTCAACGAGAGGATTTCAAGGATCATGCCAAGAAGCGTTATTAGGCGATCCACGCGGACTTTCAGCGCGTTACGTGAGTGCCAAAGAAATGAGCAGCCTCCGGTTGTGCCGGACTGCTGAGCACTCGCGCTGTCAGGAGGGCCAATTTTTGTGCAGCGCACGCGGAACAAAAACTGCTTGAACGCGCTTCAGAAAGCCGTTCGACGGATGCTCCACTGCGCCAGATGCCCGGCGATGTCGGCGGGATCGAAGGCCGGCCCGGCGAACGCGCCGACCCCGTCTGCCGGACCACTGTACACGCTCGCACCGGCAGCGCCCGTGACGGCATCGAAGATGTCGGGCCGGAATACCGCCATCGCATCTTTGAGCAGCGCCTCCGACATCGGCGCCTGCCCCCACCGCACCATCTGCGCATAGAGCCACGCGGCCTGCACGGGGTTCGGCCGCCCCGCCCCGTCGCGGCCGACGAGCAGGTAGATGGGACTTCTGCGCGTAGCGCCGTCGGGCGACACTTTCAGCCGGCCCTGCAGCGTGCGTTGGATCACCTCGGCCGCGACGCCGATCCTGCTGGGTGCGCCCAGGATGTGCGCCACCTCTTCGTGATTGCCGGGCTCTTCCGCGAAGCGCGCGGCCTTGTCGTGCGCGCGTACCAGAGCGGCCACGATATCGGGGTGCCGCGACGCATAATCGGCGCGCAACGCCAGCACCTTCTCGGCCGCCCGCTCCAGGATCTCCGATACGAAATGCAGGATGTGCGCGACGCCGAGATCGACCGCGACGGAGTTCCAAGGCGCACCGACGCAGAACGCATCGACGTGGCCCTTGACGATGCTCTCCACCATGAACGGCGGCGGCAGCACGACGAGGCGGATGTCCTCGTCCGGATCCACGCCGCCCGTCGCCATCCAGAACCGCAGTTGATAGTTGTGCGTCGAATAGGGGAACGTCATGCCGAACGTCAGCGGCGGCTGCCCCGCGGCCTTGCGCTTGGCGACGACGCGCTGCAGCGCCTTGGCGGTGACGGCGGGATTGGTGATGTCGCCGTCGGCCTCCGCAGCGATTGCCTGGTACAACGCCGTCGTGACGGTGATCGCATTGCCGTTCACGCCGAGATTGAACGGCGCGATCAGCGGCTCGCGGAAATGTCCGAGCCCGAGCGTCGAGGCGACGGCGACGGGCGCGAGCAGATGCGCCGCATCGAACTGCCCCACATTGAGCCGATCGCGCACGTTCGACCAGGACACCTCCCTCACGAGATCGACATCGAGCCCCTCGTCCGCCGTGAATCCCTTGTCCACGGCCACGATCAGCGCCGTCGCATCGACCAGCGGAATGAAGCCGATGCGCAGTGGCTCGCCTGATCTCGATCGTGTCGGTGAGAGGGACATGGGACGGCTTCAGCCTTTCAAGAGATCGTAGGAGTTGACGAGGCCCTCTGCCACGTCCGCGATGCGCCGGCCGGAGCTCATCGCTGTCTTGCGCAACAGCTCGTAGGCCGCGCTCTCGTCGAGGTCGCGGCTCTTCATCAGGATGCCCTTGGCCTTCTCGATGACCTTGCGCTCCTTCAGCGCGCTCTTGGTCTCTTCGAGCTCGAGCCGCAGGCGCTCGAACGCATTGAAGCGCGAGATCGTCATGTCGAGGATCGAGCGCACGTGCTCCTTCTTGAGGCCGTCGACGATGTAGGCGCTGACGCCCGCGTCGATCGCCGACGTGATCGTGTCGCGATCGGCGTGGTCGACGAACATGGCGATCGGCCGCCGCACGATCTTCGACACCTGGAACATCTGCTCCAGCACGTCGCGCCGCGGATTTTCCAGATCGATGATGATCACGTCCGGGTCCAGCGCGTAGATGCGCTCGAGCAGCCCCGTCGCGTCATCGAGCACCGTGAGGTTCGAGAAGCCCGCTTCGCGCAGCCCCGTTTCGAGCAGCGTGCGCCGGATCGAATTCTCGTCGATGACGAGAACCTTGAGCGGAGCGTCTGTCGATGGCAGCGACAATGCGAAGGGCACCTTGGATCTGATGCCCGAACCTTACCTGCTTCGGCTTGGCGCGCAACGCGCAACAGCTGCCTGCGGGAGAAGCATCTGCCGTAATTTTCCGCGCTTGCCGCTTCCCCCGCGGAACACCGACGATGTGTCGTCAGACGAACGTGGCGCGCGCGTTGTTCAAGACGACCACGTCGCGTTCCACGACGCGCGCCCTGAACGAAGCTTGACCCTTGCCGGGCCAGATTTCCACGCGGATCGTCTCGCCGGGATAGACGGGCGAGGAGAAGCGCACCTGCAGGCTCTTGAGGCGCGCAGGGTCGTTGCCGCAGCAGGCTTTCAGGATGGCGCGTCCGGCCACGGCATACGTGCACAGCCCGTGCAGGATCGGCGCCTTGAAGCCGCCTTTGGCCGCGATGGCGGGATCCGCATGCAGCGGATTGTAATCGCCCGACAGCCGATAGATCAGCGCGGCGTTCGCCGCAGTCTTGATGTCCACCTTGAGCTCGGGCGGCGTGTCCGGCAGCACATGGGGCTCGGGCTGCGGACCGGACTTGCCGCCGAAGCCGCCATCGCCGCGCAACATCGTGGTCGACGTCATGGTCGCGATCTTGTCGCCGCTCGCCTTGTCGAACAGCGTGCGCTCCGAGTACATCACCGCGCCCTTGTCGGCGCCCTTGTCGAGGATGGCGGTGACGCGGCCGCGCCCGACAATGGTGCCTTTGGCGGGCAGCGGCTTGTGCAATTCGAGCGCCTGCTCGCCGTGCAGCACCTTCGCGGCATTGACGCCCGTCTCTGGATTGCCGAGCCAGAACCCGGGGTAGGCGATAACCACCGCCATCGTCGGCAGCGCTTGCAGGTTCTTCTCGTAAACGAACTTCAGGTCGTCGGGCTCGGCCGCGGGGTCCGCCGCGCATCCGGCGCCGAGCGCGTAAAGGATCGTGTCCTTGTCCGTGTACGTGTGCTCGATCTCGGGGAATTTCCAATTGAGCAGCTTGTCCGGATCGATGGCCATCGGTGCGCGTTCCCTGCTTGATCGTGTTGGTTGTCGCCGAGACCGAACACTACGCCGCCCCCCGTCGCGACAGGCACTGCTTCCTGCATCCGTTCTGGAAAAAAACTGATGCGGAGCCCGCGGAGGAGGTCTGCCCTTCGGCCAGGCCCAACCCGATATGCGGTCCGGACTTGCACCCGCACCGATCGCCGCAACTCAGACCCTGACCAACTCAGACCCTGACAAGCGTCGCCTCTTTTTTTCGGGTCTCCCCTTGAAGCGCTTGCACCGACCATCCATCTATGTAAAAGTAATAAACATTGACATCGAGACTAACCCTAGGATCGAGCCTGAAAGGACCGACGACGATGTCTGACGTGGTTGCCCGCATCGACGACTTTGGCAAGCCGGCGTGGATCGCGCTGATGGTAATTGGCTTCATCGTCTTCTGGCCGGTGGGGCTCGCGATCCTGGCCTACATCATATGGAGCGGAAGAATGGGTGGATGTGGATATCACCGCGACGCGGCCGACTGGCGTGATCGCGCGGCCGAGCGCTGGGAACGCAAGCGCGAACGCTGGGAGCGCAAGATGGAGCGCTGGGGCCGCGGCCCCGGGCTGCGTCCCTCGGGCAACCGCGCGTTCGACGAATACCGCGAAGACGCGTTGCGCCGCCTGGAAGAGGAAGCGCAGGAATTCAAGGACTTCCTGACCCGTCTGCGTCACGCCAAGGACCGCGCCGAGTTCGACGAGTTTATGAAGGAGCGCCGCAATCGCGGTCCCGAGACGCCCCCGGCTCAGGGTCCCACGACCGCCTAACCCATGACCGCAAGCATTGACACGAAGGCCGGTCCCGCACCGGCCTTCGGCGTTTGACCCGAGGGTCTTAATCGAGGCCGAACTGCTTGACGCCGAGATTGCGGAACAGGGCCTTCAGGATACCCTCGTCGCGGGCATGCGTCGGCGTCTCGTTCTTCACGTAGTCGAACACCTTGCCGTCCTTGAGCCCGTACTGCGCCACGCGCTCGACGGAGCCGAGCTGCGAGAAGTAGACGGCGAGCACCGTGCGGTCTTTCTCCGCAGGCTTCATGAACGGCTTCTGCGTTTCCGTGCTCGAAATATAGTAGAAGGCGCTGCCGGCGCCGATGGCCGCCGTCGTCGTGGGTGTGCCCAGCGCGGTGCGCACCTGCTCCTGGCTCATGCCCACCTGCACCTGCTGCAGGTCGCTTTCCTGGAAGAGGTGCCCGTGCTTGATGACCTGTTCCGCGCAGCCCCCGAGAACGGCGGTCGCAGCCAGCGCAAGGACGAGCATCGTCCGCACGCGCGCGGGCCTCGGCCGGGCGCTGCGACCGGCGCGCTCTTCACCGTGTGAGCGCAGAGATCTCAATGTGTTTTCCCCTCGCCAGAATCGCCCCGGGCCAACAGCGGACGTCCCCCGCTAGCCCAAGCATTCCCCCATTGCAACGTGTCGCTCCCCGGCATGCACTGGCATTCCGCAACCGCGACACGATATACCCATTCGGAGACCTTACATGCTGAACTGGTTCAAAGAACGGCAAAGCCGTGCCCGCACCGCAC
>RXJK01000278.1 GCA_003963125.1 Hyphomicrobiales bacterium
GAACTCTACTGGGCCCATCGCGGCAGGAAGCCGGTCACGGCCGTCATCTACACGCACAGCCACACGGACCACTATGGCGGCGTGCGCGGCGTGCTCGACGAGGCGGACGTCATCGCCGGCAACGTGCCTGTGTTCGCGCCCGACCGCTTCATGGAGGAGGTGACGAAGGAGAACGTGCTGGCCGGCAGCCCCATGCTGCGCCGGGCCATGTTCCAGTTCGGGCCGATGCTGCGCAAGGGGCCGCGCGGCCAGGTCGATGCCGGCCTCGGCAAGGGCACGTCTCGCGGCACCGTCAGCCTCATCCCGCCGACGCACATCATCCGCCAGCCGCTCGAGACACACGTCGTCGACGGCGTCGAGATCATCTTCCAGCTGACGCCAGAGACCGAGGCGCCGGCCGAGATGCACATGTTCTATCCCGGCCTGCGCGCACTCAACCTCGCCGAGAACGCGACGCACAACCTGCACAACATCTATCCGATCCGCGGCGCGCAGGTGCGCGATGCCAACGCCTGGGCCAAGTACCTCAACGAGGCGCGCGACAAGTTCGCGGTGAAGTCCGACGTTGTCTTCGCCCAGCATCACTGGCCGGTGTGGGGCACCTCGCGCCTCCTCGACTACATGGCCAAGCAGCGCGACGCGTACAAATACCTGCACGATCAGACGCTGCGGCTGATGAACCACGGCTGGAAGCCGGGCGACATCGCCGAGAAGCTCGCCCTGCCGAAGAGCATCGAGCAGGAATGGCACATCCGCGGCTACTACGGCACCTTCAGCCACAACGCCCGCTCGGTCTATCAGCGGTATCTGGGCTGGTATGATGCCAATCCGGCCAACCTCAATCCGCTGCCGCCCGTCGCGCGCGCGAAGAAGACGGTCGAGTACATGGGTGGCGCCACCGCGGCGATCGCGCGGGCGCGCGAGGACTTCGCTAAGGGCGAATACCGCTGGGTCGCGGACGCCATGAGCCAGGTCGTGTTCGCCGATCCGTCGAACCGCGAAGCGCGCGAACTCGGCGCCGATGCGTTGGAGCAGATGGGCTACCAGACGGAATCGGCGACGTGGCGCAACGCCTTCCTGTTCGGCGCCCACGAGTTGCGCGCGGGCCCGCCCCGCATGCCGCCCACACGTGCCAACATCGACGTCATTCGCGGCCTGACGCTCGATCTGTTCTTCGACTACGTCGGCATGCGCCTCAACGGCGACAAGGCCGAAGGCCGGACCATCGTCATCAACTGGACCTTCCCCGATATCGGGGAGCGCTACGTCCTCAATCTCGAGAACTGCGCGCTGACCTATCTCGGCGACCGTCACGCCGACAAGGCGGACGCCCACGTCACGCTCGACCGCAAGCTCCTGAATCGGATCATCCTGGGCGAATTGGCGTTGCCCGACGCTATCGCGCAAGGCCTCGCCAAGGTGGAGGGCGACGCCGGCAAGGTCGCCGAACTCTTCGCCCTCCTCGACGAATTCGCCGTCGGCTTCGAAATCCTGGAGCCGCTGAAGCAGCGCTAGGCCGTCGTCATCCACCCCAGCAAGGTTACGGTGGATCACCACGTGGAATTGCAGCGCCGACGCTTCGACTGGCACGAAGGGCATCCGGCCGACCCGGCGAAACATCGAACAGCGCCGCGTGACTCACGCGAGGCGGAAGCGGCTGAGGGCGATGTCACGCCCGCGCCTCAGTTGCCGCGCACGATGCGGCAAAAGCTCGAACACGAGCCCGATGGAGGAAAACATGACGCGCCGCAGCACGGCATTCGCCACCGCTTTCTTGCTTGCCGCCGGCCTCTACGCCGCCACCGGCGCCTACGCCCAGAAGGCCGACGACGCCTTTGGCGTGTGGCTGAACCCGGAAAACGGCTCCAACATCGAGATGTACAAGTGCGGCGACCTCCTGTGCGCCAAGATCCTGAAGGTCAAGGACGGGCAGAAGACCGACGACAAGAACCCCGACGCCGCCAAGCGCACGCAGCCCATCGAAGGCCTCGTCATCATGGCGGACGGCAAGAAGTCGGGCGACAACAAGTGGCAGGGCTCGCTGTACAATCGCGAGAACGGCAAGACCTACTCCGGCACCATCACGGTCAAGAGCAAGGAAGCCATCGACCTGTCGGGCTGCGTGGCGGCCGTCCTGTGCCGCACCGTGACCTGGACGCGGGTGAAGTAACGCACGCGATCGGCCTCGGCGGGCGCATCCAACGCAAACAGATGCGGGGGAACGATCCGAGCTGCGCGCGTGGCACCTTGCGGATGCGCTGAACTCCGTATGTTGGGGACGGGCGTCAATGCCCGCCTCTCCTCAACTGTCGCCCTCGGGCTTGTCCCGAGGGCTCGGCGGTGACTGTCGGCAACTGCTGTGTGAGCGCCAGCCCCCGCGCTTCCCTCGTAACCGGATTGGCGCTAGCCTTGCGCAAAAAGCCGGACAACGGCGCACAAACGCGGGAGGCTTCACATGACGGCGGCGACGGCGCGAGGCAGTCAGGCTGTGCCGGTCTCGAGCGACCGCGCGATCGACCACGTCCCGGGCGAGGACGGCTGGCCCATCATCGGCAACACGCTGACGGTCCTGAAGGATCCGCTGGCCGCTGCCGACCGCATGTACAAGCTCTACGGCCCTGTCTATCGCAGCCGCGTCTTCGGCTTCCGCAGCGTCTCGCTGATCGGCCCCGAGGCCAACGAACTCCTGCTCTTCGACCGCGACAAGAACTTCTCCTCGCACGGCGGCTGGGGGCCGATCCTCGACCGCGTGTTCCCGCGCGGGCTGATGCTGATGGACTTCGACGAGCACCGCCTGCATCGCAAGGCGCTGGGCGTCGCCTTCAAGCCTACGCCGATGAAGATCTACCTCGACAGCCTCAACGAGGGCATCGGCCAGCGCATCGCCGAGTGGCATTTGCAGGGCTCGGGCCAGGGCGGGGTGACGGACCTCGTGTTCTATCCGGCCATCAAGCAGCTGACCCTCGACCTCGCGGCGAATTCCTTCCTCGGCATTGCACTGGGCCCGGAGGCGAGTGCCATCAACCGCGCCTTCGTCGACATGCTGGCGGCCTCCGTCGCCGTCATCCGCTCGCCCATCCCCGGCACCAAGATGCACAGGGGCGTCAAGGGCCGCGACTACATGATGGCCTTCTTCGCCCGCGAGATCCCCGCGCGCCGCCGCAGTGACGCCAACGACCTCTTCACCGAGCTGTGCCGCGCTACCAAGGAGGACGGCAGCCTGCTCTCCGACCAGGAGATCATGGACCACATGAACTTCCTGATGCTGGCGGCGCACGACACGCTGACGTCGTCGGTGTCCTCCCTCGTCTACCTGCTCGCGGCAAATCCGGAATGGCAGGAGAAACTGCGCGCCGAGATGCTGGGCCTCAACCTGCCGCCGCGCGCGCCGCTCCCCTACGAGCGGCTGGGCGAGCTGGAGTTGCTGGAGATGGCGTTCAAGGAGGCCATGCGCATCAATCCGCCGGTGCCGTCGATGCCCCGGCAGGCGGTGCGCGACTTCACCTTCATGGGGCACCACATCCCGGCCGGCACGCGGGTCGGCATCAACGCGCTCTACACGCATCGCATGCCGGAGGTCTGGCCGGAGCCCGAGAAATTCGATCCGCTGCGCTTCACGGACGAGGAGGTGCGCAAGCGGCACAAGTTCGCCTGGGTGCCCTATGGCGGCGGCGCGCACATGTGCCTGGGGCTGCACTTCGCCTACATGCAGGCCAAGTGCTTCTTCTATCACCTGCTCACGACGAGCCGCGTTTCGGTGCCGGCCGGCTACGTCCCCGCCATGCAGATGTGGCCCATCCCCCGCCCCAAGGACGGCCTCCCCATCAAGCTCGAGCGCCTGCGCTGAGCGTAACCCGGCTGAAGAAGATGCCCGCGGCCCCTGGGTCCCTGTGTGTGCGGTTTGTGGTTGACTGGGATCGGGCGGTAGACCGTTGGGTCCCCGATCGTTCGAGATCGAGAGCCGGCTT
>RXJK01000139.1:0-2996 GCA_003963125.1 Hyphomicrobiales bacterium
TCCTGCCCGTAAACTGCAGCGTCAGCGGCATCGGGTTCGTCACCGCCGCCTTGAACGAGATGCTGTCGCCGCTGAGCGACGCATCGAAGATCTGTGTGCTGTTGCCTTCGTCGCTGGTCATGCTGCCGCTGAGCCCGCCGGCGGTCGCCAGGGTGAGCGTCGCCTTGCGGTCGCCGATCGGCGTGTTCAACACGATCTTCCAGGTTCCGTCGGCGGACATGCAAAGCCTCCCGGGCGTAGGGTTCTAGAGCCGGCGGGCGCCGGCGGCGCACCTTGCGGGATGGGCAGCCGGCCGCGCAACGAAATTCGCCGCGCGACCGGCTCGCGGGGAGCGGAGCCTCCCCGCAATACTCGCGATTGCCGCGCGAGATCAGGCTGCCTTCGGCATCGGGATCGCCGTCTCGACACCCTTCGGCTGCGAGAACAGCATGCGCCGCTCGAACGTGGTCGAACGGAAGAAGGGATAGCGCGCGAGGACGCGCTCCCGGTTGAGTGGGAAGTCGAGCGCCATCAGCGAGATCGGCTTCGTCAGCGAGGGATAGTGCCGGGGCTCGCAGATGAGCTTGTGGCCGAAGGTGCGCCGGTAGAATGCCTGGTGCTCGGCCCGCACCGTCGCCAGCAGGTAGTGTGCGGCGAAGTATTCCGACGCGAGCCAGGCGAGCCGGGTCGTCACGTAGCACAGCTCCGGATACTGCCGCGACGCCACCTTGTCGGCCACGAACCGCGTCGGGTCGACGATCACCTTGCCCGCCGCGATCTCGGGCGACAGCAGGTCGGAGAAGACGTTGAGCGCCGGCAGGTTGGGATGCAGATGCGTCGCCACATGCAACCGGATCGAACTCGCCAGTTCGCCGTCGATATACACCCCGACCGTCGTCGCGTTGGGCTGGTCGTCGAGCGGGTCCGAAAAGGACTGGCTTTCGTTCGGTGTGATGGCGCCTTCCGCGAGATAGGCGCGGTAGCGAAGCCGGAAAATGGCCTCGCGCTCTTCGGGAGTATCTGCCCTTCTGTAATCTGCCTTCTCGACGAGCCGCTGCACGCGGTCGATGAGACGGTCCTGAGTCTGTACGGACGCCAAAGCAACCATGCCAATAACTCCTGGAACAGGGAAAACGGTACTCGTAACGTTAACAGAGCCATAAATTTAGTAAATATTCATTCTTAATGCACGCCTTATCTTCTGCAAGCGTGGTAAAAAAAGTGTTAAAGGACCCGAATTTCCAGCCGTCGTCGTTTACTTATATGCACTTTACTACAAGTCGCGGTCCGCTGGTTTACCGCGCGCAGTGTGTCGATTTGAGACAACGCGTAACGATCTGGTGACGAAAAAGCGCGCATCACTGTACTCAAAGTCCGGACGAATTGAGGCTTATTTCATCAAAATCCGTGACGCTGAAGACAGTTGGCAGGATCTGGTGCGGTGCAGTGACAACTTGCGCCGTCCTGTCTGACACCGGCGAGCAAGCGCACCGGGCGTGCGCCGAGAGGCCGGGGTGTGAGTAGGAGAAGTTCGATGCGCATGTGGCAGGCACTGGCGGCAAAGACCGACCAGGGCCGCGGTGTGCCCACGGAGATCTACGTCTCCCTGGTGGACGCGCTGTACAAGGATCTCCGTTCGCTCTTCATCGGTGCCATCGCGGCGGCGGGCACGACGCTCATTTCGGCCATCTACACGCACGAAACCATCCTCTACGTCTGCTCCGCCACCTTCATCGTCATCGGCCTTCTGCGCGCCTATGACGCCAAGGCCTACGCCTTCCGCCCGGCCGTGCCGATGTCCTTCGACGAGGCCAAGGCCTGGGAGCTGCGCTATGCCGTCGGCTCGGCCGCCCACGTCGCCCTGCTGGGCGTCTCCTGCTTCATCGCCTTCGCGGTGACGAACGATCCCTTCGTGCACATCTTCACGTTCTCGCTGACGATCGCCTACATGATCGGCACGTCCGGCCGGAACTTCGCCAGCAGCTTCCTGGTCAATACGCAGATCATCAGCGTCGGCATTCCGCTGTCGCTCGCGCTGATTTCCATGGGCGGCGCTTATTATGCGATCTTCGCCCTGGTCGTAGTCCCGTTCCTGATAACCTTGAAATTCATCTCCGATCGCCTGCGGCGCGTGCTTCTCGACGCGGTGATCTCGGGCCGCGAGGTGAGTATCATCGCCGCCCGCTTCGACACCGCGCTCAACAACATGCCGCACGGCCTGTGCATGTTCGATGCCGAGAGCCGGCTCCTCGTTTCAAATCGCCGCCTCTCCGAAATGCTGGCCATTTCCAAGGAAGAGGCCGCGCGCCGCCCGACCGTCGCCGAGCTCGCCGCCGACGCCCTGCGCGGGGGCGCCCTGGGCGCCTCGGAATCCCGCCGCTTTGCGACGGAAGTGCAAAAGCGCATCTCCGGCGGCACGACGTCGGATCTCGTAATCGATACCCTTGACCAGCGCATCCTCTCGGTCACCGTCAACCGCATGGCCGGCGGCGGCTCCGTCGTGCTGTTCGAGGACATCACCGAGCGCCGCCGCTCGGAAGCCCGCATCAACGAGCTGGCCCGCTACGACGGCGTCACGAGCCTGCCCAACCGCGCCTACCTGCGCCAGCAACTCGACGAGGCGGCGGCCGCCATCGGCCGTCGCGGCCCCTTCGCCGTGCACTACATCGATCTCGACGGCTTCAAGCCCGTGAACGATGCGCTCGGCCACGGCGTCGGCGACAAGCTGCTGTGCGAGGTGGCCGCCCGCCTGCGCGCCATCATCCGCGAGACCGATGTCGTCGCGCGCCTCGGCGGCGACGAGTTCGTCATCCTGCAGTATCCGCTGAGCCAGCAGAAGGAAGCGGGCGCCCTCGCCGAGCGTATCGTCCAGCTCCTCGCCCAGCCGTTCGTGATCGGCTCCCACAGCATCGTCATCGGCGCCAGCGTCGGCATTGCGCTCGCCCCTCGCGACGGCACCGAGGGCGACCAGCTTCTCAAGAACGCCGACATGGCACTGTTCCGCGCCAAGACCGACG
>RXJK01000139.1:3046-4000 GCA_003963125.1 Hyphomicrobiales bacterium
TTCGAGCAGGGCATGGACCAGAAGACGCAGGCCCGCCGGGCTCTGCAACTCGACCTGCGCAATGCCCTCGCGCGCGACGAGTTCCAGGTCTATTACCAGCCGCTCGTCAACGTCCACACGGGCCGCATCTCGACCTGCGAGGCGCTCCTGCGCTGGCCGCATCCCGAGCGTGGCATGGTCTCGCCGGCGGAGTTCATTCCGCTCGCCGAGGAGATGGGGCTGATCAACGAGCTGGGCGAGCGCGTGCTCGAAAAGGCCTGCCAGGAAGCCGCCCGCTGGCCGGAAGAAGTGCGCGTCGCCGTCAACGTCTCGGCCGTGCAGTTCCAGCGCGGCCAGCTGACGAAGCGCGTCCGCTCCTCGCTCGACGCCGCTGGCCTCGCCGCCAACCGCCTCGAGATCGAGATCACGGAATCCGTCTTCCTCAACGACAGCAATCTCACCCGCCAGTGGTTTTCAGAGCTGCAGGAGATGGGCGTGCGCATCTCGCTTGATGATTTCGGCACGGGCTATTCGAGCCTGAGCTACCTGCACTCCTATCCGCTCAACAAGGTCAAGATCGACCGCTCGTTCCTGACGGATGTCGAGACCTCGAAGCGCTCGCTCAACCTGCTGCACGGCATGGCACGCCTCAGTGCCGAACTCGGCCTCAGCGTCGCCGTCGAGGGCGTCGAGACGGAAAGCGAACTGGCGCTCGTCACCAGCGAGCCCTCGGTGCACGAGATCCAGGGCTGGCTGTTCGGCAAGGCTGTCCCGGCAGAGGAGATCCGTCGCCAGCTGGCTGCACCCCAGCTCCGCGCCCTCAAAGTCGCCGCCGAATAGCCTGTCGCGTCGCGCTCACTTCTCCCGGCGCTCGGCCAGTCGCGCGATGTGGAAGCGCTGGAAGTTGCGGTCGCGCTCGTAGATCTTTTCGCGCACCCACACGAAGAGATCGTAGAACGTCGCCGATCCGAAGCT
>RXJK01000139.1:4050-6599 GCA_003963125.1 Hyphomicrobiales bacterium
GCCCCTTGAGGTCGTCCTTGAAGAATACGACCGTCGGCGTGAACAGGATGCCCCACCGCTCGGCCAGCGCGCGTTCCGACAGCACTTTGCCGTCGAAGTCGGTCACGTCCCGCTGGCCCCACAGGTCGAGCTGCACGATGCGGAAGTTCTCGCGCACGTAGTCGTTGATGTAGCGCTCCGCCAGCACCTCCGTGTGCAGCCGCTTGCAGTAGGGGCAGCCCTGCTGTTCGAAGATGACGGCGAGGCGTTTGCCGTCGCGCGCCGCGTCCGCGAAGTCTTCGCGCAGATCGAGGAACGACAGCGCGAACCAGGCCTGCCGGTAAAGGCCGTCCGCATCGTGGATCGGCACGACCTTCGGTTCAACGGGGCCGCTGACGGGCGCCCGCGCCACGGGTGCCGCGACGGGCGCGCTCGCGGGAGCCTGCGCCATCAGCACGAGACCGAGGAGGGCTCCCCACAGCGAGACCAAACGGCGTTGCGCCATGCGTTCGCTCCTTCTGCCGGGCCGAAACCTTATTCGGCGGCTTCGCGCCGGCTCTCGCCCTCGACCACCGTGATCGCGGTCTTCAGCACGTCGATGCCGGCGCTGTCCCGGGGCGCATGGTCCGACAGGAAGCGGCGGAAGGCCCGCGCCCGCGGCTGGCCGTGATACAGCCCCAGCACATGCCGCACGATATTGTTGAGCCGGCCGCCGGCCGCAAGATGGCGCTCCGCATAGGGGATCAGCGCTTCCAGCACCTCTCGCCGGCTGCGCCGCGTGTCCGCTTCGCCGAACACGTCGCGGTCGACGATGTTGAGAATGTAGGGCGTCTGGTACGCCGCGCGCCCCAGCGCCATGCCGTCGAGATCGGTAAGGTGGCCGAGACCGTCGGAAACGCTCGCTAGGCCGCCGTTGAGGATGATGGTCAATTCCGGATGCGCCGCCTTCAGGCGATGCACGCGGTCGTAGTCGAGCGGCGGGATCTCGCGGTTCTCCTTCGGCGACAGCCCTTTGAGCCACGCCTTGCGCGCGTGCACCATGAAGCGCGTGCAGCCCGCCGCAGCGACGGTCGTGATGAACCCCTCGAAGTCCGCCTCGCTGTCCTGATCGTCGATGCCGATGCGGCACTTCACCGTCACGGGCACCCTGACGCGCGCCTGCATCGCCGCGACGAGATCGGCCACGAGCTGCGGTTCCGCCATCAGGCACGCACCGAAGCGGCCGTCCTGCACGCGGTCGGAGGGGCAGCCGACGTTGAGGTTGATCTCGTCGTAGCCATAGCCCTCGCCGATCGCGGCGGCCTCGGCGAGCTTGCGCGCGTCCGACCCGCCGAGTTGCAGCGCGATCGGGTGTTCCTCGGCATTGAAGCCGAGCAGCCGGTCCCGCGGACCGAAAAGCACCGCATCCGCCGTCACCATCTCGGTGTAGAGCAGGGCGCGTCGCGTCATCAGGCGATGGAAGAACCGGCAATGCCGGTCCGTCCAGTCCATCATCGGCGCGACGCAGAACCTGAATGCTTGGTATTGCAACGACGTTCCTGTAGCTCTGGGACTTGACCGGGGCCGCCCCGTTATGCCGGACCCGGGAGGATTGCGCAGTGATGAATACAAGACAGCCTTCACAAATACCAAGCGGCTCGCGCGCGGGCGGGCTCCGGAACCGCCTCTGGAGCCTGGGAATGGTGCTGGCGATAGCCGCGAGCGTCCTTGCGCTTCCAATCCACGGCGCCGTCGCCCAGGTCTCGGTCAACCAGCTCCGGCCGCACCAGGTAACTTTTGCGCTGACGCTCGATCCTTCGTACGCCAACCCGAATCTCAAGAGCGCCGAAGGGCAGCTCGTTTACGAATTCGAAAGGGAATCCTGCGGCTGGTTCAGGACGCGCACCCGTACGCTGCTCAAGATGCAGTTCAGCAATGGCCGCTCCGTGATCAACGCGACGCAATCGGACATTTCGGAAAACACCAGCGGCAACGAGATGAAGTTCAAGTCGAGCGCCACGAACGATGGCAAGGTCAGCAATGCCGCCGAGGGCACGGCGCTTCGCAGCGACGCCGGCGTTCAGGTGCGGCTCGTCGCCCCCGTCCGGCAATTCGATGCGGGCGGCGTGGATTTTCCGTTCCAGCTTGCCCTGCGCATCCTCGACGCCGCTACAAAATCGCGCCCCGAGGTGACCGTACGGCACTATGACGGGTCCGAGGGGGGCTTGAAGGTCTATCGCGTGACGACGCGCATAGGGTCGCCGACGCAGGCCCCTAACGTCCTCGGTGGCGCCCCGATCGACACGTGGCCGACCCGCGCCCGGTACTTTTCCGAGGGCTCCAAGACGGCGGCGTCCGGCACCCCCGACTACGAGATTGAGGGCGCCCTCCAGGCCGACGGCATCGTGACGGGGATGCGCCTAATTTTCGGCGACGTGTCGTTCAAGGCCTCGCTCACCAACGTGGTGCCCCTGCCCGAACCGCGCTGCGAGTGAGACGGCAGAAGACCCCTATTTGCTGCGTCGCGCCGTCCGCCGGGCGGCCGTGCTGCGCCGCGTTCGGGTGGACGCCGAGCGTCCCTTTGCGGACGG
>RXJK01000083.1 GCA_003963125.1 Hyphomicrobiales bacterium
CATCGGTTCACGGTTTTGCGGCGGTCTTTCCGCAAGGACTGCTGCGGCAGTGGAATGATGGACGAGAGGAGGGGGTGGTTTCCGAAGTCGACGACGTCGGCTTTGTAAGAACGCTGATCGAAACTCTCGTTGAGAGAGGGGAGGCCGAGAAAGGCCGAATCTACCTTGCTGGCATTTCCAATGGTGGCATGATGACCTTCCGCCTGTTGTGTGAGGCGGCCCCTCTGTTTGCCGGGGCCGCGACCATTATCGCGAACATGCCGGCGCCGACCGGGGCGGCGTGCAAGCCGGCCAAGGCCGTTCCGCTCATCATGTTCAATGGCACGGGCGATCCGATTGTGCCTTATGCCGGCGGCCGCGTGGGGTTCAAGGGCATGAGAGGGGCGGTCTGGGGAGCAGAGGAGACGGCGCGGCTTTTTGCAGGGCGAGCCGGGTGCAGTACGTTTCGCGAGATCCAGGTCCCCAGACCATCCTCTTTCGATCTTAGCATTACGCGGCTGGAGTGGGGTATCTGCGCGGAACGGGCCGGCGTAGCGTTGTTCCGCTTCGAAGGAGGCGGCCATCAGGTGCCGGGCGGCAAGGCGTTTTTGCCCGTGCTTCTCGGCCCGAACACGCAGCGTGTCGACGCCGCGAAAACGATCGTTGAACTATTCGCGCAGCTGCAGCGGGGCTCGCGTTGATCGCGTGGTAGGCCGCACGGCGTCAGTGCTCTTACCGCGCGCATCCGCTGGATGGCCGAAAAGCATCAACACTCTATGGCGCAAGCGCCCAGTTTCGCTGAGCGAAGGGATTTCCCTGCTTGATGTCAGGGTTCGACTTCTTGATTGTCCCATTGCAAATAAAATGCAATAAATTCAAATGGTTATACGGCTATCTGGCGCTCCCTACGGAGGTCCAAGAAGACTGAAAACTCAATAACTTATCGGGAAAGTGGGACAATCGGGCTGCATAGGGCCGCAAGGGAATTCCGAAAAGTGTCCCACCTTTTGCGATTGCGCGCGAACGTGATTGCTGAGGCTCCGGTCGGTATCTGCCTGGACCGGACATTGGCTTTCGCGCCGGCGTGGCTGGTGACCCGTTGCAGACCTAGGCAGTGAGTGAAGAAGTACTACCGCGGCGCAGAATTGCAGACATGGAGGCAGAGCCGGCTCCCAACCCGGTTCGTCAACAGCAGCGCGCGACCGCCTCTGGCCATGCGCCCCAACGGGCGGCAGCACATATCAGTAAGTTCGCAATAGCGTCGCGATGTTGCAGGAAATCTGGTCAGGCTGGCCGCATCAATTTCGTGGTTCGAAACGGCTCTAGTTTGTCAATTGCGTCAACGCTGTCCTGACCCGCCTTCCATTTGAAGTATTGGATGGTGATGTCGTCGGGTGTCATATCGACAATTGCAAAACCGTTCTCTTCGATGGGCTTCAGCTCTTCTTTCATGTCGAGAACGTTTGAGGGGAGTGCACCGATACCGCGAAAGGCCGAGGGCCATCCGCCATCGCCTGTGCCGAGCGTGCCCGTCAACACCGCGATCACGGGGCTTCGTTCCAGGTTCGCGGCGCCCGTGCGGAAGATCCGGCCTTCCGCCGTTGCGTGCAGATCGCCGCTCAGAACGAGCGGGACGCGTCCCGGCATTGCCGACATGGCCGCCAGCAGCCGATCATGCTGTGCAAGCCAACCGCTCTGCCAGTAGGGCTTTGCTGTCTTCAGCGAGAGCGTGCGATTTTCAGCGAGAATGTCGGGGTACCATTCGCCCCACTTGCCGGCGCTCCAACCGGGCGGATTGGACGGTATGTTGACGACGTGGGCGACCTCACGCGCGGCCATGCGGGTCATGAGCCAGCCCTCGACGGTCTTGTCGATAAAAACGGCGCTGGGGCCCGCCATCGTCATGGAGCGCCTTACGTCGTAAAGCAGCACCTCCGCGAGCTTGCCGTAGCGCAAGGTGCCAAAGGATTCCGAGACATTCTGAGGCCGATCGAGCGCGGCTGAGGCGGGTAGGCCGAGCGGCCGGTGGGGATCGGGCAGGAACTCGGGGAAGTACATGTTCTGGGTGGCCCGCGCGAGGCCTGTCATCCAGTGGCTCGGAGGAAAAGTCACCGCGCTGTCATCGGCCTCGTCGTTGTCGAAGTAGTCGTGGTCGTCCTGAAGGAAGTAGACAGGCGTTGAACGGCAGAGCGTGCCATACAGCGGCGCAATCTGTTGCCCGGCGGCCTTTGCGACGAAGTCGAGATTCTCGCGGCTATGGACTGGTAGCTTCGGATTGAACTCGCCCGCGTAGGCTATCGCTTCCGGCGAAAGGCCAAGACGCTTGGCAGCGCGCGAGGCCCCGAGGTCCCAGTAGACGTGGTCCCCGTTGGCGATCACGGCATGCGGCGCAAACGAAAGCCCTCGCTGCAGCAATCGGCGACGCGTATCGACAGGCAGAAACCGGGTGATGCCGTTGATGGGCCCCAGGGCATCGTGCCCGCCAGCGCACGTGAACACCAGCAGGCGCAGCCGCGACGGCGATGTGTCGGGAGCAGGCATCGTGCGCAGGTCCCAAGGTTCCGACAGCGTGCGGTTCGAGGCGTCCTTGAGTTCGATCCGGTAGGCCGTATCCGGCTTCAGATCGACCGCGTCGAAGGACCACGTCGTTGCAGCGAGCCCGGTAGGCCGACCCGCGATACGTCTGCTAGCGATCGTGACGGAGGGTGCGCTCTCGAGAGGCTCCTTGAAGGAGGCTTTGAGCAAGAGACGATCGTGGCTCGCTGTGGGCAGCACGTGCGCGAGCTTGCCGGCGTCCCAGGTCGCGCCGGTAGCGGTGCCCGTTTGCGCCGAGGCCCCTCGTGTACCAAAGGCGAACCCAGCTCCGGCCGCAATCGATTGCGCAAGAATTTGGCGACGCGTCTGCATCGATTGACCTCGCGAGCAGCTTCCAGAGGGTGTGATCCGCCAACCCATATCGACTTTCGGGCGCTCACTGCTATGATCTTGTGCGTTCGCAAACATAACTTACAGGCATGACGCTCTCTGATCTGGAATACCTTATCGTCGTCGCTGAGCGCGGCAACATCGGCCGGGCAGCCGAGGCGCTCGGCCTCTCGCAGCCTGCCCTCACGCGCGCCATTCGTCGTCTGGAGAAGCTTGCCGGCCAGGACCTATTTGTGCGGCATCCGCGCGGGGTCAATGTGACACCGGCGGGAGAGCGCCTGCTGGCACGGGCGCGCCGTATCCTTACTGAGTACGGCGATGCCCTCCACGAGCTGCAGGATTTGAAAGCCGGCCACCTGGGCCTTCTTCGCGTAGGCTACAGCGCAACGGTCGACGAGCGGATGTTTGGAGATGCTTGTCGTGCGTTGATGATTGAACGTCCGGTGGCACGTCTGACGATTGCCAACGCATTCATGCAGCCACTGCTAGCCAAGCTCGACGACGGTCTCCTCGACCTTGTCATCGGGCCGCGCCCCACTAAGGGCCGCAGCGATCTCGAAGTGCTTCCGCTCTATGCCGACGAGATCGTTTGCGTCGCAGATAGCAGCCACCCGCTGCGGCAACGAGCACGCCTGGCCATTGCCGATCTCGCCAAAGCGCGCTGGCTTCTGCCTGGGGCCGATCTGCCAGTTCGGGCGGACCTCGACCGCATCTTCGCGAAGGCAGGGCTGGGATCACCAAAAGTAAGGGTAGAGAGCAACCACATCACAGTGGCGCAGTTCAAATTACTCCGCGGCACTGGCCTACTGGCGCTCGCGCAACTCGGCAGCCTGAAGAGCCTGAAGCGCCACGGCATCGAGATGCTCAAGGTTTCGGGTTTCAACCTCAAGCGCGAAATCGCAGTTCTCAGGCGCGCCGGCGGATTTGTCTCCCCCCTGTCTCTCCGGCTGCAACAGCTCATGCTTCTGGCAGCACAGACGCGCTCCGACACAAGGTAGTGGCGACGCCTGCTGCTGGCCCGGGGCAGACAGCCGACCAAC
>RXJK01000168.1:0-5528 GCA_003963125.1 Hyphomicrobiales bacterium
GGGGGTATGACACCCGCTGTCCACGCCTTAGACAGGGCTGGTGAAAACGCTCCTACCGGCCTGCATTTCCACCCGATCGGTCGGGGGAGGCTACCCGAAGCCACCCTGAACGCGTTTCAACCAGACGTCAGCGGTGCGGGGCACGGCGCACGCGCGGCCGTGCGTATGTCCGGTGCAGGTGGCGGGCGAACGCGAGGTTCATCATCGTCAGCGCGGCGAACACGAAGCCGAGCACGACGAACGCCGGCCCCGTGGCCGAGGCCTCGAAGCGCGGGATGGGCCGCTCGGCCGCTGCTGCGTACGTGCGCGCTGGCGTGACGAGAGGCGCGCGCCCCGCGGGCGGCGCGCTCGCTTGGGCAACGATCATGTCGCCCTTGGGAAGATTGACCGCGTGGGCGGTATCCTGCGTCCAGCAGATGCCGAGGGCGAGCCCCCAGAACAAGGCCAGACCGAAAATGAAATCGCGCGCACCGAGGGCCGCGTTCCCGCGCAGCCGACGAAAGCCTTTTGTCATCATCCCGCTCTCCCCGCGAGTTCGAACGACGCACAACACATGATCGAACTCAACCAATGGAGTGGGGCGATTGCGGGCCCGAAATGTGGCTGGTTCAGCAACCTCGTGTGAACGAAAAAGGTTAAGGAAGAGTTGTGGTTCGCGTGCCACAGCCGCGGAAGCGGAAAAGGATACGATGCGCGTGTGTGCGGCGCGAGAGGCCGCGAGCCCATGCGCGATGTCGGCGATGCCCTGCGCAATGTTGGCAAAGTGTGGACTGGCTAGTCCTCGAATCGCCTGACGTGTTTTTTCATGACGTTCAGATGATCGCCAAGTCGGCGAAAACGCGGTGCGAGGCGGGTTCGGCTCAATCGTGTGACATCTCTGTGCAACACGCCCATCCGCCCCTTCTTCTGAACGTGACAGAGATTTTGAAAACTGATTCGGTCGCGGCTACGGTCCTCGCACGCGGCACCCTGGAGACATTACCTCACACCGTGCTGCGTCGTCTCGCGCGCCCCGTCTGAGGGCACTCTCCACAAGTGACGTGGTCGCGAGCGTTCGCGGGGTTTTCATCGACAAGTCGGGTTCTCGCTGGTGCGCACGCCTTCTTGCGCGCCAGCGGGCTCTCGTGCGGGTGGATGGCACAACTCGGCGGACAATCATGTCCGCTAAGGGCGGAGGTTGGCATGCGCAGACTTGTGAATGCTGCTGAGTTGAGGGACGCGCTCAGGGGCCAGAACCAAAACAAAGACTACGCGAAGATCATGCTGCAGAGCCTGTTCAGGGCCCTGCAGAACGAGACGCACTGCATGGAGGAGCTGAAGGAGTATCCGATGGACGGAATTCCACGCGTCTCGCGCGAGGAGTTTCACGCCAAGGGCCCCTTCTTCCGCTACGTGCCGAGCGAGGAGGCGCTGGCGACGATCAGCGTCGTCGGGGCCTGGGCGCGTGAGGCTGTCGCGCGTCGCGAGCGTTGGATCCGCGAGGTCGACGACAATGGTCGCATCACGCGTCTCCTGGGCCTGAAGCGGGTGCACGATGTGCTCGCCGTCGCCTTGGACGAACTGAAGCGCTACGAGCACCTCGATCGCAACCGCGCGACCTGGGCCCAGGAGCGTGCCCAGGTCGCCCAAGTCCTGGCGCTCCCCGACGGCCGGTCCTGGG
Source organism: Hyphomicrobiales bacterium (assembly GCA_003963125.1). GTDB lineage: Bacteria > Pseudomonadota > Alphaproteobacteria > Rhizobiales > Hyphomicrobiaceae > AWTP1-13. The sequence continues at coordinate 1,661 of RXJK01000168.1, forward strand.
TGCAGCTTCTGACGCTCGCGGCCTTCCACAAGGAGGCCGCAGACATGCGCCACTGCATCGCCGACGAGCCCTACTATCGCAATCACGTGCTGGGCTACGCGCAGTACTATTCGCTGCGCGACGGCCGCGGCCGGGCCCGTGTCACGGTCGAGGTGCGCCAGGGGCTGCTGATGCAGGCCAAGAGTGCCGCCAACGGCGACCCTTGGCCGAAATGGAAGCCCGAGATCGAGGCGCTTCTCGCGCACATGGGCTGGCGGCTGGCACCCCAGGCCGACACCGTCGGCTTTGTCCGCCCCCGCTCGATGCTGCACGGCTTCCGCATCGTGCCGGGCGATCTTGATCTCAGCGCCGGTCCGCAGCCGGCACCGCTCGCCACGCGCCTGCAGGTCTGCGGCAGCCTCATCGCGCAGTCGAAGGACTGGCTGACGAGCCTGCCCGACACGCTCTGGGTCGAGGGAGACTGTCTCGTCGAGAAGTGCCGCAACCTGATCGGCGCGCCGCGCCTCCTTCTCGTGCACGGCCGGGCGAGTTTCGCCGGAACGGTCGGCCTGCGCGGCGCCTTCGAGCGCATCCTGGTGTGGGGCGACCTCGATCTGTCGCACTGCACCGCGCTCAGCGAGCTGCCGGACAAGATCCACGTCGGCGGCACGCTCGACATCACCGGGTCGGGCCTCAGGCACCTGCCGCCGACCTTGTCGGTGGGCGACCGCATCGTCTGCGGACGCCTCGCCGCCCGCTCGGCCGCCGAGATGAACATGCTGCTGGCCGAGGAGACGTTCAAGTCCGACGGCCAGCGCCGCCACTGACGGAAAAACTGCGGCGCCGCGGAAGGTGTCGACACGCGCGGGGCAGCCGTGGAGACTGCCGGAAAACATCCGGGAGGAACCACGATGCCCCGGCGCATCATCGACATCTCCGTGCCGCTCGAGAACGACATCGCCTCCGACCCGCCGGGCATGGAGCCGAAGATCGCCTACACGGCGCACGCCGAAGGCGCCCAGCAGATGTGCCGCTACTTCCCGGGCCTCACCGTCGATCAGCTCCCGGCCAAGGAAGGCTGGGCCATGGAGCGCATCGACATCTCGACCCACAACGGCACGCATCTCGACGCGCCCTGGCACTTCGCCTCCACCATGGATGGCGGCAAGCGCGCCATCACCATCGACGAGGTGCCGCTCGAGTGGTGCTTCCAGCCGGGCGTGAAACTCGACTTCCGGCATTTCCCCGATGGCTACGTGGTGACGCCGCAGGATATCGAGGCGGAACTCGCCCGCATCGGCCACACGCTGCAGCCGCTCGAGATCGTCGTCGTCAACACGGCCGCCGGAAAGCGCTACGGCCAGCCCGACTACGTGCCGACGGGCTGCGGCATGGGCCGCGAGGCGACGCTGTACCTGACGTCGCGCGGCGTGCGCATCACCGGCACCGACGCCTGGTCCTGGGACGCGCCCTTCGTCTATACGGCGAAGCGCTACGCCGAGACGCACAACGCGGGCCTGATCTGGGAAGGCCACAAGTCCGGCCGCGAGATCGGCTACTGCCACATCGAGAAGCTGTCGAACCTCGAGGCGCTCCCGGCCACGGGCTTCACCGTCGCCTGCTTCCCCGTCAAGATCAAAGCCGCCTCCGGCGGCTGGACCCGCGCCGTGGCCATCATCGAAGAGTAGCAACGCCATTCCCTCTCCCCATGCTTATGGGGAGAGGGCGGAGCCTGCCCCGGACTTGATCCGGGGGTGAGGGGCAGAAGCGTGCTCTGCGCTTGGAGTTTGTGCTGCCCCTCACCCCGACCCTCTCCCCGTAAGGACGGGGAGAGGGAGAAAGAACGAGGCGCGCTGACAAAGAATTCGCAGCGGTTCCCTCTCCCCATGCAGCGCAGCGGAATGGGGAGAGGGTTAGGGTGAGGGGCAGAAGCTGGTTCCAAGCTCTGAGTATGCCGCCGCCCCTCACCCCGGCCCTCTCCCCGCACGCGGGGAGAGGGAGAAGAGTGCCCGCCAGCTTCATTTGCCGGCCAACACTACCTGCGCTAGCCTCGGCGTAAACACGCAGCCATAACGGAGGACACCCATGCCCATCGGCCGGCTCGAGCACGTCAACGTGCGCACTGCCAACCTCGACGCCATGATCGAGTGGTACGGACGCGTACTGGGCATGAAACCCGGCTGGCGCCCGCCCTTCAAGTTCCCCGGCGCCTGGCTCTATTGCGGCGACCAGCCGGCGGTGCACCTTGTCGGCATGCCGCGACAGCCCACGCCCGGCGAGGAATTGCGCCTCGAGCACTTCGCCTTCTCGGCCACGGGGCTCGTCGAGATGGTCAAGCGCCTGGAGGCCGAGAAGGTGCCCTACGCGCCGATCCGCGTGCCGGGGTCCAACGAACTGCAGATCAACGTGCACGATCCCGACGGCAACCACATCCACATCGACTTCTCCGCCGCGGAAGCCGACGCCGCCAATCTCCAAGCCGGCGAATTCGGCATGATGTCGCCCACCTGACCCATCCGCGCGCCGACGCACTTTTCTTTCCGACGCTCTCTTCCTTTTGCGTCCCCGGAAGCCGCGCACGGCGCGGCTGTCCGGGGCCTAGCCTCGTTGAGAGTAAAGACGAGGTGCGTGCCGCGAACGCTGTGCCCCACTCCGCGCTGCAGGATCCCGGACAGGCGCTGGCGCGTCTTCCGGGATCGCACTAAGGGGATGGGTGCCTCTTCGCGCCTCAACGGCCGCAATTCCTCACCGCCACGAGAGGTTAGCCCGCATTCGGCCTTGACTCCGGGGGGCTGAAGCGTAGGTTCGCGCCCGTTTGCGCGCAACCGAGCCCTATCGCCCGGGCTCACGCGGATCCCGGGCGCGAATAGGACGCCAGCGGCGCAAACTGCCGAAGAGGCCACCCAATGGGCTTTTTTGCCGACAGCGTGAACCGCATCTCCCCCTCGCAGACCATTGCGATGTCGACCAAGGCGCGTGAGCTTGCCGCTGAGGGCCGCAACATCATCTCGCTCTCCGCAGGCGAGCCGGACTTCGACACGCCCGAGAACATCAAAGAGGCGGCGATCAAAGCGCTGAAAGCCAATAAAACGCGCTACACGGACGTCGACGGCATTCCCCAGCTCAAGGAAGCCATCGCCCAGAAGTTCAAGCGCGAGAACGGCCTCGACTATAAGACGTCGCAGATCACGGTCGGCACCGGCGGCAAGCAGGTGCTCTACAACGCGCTGCTGTGCACCCTGAACCCCGGCGATGAGGTCATCATCCCGGCGCCCTTCTGGGTGTCCTATGCCGACATCGTGCTGCTCGGCAACGGCACGCCCGTGACCGTGCCCTGCAAGCTCGAGGACGGCTACCGCCTGAAGCCCGAGCAGCTCGAGAAGGCCATCACGCCGAAGACCAAGTGGCTCATCTTCAACGCGCCGTCGAACCCCACGGGCGCCGCCTACAGCAAGGCGGACCTGAAGGCGCTGACGGACGTGCTGCTGCGCCATCCCCATGTGTGGATCCTGTCGGACGACATGTACGAGCACCTGCTCTACGACGGGCTGGAGTTCTTCACTCCCGCCCAGGTCGAGCCCGCACTCTATGACCGCACGCTGACCATGAACGGCTTCTCCAAGGCCTACTGCATGACGGGCTGGCGGCTCGGATACGCGGGCGGCCCCGAGCAGCTCATCAAGACCATGTGCAAGCTGCAGTCGCAGTCGACGTCGAACCCGAGTTCCATCGTGCAGTGGGCGGGTGTCGAGGCGCTGAACGGGCCGCAGGATTTCATCCAGCGCAACAACGCCGCCTTCATGAAGCGCCGCGATCTCGTAGTCTCGATGCTGAACCAGACGCGCGGCCTCAAGTGCGCCAAGCCCGAGGGAGCGTTCTACGTCTATCC
>RXJK01000168.1:5578-16539 GCA_003963125.1 Hyphomicrobiales bacterium
CTGATCGGCAAGACCACGGCGAAAGGCGTCAAGATCAACAACGACCAGGACTTCGCCCTGGCGTTGCTGGACGAGGAAGGCGTGGCGACGGTGCACGGCGCGGCGTTCGGCATGAGCCCGGCCTTCCGCATTTCCTACGCGGTCTCGGATGCCCAGCTCGAAGACGCCTGCATCCGCATCCAGCGCTTCTGCGCCAACGCGCGCTGACGCAAAGTCTACGCTTGTGCGAAGGCCCGTCCCTCGGGGACGGGCCTTTTGCTTTGCCTGATCGAACTGTCCGGGTGCGCCCAATTTGCCGCCCATGCCGCCAAGGTCTAGGCTCCGCAAGCTCAGGTGAGGCCGGCCGGGCGATGGACAGTGGAGGGGGGGCGTGCGCCGCGCGCTGCGTTGGTTGGGTGTGCTGCTCGTTGCCGCTTTCGCGGGAGCGGTCGGTTTTGCCGTCTGGCTTCTGCGCCCGGGCGCGCCGCCGCCTCCCCTCGCGCCCATCGTTGCGCAAGTCGAGACGGGCCGCACCGAGGGCGGCGTGAGCTGGATGCACGGGATCGGCCCGCGCAACTTCGGGCCCTGTATCCGTGTGCTGGCCATCGATGGCGGAGGAACGCGCGGCATCATCCCCGCGCTGATCCTGCAGGAGATCGAAAAGCGCACGGGCCAGCCCATCTACCGTTCGTTCGATCTCATCGCCGGCACCTCGACCGGCGCCATCCTGGCACTCGGCCTTACGCGGCCGAGCGATGCGGATGCGCGCGAGCCGGCCTACACCGCCGCCGACATCGTGCGCTTCTACGAGGAGCATGGCGCGGAGATCTTCCCGCACTGGCCTCCCGCCGTGCGCGCGCTGCGCCGCATCTTCCGCCCGGCCTACGACGTCGACACCCTGGAGCAGATCTACGCGACGTTCTTCTCCGACGTGCGATTGCAGGAGGCGCTCACGAACCTGCTCATCCCGGTCTACGACATCGAGGACGGCCGCCGCGTCTGGTTCACGGCGCTCGGCACTCATTCACAGGTGCTGATGCGCGAATTGGTGCGCGGCGCGACCGCCGCCCCGACCTATCTCCCGCCGGCGCGCATCTACACGCACGCGCGTAATCCGGCCAAGTCCGCCGTCGCCGCCGTCGACGGCGCGCTGTTCGCCAACAATCCCGCGCAGACGGCCTTCGAGGCCGCACAGACGCTGCGCGCGGGCAACGACAAGAGCGTGCTGCTCCTGTCGCTGGGAACCGGCGCCACGCGCCGCCCCGCCAAATTCGAGGAGGCGTGGGGCTGGGGCGTCCTGGGCTGGATGGATCCGCTGCTCGAGATCGCCTATTCCGACCCCTCCATCGACCACGCGCTGCGGCTGGTCATGGAGCCCAAGCACACCTATGTGCGGCTGCAACCCGATCTCGGCAGCCCCGCCATCGCGCTCGACGACAGCGCCCCAGCGACGCTTGCCCGCATGCGCGAGGCGACGCGCCGCTACATGTCCGCCAACGCGCAGGAACTGGAGTATCTGTTGACGATGATGGCGCTCCCGCGTTCGCCGCAATGCGGGCCCAAGGTCGGGGCCGACTACGAGCGTCCCGAGGGGCCGAGGCCCTCGGCCGGCACCGCAAAGCGCTAGACAACGATAAGCATCAGAACGTCGTGGGCCTTTATAACATCGACCGGACACTTCCTCCGACACCGGAGCTTTCGGCCGTCGTCGAGGAAGCCTACGCGCTGTTCGCGCCCTACACGATTGGCAGCGCGCTCCACGTCTGCCATTGCAACGTGTGCATGACGCACGAGACGATGCGCGCGCTGACATCGACCCCGCTGCGCGACATCCCGGCGGCGCTATTGGCCGAATACACGAACTCCGCCCACGGCTGGGACGACGGACAGATAGCGCGCGAGATGCGCCACTTCCTGCCGCGCTACTTCGATCTCCTCGCGCGCAACGATCCCCCGGACAACATGGGCGTCGACATCTGCCTGCGCCGCCTCATCGCCGCGCGCTGGCGCACGATGTGGCCGCATGCCGAAGCGGATCTCGTCGATCGCTTCTTCGATGCGATGGTGCGCGGCGCCATGGCGCGTCTCGACGTCATTCCCTGGGAGCGCGAGCCCGAGCCCAAGGCCGACATGACGGATCTCCTGACGCTGGTTGTCACCGCCGGTGGGGATATCGCCCGCGTGCTGAGGGTGTGGGACGATGGGCCATTGGTCGGCGCCGCGGTGCATTTTGCCATTGTGCGGCAGCGCCTGTCCTACAAGGACGGCCGCGATGTCCTGCACAGCGCCTATCTCGACACATATCCCGAGGCGGCGGCCGAGATCGCGACTTTTCTCTTGCGTCCGTCGGTCCCCGAGCGCATCGAGGCGGCCTTCTTTGCCACGCAAGACCCCCACCTCCAGAAGATCCTTTCCAACGCGGCTGGCTGACGGCGCATGTCTTCTCTCGTTCTCCTCGTCAAGATCGCGGTGCCGCCGGTGCTGGTGGCCGGCATGTCGCTCATCGCGCGGCGTTGGGGGCCGGCGATCGGCGGCCTGATCATGGGCCTGCCGTGGATGACGGGGCCGGTGCTGTTCTTCCTCGGCCTCGATCGCGGCGACGCCTTCATGCTGAAGGCCGCAACGGGCGCCGTGATCGCCGTCGTGCCGATCGTCGGCTACATGTTCGGCTATTCCATCATGGCCGGCTACGCGGCCTGGCCGCTGAGCTTCGCGATCGCCGCGGCCTGCTTCGCCGCGTTGGCGAGCGTCGTGCGTCTGCTCGACATCGGTATCGTGCCCGCGACCGTGATCGCGCTCGCGGCGCTGTGGCTCGCGCGCACCTTCCTGCCGAAGCCGAAGGGGCCCCCGGTCCCCGTGCGCCTGCCCTCCTGGGACATCCCGGCGCGCATGGCGGCGACGTTCGCGCTCGTCTCCATCATCCTGACGAGCGCCGACGTTCTGGGCGGGCAGCTCTCGGGGATCATGTCGAGCTTCCCCGTCGTTCTCACCGTGATCGGCACCTTCACGCACAACCAGTCGGGCACGGACGCCGTGCGCGCCATGCTTCGCGCCGTTACGTTGTCGCTCGTCTCGTTTTCGGTGTTCTTCCTGACCGTCGGGCTCACCGTGCCCTACGTCGGCGTCATCGGCGCCTACGCGGCGGCCGTCGTCGCCGCGCTCCTGCTGAGCGCGAGCTTCCTGATCATGGCGCGACGGTGAGAGAAGCCGTTAGTTCGCGGCCGTCGCCTTTTCCAGGTAGGGCAGGGGATCGACGGGCTTGGCGCCCTGGCGCAGCTCGAAGTGCACCTGCGGCTGGTCGACGGAGCCCGTGCGACCCGACTTGGCGATGACCTGGCCCTTCTTCACGATCTCGTCGCGCTGCACGAGGATCTTGTCGGCGTGGGCGTAGGCCGAGACCCAGCCGTTGTCGTGCCGGATCAGGACGAGATTGCCGTAGGCCTGGATGTCGCCGCCCGCGTAGGCGACGCGGCCGCCTTCGACGGCCTGGATGTCGGTGCCCATCGGCACGGCGAGATTGATGCCGTCGTTGTGCGTGCCGTCGGGCCGCTTGCCGAAGCCGGCGATGACGCGGCCCTTCGTCGGCCAGCGGAAGCGCACGCCCTGCGTCGAGGGCGCTTCGGCCTGAGCCGCGGGCGGCGCGTCTTCGGTTGCCTGCGCGGGCTTGTTGATCACGCGGACGCCCGGCGACGCGGTCGTCTCGGGAGCCGCAGCCGGCGGCTGCGAGGCTGCCACGCGCGGCGCGGCCTGTGCGGGCGCCGAAGCGTTGCTCGTACCGGCTTCGCCGGGCACCTTCAGCACGGCGCCGATGCGCACGCGCGTCGGCTCGCTGATGCCGTTGACGCGCTGCAGTTCGGAGAGCGTGACCTTGTACTGCCGCGCGATGCCGTAGAGGGATTCACCCGACTTCATGACGTGCGTGGCGTCCCAGCCGGGCGTCGGCTGCGGCTGCACGGCCGGCGCCGATGCCTTTGCGACGGGGAACTTCGGAGCCGCGGGACGGCCGGGTGTCGGTTCGCTTGACCCATGGCCCGCGGGCAGCGCGAGCTTCTGGCCCGGCTTGATGGTGGCGTTGGTGCCGAGGTTGTTCACCTCGATCAGCGCGGAAACGGGCACGTTGTGCTTGCGCGCGAGGCCGTAGAGCGTGTCGCCCTGGTGCACTTCGATCGTCTCGCCCGAGGCGACCGCGCGCGGCATGGCGGGCGGCAGCGGACGGCGCTCGGCCTGCGGCGGAGGGAGCGCTGCGGACGGCGATGACGGCGCGCTGTAGTTGCTCGACGGTGGCGGCAGGGTCGCGACGCGGTTCGACGCGGGCGGCGGCACGGTGCTCGCGTCGCCGGTCAGCCCGGAACGCGGCTGGGTCGCATAGGAATCGGCACCCGCCCGTGACGACGGCTGCACGCCGGGCGCATCGTCTGTCAGACTGAGGCTCGGGGGATCAAAGCGCGTGACATCCGCGCTGCAGCCGGAGACGGCAAGAGCGATGGCTGCAAAGGCAAGCCGGGCGGGAGACAGGCCGGGGCTCGCGGTGCTCGTACGCTTATCACTGGACATCGGGCACACCTCGTACTCCACCGATCCTTAAGCCTTAACTGGTTAAGGGCCCGTTAATGACCGGCGTCCCCGCACGATCTCAGCGCGCGTGAGATGTCGAGAGGTGTGGCGTATCCAACCGTCCCAATCGTCCCCGCAGGGCTCGTTGAGTAGCGCGCGATTGTGCATCGCTCGCGGCCGAACCTTGGCGGCTTCGCGGCTGGCAAGTTCAGACTTAAGGGAATGTTACGTCCCCGACGGGTGTTGCCTTGGAGAGAAGAGGGCTCAAACGCGCTGCTTCGAAGGCTTCGCCCCTGGGTCCCTGATATTGCCTATCGGCAAATTCAGGGATGACAGCCAGGAGTTATCGCTCGCGCTTTTGCTGTCATCCCGGCCGGAGCAAAGCGGAGAGCCGGGATCCAGGGCCGAGCGCTGCGTCCCGTCGCCAATTTCGTCGCTAAGGCGTGACGCACTATTCTCCGAACAGGTCGGTCAGGCGGGCGTGCATCGGCCGGTGCGTGAGGTTGAGGTAGAGCGGCGTGATCGAGATGCGGTTGGAATAGATCGCCCACAGATCGGTGCCCTGCGCCGCGTTCGACCGCCGCCGCTGGAAGGCGAGCCAGTAGTAGGGCGTGCCCCAGGTATCCGTGCGCTCGTCGATGTTGAGCAGCCCCGGATCGCGCCGCCCCTGTTCTGTTACGGCGATGCCGGCCACCGCATCCGGGGCGCAGTCGGGAAAATTGATGTTCATCACCGTCGAGGCGTCCCACTCCTCCGCCAGCAGTTTGCGGATGAGGCCCGGCGCGTGCGCGATCGCCGTCTCCCAGCGCAGCGTGCCCTGGCCCGAAAGGCCCCACGCGAGCGACAAGGCGAACGAGCGGATGCCGAGGATGCTGCCCTCGAAGGCGCCGGCGATCGTGCCGGAATAGGTCACGTCCTCGGCCATGTTGGCACCGCGGTTGACGCCGGACAGGACGAGCGTCGGCAGCTTGTCCTTGAGCAGGTGCCGCACGCCCATGATCACGCAGTCCGTCGGCGTGCCGCGCACGGCGTAGGCGCGCTCGTCGAGCTGCCGCATGCGCAAGGGCTCGTGCAAGGTGAGCGAGTGGCTGGCGCCCGACTGGTTCGTCTCCGGCGCCACCACCCAGACGTCGTCGGACAACTCGCGCGCGATCTGGCGTAGCGCGTGCAGGCCCGGAGCATCGATGCCGTCGTCGTTGGTGAGGAGGATGCGCATGGGGGCTCCAGGGTGGGCCACGCCTCGAAAGCGGGCGTCGCACTCGTAGCGGGGATGCCTGGGCAGATCAACCGAGCCCGCCCCGCCGCGCCTTTGCGCCCGGTTAATGTGTTTCAGCGCGTCGCGTGGCCAAGACGAGGGGTATGGTGTAGATCTTGCCGCCTTGGCCGGCCCCCGTTGCGAGCGGGCCGGGCTTCTTGCTGCGCCCGAAAGCGCTATCTCACGGAAAACAAAGATAAATGAGCTTTAATACGCATCCCGCGCTGGCCCGCGCGCTGTCCGCGCGCGGCTATCAGGAGGCGACGCCCGTGCAGCGCGCCGTCCTCGAGACGGAGGCCGCCGGCCGCGACATGCTGGTCTCCGCCCAGACGGGATCGGGCAAGACCGTAGCCTTCGGCATGGCCATCGCGACGCGGCTCCTGGGCAGCGAGGAGCGCTTCGCACAGGCAGCCGAGCCGCTGGCCCTCGTCGTCACGCCGACGCGCGAGCTTGCCATGCAGGTGCAGCGCGAACTCGTCTGGCTTTACGCCGAAGCGGGCGCACGCATCGCCACGTGCGTCGGCGGCATGGACTTCCGCGCCGAGGCACGTCAGCTCGAGCACGGCGCCCACATCGTCGTCGGCACGCCCGGTCGCCTGCGCGACCACCTGGAGCGCAAGCGCCTGAACCTCGGCAGCCTGCGCAGTATCGTCCTCGACGAGGCGGACGAGATGCTCGACCTCGGCTTCCGCGAGGACTTGGAGTTCATCCTCGAAGCAACGCCCGCCGAGCGCCAGACGCTGCTGTTCTCCGCCACCATCCCGCCGCCGATCGCAACGCTCGCCAGCCGCTACCAGAAGGACGCGCTGCGCATCGAGACCGTGCGCCGCGACGAGCAGCACGCCGATATCGACTACCGCGCCGTCCGCGTCGCGCCGACCGATGCGGAGCACGCCGTCGTCAACCTGCTGCGTTTCCACGATGCGCCGGTTGCGCTCGTCTTCTGCGCCACGCGCGAGGCCGTCAAGCGCATGCACGCCCGCCTCGTCGAGCGCGGCTTCTCGACGGTGGCGCTGTCGGGCGAACTGAGCCAGTCCGAGCGCACGCGCGCCCTGCAGGCCATGCGCGATGGCCGCGCGCGCGTGCTCGTCGCGACCGACGTCGCCGCGCGTGGCCTCGATCTCGCGGAACTCACCCTCGTGATCCACGCCGACCTGCCGCAGAACCGCGAGACGCTGCTGCATCGCTCTGGCCGCACGGGACGTGCCGGCCGCAAGGGGCTGTGCGTCCTCGTCGTTCCCTTCAACCGTCGCCGCAAGGCGGAAGCTCTCATCGGCGCCGCGCGCCTGAGCGTGAAGTGGGAGCCGGCACCGACGGCGGATGCGATCCGGCAGAAGGATCTGGAGCGGTTCCTGTCGGACAGCATCTTCACCGAGCCAGCGCAGGAAGAAGAACTGGCGCTCGTCCAGGCTTTGCAGGCCGCCCGCACGCCCGAGCAGATCGCCTTGGCGCTCGCGCGCATGCAGCGCGAGAAGCTGCCGGCGCCCGAGGATATCGCCTCCGCATCGGAGCCCGCGAGCCGCCCGCACATGCGCAGCGAAGATCGCGGACGTCCGCGACGCCATCAGGAGGGCGAGGGGTACCGCGCCCGGCCGGACCACGGGTCGTCTGAGGCCTCCGGCGATCGCCAGCGGCAGCCCATGGTCTGGTTCCGCCTCAACATCGGGCGAGAGCGCAATGCCGATCCACGCTGGCTCTTGCCGCTGATCTGCCGTGCCGGCGGCGTGCAGAAGAGCGAGATCGGCGCCATCAAGATCTCTCAGCGCGAGACGCGCTTCCAGGTCACGGCCGATGCTGCCGATCAGTTCGCGCTGAGCGTCCGCACCAACAAGTCCAAGGAAGGCGTCATCACGCGCGAGACGCACGAAGCGGCCGGCGACGCGAGCCCGGCTCCTGCCTCCGCGCCTCCGCGCGCGACGTCGGACGAAGGCGCGCCGCGCAAAGGCCCGCCCAAGCCTTTCCGCAAGTTCCAGGGAAAGCCCGGCAACGGCCCGCGCCACTTCGGCAAGCCGCGCGAGGGAAAGCCCGACGCCGGCGGATCTGGAGACAGGCGCCCCGTCTCGAAATATGCCCAGAAAAAGAAGCGCCACGGCGAGCGCACCGGCTCCTAAGAAGAGATAGCGCGCCCCCCCCTCCAACTGCGCCCCCGGATGGCGCGCAGCGCCAGTCCGGGGCCTTGCCGGGTTGAAATTGCATTCACCGCTTCAGGATCCCGGACGGCCGTGCTTGCGCACGTCTTCCGCGATCGACGGAGGCGGTCAATTTCCCGCGCCGTGCGTGAAGGAGCCTACCGGAACGAAGGCGCGAAGTGCAGGCCGCCGCGGCCCGCGAGATTGTTGAGGCCGCGGTCCATGCGGAAGGCCTTGAGGCCGAAGTGGCGGTCGTAGAGTTCGCCGTAGTTGCCAACCTGCCGGATGATGCGCTGCGTCCACTCGGGCGCAAGGCCGAGGCTCGTGCACAGGTCGGCGCCGCCGGCGAGAAAGCGGCGCACTTCCGGCGCGGGTGAGGCTTTCATCTGCTCGATGTTGCTGCTGGTGACGCCGAGGTTCTCCGCCGCGAAGAGCGCAAAGGTCGTCCAGCGCACGATGCTGAACCATTGCTCGTCGCCCTGGCGCACAAATGCGCCCGTTGCATGCCGCGCAGCGAGTTCGGGAAGAATGATCTGGTCGGCAGGCGCCGCGTGCCGCGCTTTGACGGCTGCGAGGCGCGACAGGCTCGCCGACAGCACGTGGCAACTGCGCTGGTCATACGCCGCCACGGCATCCAGCCACTTTTCGAGCTTCACGATCTCGATCGGCAGCTTCAGGCCGGCGAAATAGTCGATCACGCCCTGCTCGTCGCCGGTGTCCGCCATCACGCACACGCGCGAGCCCGAAAGTTCGAGCGCGCTCGTCACGCCGTGTGCGCGCCGCACGAGAAAGCCCTGCCCGTCGTACATCAGGGGCTCGGTGAAGCGGATGCCGTGCCCGGCGTCCCGGCTCGATGTCAGGTCGGCGTCGCTGGCCAGCACGTCGATGGCGCCGGATTGCAGCGCGCTGAAGCGCTCCTGCGGCTTCAGCGCGACGAACGACACCGCGTCCCGCTTGCCGATGGCGGCGAGTGCGAGCGCCCGGCAGAAATCGATCGCGAGCCCCGTCCAGTCGCCCTTCGCGTCGCGCACGGAGTAGCCGCTGATGCCCTCGCTGACGCCGCACACGACGCCGCCCCTCTGGCGCGCGGCCTCGAGAATGCCGGCCCGCGCTGCACCGGGCAAAAGCGTGCCGACCATCGCGAGCACGAGCACGGCGGCAACCGCCGCGTGAGCCAATGGCGATCCTGCGTTAGAGCGCAATGGACTGTCCGTCAAAGCAGGTTGATCGAAGGAGTGCGGCGCTAGGGACATGGCACCGCCAGCCTGTTGTTGTTGTCGATCCGCGAGGCCCCCGCATGGCCCGCGCAAGATCTGTGCGACTGATGTGGTGTGGGGGCAAGATGGTACGGCGCACCCATCCCGGTCAAGGCCAAACCGGTAGGGCACGGCGCCGAAAAAAGCGCAGTCCGGCACGGTCGGGAGCGCGACACAGTGTGTCCGCGGCCGAAGTCTTGTAGCCGAGACAAGGGCACGCCAAGGGCGTTACAGTTGGCGGCTTACGGAGATCACGGATGACGGCATCGGACGACAGCAATAAGCACGCCAGCACGCACGGCGAGACCATCGTCACGCACGCGGGCCGCGACCCCTTCGCCAACCACGGGTTCGTCAATACGCCCGTCTATCGCGGGTCGACGGTGCTCTTCAGGACGCTCGATGCCTACGAGAGCCGGCAGCAAAAATACGTGTACGGCCGGCGCGGCTCGCCGACGTCGGATTCGCTCTGCGAAGCCATCGCCGCGATGGAAGGGGGCACGCGCACGTGGGTGATGCCATCGGGCGCCGCCGCGATCGCCGCCGTGCTTCTGTCGTTTACCAAGGCGGGCGACCACATCCTGATGGTCGATACTGTCTATCAGCCCACGCGCAAGATGTGCGAGGGCGTCATGAAGCGCTATGGCGTCGAGACAACCTACTATGATCCGACCATCGGCGCCGGCATCTCGGCCCTGATGAAGCCGAACACCGCGCTGGTCTTCACCGAAAGCCCGGGATCGCTCACCTTCGAGATCCAGGATATCGCGGCCATCGCCAAGGCGGTGCACGCCAAGGGCGCGCTGGTCGTCATGGACAACACGTGGTCAGGCGGCGTGTTCTTCAAGCCCTTCGCACACGGCGTCGACCTCTCCATCCAGGCCGCGACCAAGTACATCGTCGGCCACGCCGATGCGATGCTGGGCTCGGTCACGGCCGCCGATCCTGCGATTGCGGCGCAGCTCGTCAGCGAGGCGCAGGCGCTGGGCATCTGTGCGGGTACGGAGGAAATGTATCTCGGCCTGCGCGGCCTGCGCACCATCGAGGTCCGCATGCAGCGTCATTGGCAGTCGGGCGTCGAGATCGCGCGCTGGCTCGAGGCGCGGCCCGAAGTGGCGCGCGTACTGCACCCGGCCCTTGAGAGCCATCCGCAGCATCACCTTTGGAAGCGCGATTTCACCGGCGCGTCGGGGCTCTTCGCCATCGAGTTGAAACCCTGCGGCCGGCCTGCGCTGGCAGCCTTCCTCGACGGCATGAAGCTGTTCGGCATGGGCGCGTCCTGGGGCGGCTTCGAAAGCCTCATGATCCCCTACAATGCCGCCCCGTCGCGAACGGCGACGCAGTGGTCGCCGAAGGGGCCGACGCTGCGCCTGCATATCGGGCTCGAGGCCGTGGCGGACATCAAGGCCGACCTCGAGGCCGGCTTCGCGCGTCTCAAGTCCGCGGCGTAGGTCGGCGCGCCTGCGCCGGCGGTCGTCCGATCGAAATCAGAACGTCACGCCGTCCTTGCGGAAGAAGTCGCGCGCCCAGCGCGTCTGCCCGAACGACGCGGGCTTCGAATCCCGCGCGATGCGCCGCTCGCGTTCACGCTCCCGCTCGCGCCGTGCCTTGCGCTCCTTGGCTTCCGCCGTGAGCTTCTCCTCGGGCTTGTCGTCGGGCTTCGCGGCCGCGGGCCCGGCAAGGCCCATGCGCGAAGTGTCCGCGAACGAGGGTTGCCGCGGCTCCGACAGGGAGGCGAGCGGCGCCGGAGGCGGCGACAGATCGGGCAGTGTCTCGCGGATCACGCCG
>RXJK01000168.1:16589-16938 GCA_003963125.1 Hyphomicrobiales bacterium
GCGGTGATCCTGCGCTGTGCGTGCGCCACGATGGCCGCGGGCACGCACTTGCCGGCCTCACCCGTCACCTGGCCCGAAGGGCAGCCCGCCCCGCACGCCTGTCCGGGATGCGCTTGCACGAGCGAAAGGAGAATGAAGTCAGGCCGGTCGATGGGCAGGCTCGCATTCACACGGTCGGTGAAGGCCCGCATGGCCTTGCGCGACGCCGTCGACCAGATGCCGTGGGTCTCGCCGTCGTAGCAGCCCACGCGCCGTAGTTCGATCTGCAGGGCGCGTGCGATGGCGATCGGGTCGTTCGGAACGGTGACGGTCTCGAACGCCACGGGCTTGCGTGCGGCGGGCTCGGCGA
>RXJK01000168.1:16988-19106 GCA_003963125.1 Hyphomicrobiales bacterium
GCGCGTCGTGCACGCCAGCCACGCCCACCCGCGGCTGGCGATCCAGGGCGACGCGGTCGAGGTGGACTTGCCGCACGGCCGCGTGCGGGCGACGGCCGTCGGCCCGCAGGTGCCCTCGGAGGGACGCTTCCCCGTGCCCAGTTCGAGCCCCTGCACCTTCGTCGTGACCTTCGACGACCCGGTCGGGATCGTGCCGCTCGCGCCGTCGGCGTTCACGATCGTGGACGAGCTCGGCAACCTGCACCGGCCGCGCGTCGCGGGGATCCGCTCGGGCCGGCTCGCAACCGGGCGCCGGACGCGGCTCGTGCTCCGCGACGTGCTGCCCGTGGGCGCGGGCAGACTCCGCTGGGCTCCGGGGGGAGGGCGGCCCCTCGTGTACTGGGACTTCGACGTCGAGATCGACTAGCACTCGGGCGGAACTGCGTCTCGCACCGCACCGGAGGTGCGAGAGAGCCGGAAGAGGAGACTCGAACCCCTTGCCTCCCGCTCAAACGCGCCCGACGATGTGACTCGGCGTGCCAAGGCAGGTCGCCGGAAGGGGGCCCGTCTCGGCAATCGTCTCCGGGACGCGGCGGACCCCCATGCTCCGCGCTCCCGTCGCGGGCGTGTCTCGCGCTCCGAGACACACACCGGGCAACAGTAGGGCCAGGCTCGCGCGCTCGGCATCACGGGCCTGCCCAACCGCCGGATGCCCCATAGCGTCCGCGTGGGCCGCAGCGACTGCGCCGACCTGGTGCGCCGCGCCTTCGCCCGCGCCGCCGCCGACGAGCTATGGATGACACGGTGAGTTCGTCCGTAGGAACCGACCCCGGGGCAGGCACCCCGGGTCGCGTCGTTTCTGGACCGGATCCACTCAGCGACGCGGAGTATCGGCGGCCCACGACTGCGCCCACGGGGGGGCCGAGCCCCCACCGGTGGCGTCCAGAAGCGTCGAACGTCCCCACCGGACTCCCCGCGGGTCGGCGGAACTCGCGCTGAGCGGGACCTTCGAGCGGCATCGCCGCGCCTCCGTCAGCTGGCCCATCGCGCGGCCTCCCCGTCCAGCCATCGCTCGAGCTCGCTCACCGGGACGATCAGGTACCGGCCGCGCCGCACCACTCGGGGTCATCGCCGCTGGCGTCTCCGTAGTTCTCCACAGTGTCACATCCGCCTTTGCACGCTGGCGCGCACGCCCTCTGAGCTTGAGCATTACGAGAATGCACCGCTTCGCCCTCCGCGTACCCCGGCCGATGGAGTTCGTCGAGCCGACCCGGGCCCGGCGACGGGACCAACTGTCGGTCGCGCTTGTGGATACTTGTGCGCCGCGGAGGACTCGTGTCTGATGCCGGCCGTGTGGTTGCAAGGGGTGGATGAGCCCATGGTCGACGCGCTCGAGTGGTGGCATGTCGCGGCCGTCCAAGGGGCTCGCGGGGCGCGGCTGATGTTCGTCAGCGAGGCCCTTGCGGAGGGCTTCGCGGAGTTCCTCTTGGCTGACTGTTGCGAGAGCGTTCTGGTCGAGCACTGGCGCGACGGTGAACAGATCGGCGCTCGCCTGATGATGGCCGGCTTCAGTCAGAACTGACGGTGGAGGCCGGGCACGCCGACTCCCCGCGTCGCGCTGAATCAGGACATGCGTCCGGCGAAGGGCGCCACCGGAGATGGCGTGCGGGAATCCCGGCGCGGTGGCGCAGGTCCCCCGAGTCCCTGCGCCACCGCTCGCCGCGCCGGGCACACCGCAGAATCGACATTGACTGCGGTGCGTTTCTGGCAGCCAGTGAGCGATATCACTCGAGATCAGGAGCGTCCGCTACCTAAGACCGTCGACGATGGTGTCGCCGGGGGGGCGGAGGTAGTGGGTCAGGCGGGTGGCGGGTGGTTGCGACCGACGATCTGCCCAGTCGGGTGATGTTCTTTGGCCATGAAGGCCACCGCGGGCTTCCCCCACCAGCTACTCGCGTGGCCTCGCCGCCGGCTGGACGCCGGTGCTGTGGCGCTGCCGGCAGGATGATCGTCCTACCTGGCCAAGCGCCACCTCGAATCAGCCTGTACGAGCCATCGCCGCCAGAGCCGTCAGAAACGAGCGGAAATCTCGGGGCGTACCCACGCTTGGAGCTCCCAGCTCCGACGCGAGACGGTTGG
>RXJK01000168.1:19156-21520 GCA_003963125.1 Hyphomicrobiales bacterium
GGTTCTCGTGAGGCCGGTCGGTGGACTCGAGGATCGCACGGTCGTATACCATCGCCGCCAGAGCCCGCAACTCAAACAGGACTTCCGGACGGCTCCTTTCATGGCAGGGCGCTATGACCCGCTCGCCCTGCCCTCCCTTCGGGATTGGCCGGCGCCGGCGCTTCCCAGCGGCGCTCGGCGCATCCGCAAATCTCAGAGCGATCCAGCCGCGCTCTCTCTGGACGCTGACCACTGTGGCCACGGCCTCTGCAAGGCCGCCATCAACACTGAACTCAACGTGAACAGTCTCTCCGACCTGCTCGTCACTCACTGGGCAGGCGACCAACACCCCGTACTCTGAGGCGTTTACTACGGGGCACCGGCAGCCACCAGAAGACCGAGTGACCGTAGCGTACGAGTTTCTCGGTGCCCGAGGCAGCCCTGCAGTGTCTGGCGTGAACATGTCTTCGTCACACCACATGGTCTTCGCCCATCCGTAGACGTCGCCCGTTGCCGACGACCGCAGGCCTGGCGGCGCTCACGGGCGTCGGACGAGCGTGTGCGTCGCATATCGCCAGGTCGTCGTGAGCCATTTCCACCCAGCCGCTGGTCACGGCGTCACCGCGTTGGAGATGCCCGAGCTCGGGGACTCTGCGGACGCCGTCGGGTAGCCGACGGCCGGTGCGGCATAGCTCTGCACGTAGCCCACGACGTTCGCCGCCAGCACTCGGTAGACGTATGTGCTCCCGCTCGCAACGCTGGTGTCAATGAAGTTCACCGTGCTGCCGGAGCCGGCCGCCGGCGGCACCCCGGTCGTGATCGTGGCCCATGGCCCGGAAGCCGACCGCGCGCGCTGCACGATGAAACTCGTCTCGTTGATGGACTGGTCGCGCCAGAGGAGCCGTACCGTTCGCCCGACGACCTGCGCCGTAAGGCCGGTGGGTGCTACAGGTGCCACTGCGACAGCCATCGGCCGCATCATGGAATTCTCTTCGTGGCCCAACAGGTGGCAATGCCACACGTATTCCCATCCGAAGTTGACCAGCTTGTTCGTCACCGGCGCCGGCTGGTTGGTCGGGTCCACATTGTGAAAACCGAGAGTCGACCCGAGCGGGCTCGTGGGATCGAGTGGGCGAACACTGTTCGGCAGCTCGAAGGGCACATCCGGAAGGATGGGGCGGAGGGCAACGATGACGTCCTCCAGAGGATTCATTCTCACAGTGTCCTTCCAGCCGATTTCGTTCGGGTCGGGCGGCCGAATTGCGCCGTCCCAGCCCACTCGGTTGATCACCTGGACATCGAACATGTGCCAGTGAACCGCGTGAGTATCGACCCCGTTGTGCGTGATCTTCCAGATCTGGGTCCCATCGGCCGCGCTGCCGAGCCGGGTTGCCGCAGGGGTGCCTCGCAGGACTTCGGTCGGCGGGTCGGTATCGAAATCTGGGATGGATGTCTGGGTCGTTGCATTCGTGTTCGGCACTTCCGTTCCGAGCATCGCATTCATTCGTCCAAAGGTGGGATCGAAGTCCTCGACTATCGACTTGGGCTGCAGCGTCATGGTCAGTCCGTGTGCAAGGGCCGTGGCGCCGGATCCTCCTCCACCAGAGAAGCTGACCGTCGGGGATGCCGTGTAGCCGTCTCCGGCGGAGGTCAGGCTGAGGCTCGCGACGGCCGCGGGGCTCAGCGTCGCAGTGGCAGCGGCACCGGTGCCGCCCCCGCCGACGATCGTCACCGTCGGCGGACTCGTGAATCCGGTCCCTGGGGCCGTCAGCGTGAGACCGGTCACGGACGCGCCGCCGAGCACGGCTGTCCCCCTCGCGCCCGAGCCGCCGCCACCGCTGAGTGTGACCGTGGGAGGCGAGGTATAGCCACTCCCGGCGCTCGTCAGGAGGATGGAGGTGACACGCCTGCCCGACACGACCGCGATCGCCGTCGCGCCACTACCGCCGCCTCCGGAGATCACGACCGAAGGCACCGTCGCGTAGTTGCTGCCGTTCGCGGAGACGGCCACCCCGGACAGAGCCCTGGCGCCCACGACGGCGGTCGCCGTAGCCCCCGCGCCCCCGCCACCGGTGATTGCCACCGAGGGCACCGATGTGTAGCCGCCACCCCCGGAGGAGAGCGAGAGCGTCCCGACGGAGCGCGGCGCAAGGGTGGCCGTGGCCTGGGCCCCGGCCCCGCCGCCGCCCGAGATGCTGACGTCCGGAGGCACGTCGTAGCCTGAGCCTCCTCCCGTGAGCTCCACGGTCGAGAGTGGCCCGTTGAAGAACGTGGCCGACGTGTCCTGGATGCGAGCGTAGGTGTTTGACGTCGTCGTGCCGAAGGCCGCGTCATACGCCCGCTCGGGCACGAGGGGCGCGGGCTGCGACCGGGCATAGGTCCTTG
>RXJK01000279.1 GCA_003963125.1 Hyphomicrobiales bacterium
CCTGAATAGGGCAGGCGTCGTTGAGCGAGCGCAGCATGTCGATCTCGGCAAGCGAGACCGAAGCAGCTTCCGCGAAATTCTTGCGCAGGCGAACGACGTCGGCATCCTTGATGCTGCCACGCGCCTTGATCTCGGCGATCGATACGGATGCAAACAGGCTCATGCGGCGCCCCCAACGCGTGCAAGGTCAGGAGCAAACGCTGGCATTGGCGTAGTTACGAAGTCGCTAACGCGGCGGGGTGATGCGGAAAGAGCGCGGCGGTGTTGCCCAAGTGCAAACGAAAATGCCGGGGACGAGCCCCGGCATGATCAAGGTCGGAGATGCGCAAGCCCGTCAGGGCTTCTTCTCGGCCTTCACGTCCTTCTTAGTAGCAATGAGGACGTGGCTCTGCCGGAAGCGATAGCCGTAGGCGAACGAGATCGGCGGCGGCTTACCCTTGGCGAACAGCTCTTTCATCTTCGCCTGGTACTGGCCAGCGAACACCGGGATCGGCCCGACATAGGTGCCGTAGGGCTGCACGTCGTAGGTCTGCTCCAGGTAGCGCAGGGGGATGCCCGTATCGTCCTGCAGGATGCGCACGGCCTGCTTCATGACGAAGTCGCGCACCATCGAGAATTCGGCGTTGTGCATCAGATAGGAGGCGCTCTTCACGAAGCCGTCGCCCGTCCCGAAGGTCTCGGCCCACTTGAGGAAGCCGGAACTCGCGACGCCGTTGTTGGCGAGGTTCGTGGAGAAGTAATAGACGTTCTGCGCCTTGCCATCGGCGCCAGAGAAGACGATGTGGACGCCCTTCGGCGTGCCCCGCGGATCGCTGTCGGTCGAGGGGACCAGCTTGCCCTCGTTGGTGATGCTGACGAGGTTCACGTCCTTGATGGTCTTGCCGGTGCGGGCGAGGAACACGTAGAGCACGGGCAGAGTGCCGTTGAGCTGGGTGCGGTTCAGGTCGCTGCCCATCTCGCTAGTGATGAAGTAGCTGTTCTTGAACAGGGTGCGGAGCGCGGTGCGCACGCGCGACAGCTCGGAAGGGACGGAGCCTTTCCGCAGCTTGGCGATATCGGGGATCTTGCCCGGCGCCTCGAGGCCCGCCATCAGGTAGTTCGTTGCGCCCGGGAAGAAGGCGTCGGCGTACATGAAGTCGGGACCGGAGAAGAAATAGTAGAGCGTGTCGCGACGGTTCGTGAGCGTGGCCTGCGACCATTCGCGGATCTTGGAGAGCTGGCGCTTCTCCTGGTCGGCCCAGATGCTGTCGAAGGTCTTGGCGTGCTCGATCCAGTCCCGCTCCTTGGTGAGCGGGGCGAGCGGCGAATCCGGCGAGACCGGAAGGCCGGCCAGGAAGCGGGCCGTATCGTCTGGAGTTGCATCGGCGCTGCGAGCCGCCGTGGCGCTTACCATGATGGCAAAGCCCAGCAGCAGCGCAAAAACCCTGGAGAACAGCATCGCGTTCATAGTCCCCTGCGCGTGAAGTAAGTGGTGACGCCTCGCGGTGCGTCCTCTCGGCCGTCGGATCCCGGCGCTGCTCAGACCCAGCTTGGAATCTGCCGCAGGCCTCCGATCATGCCCCAGAGTTAAGGATGATCGGTAGGAAAATGCGGGCAATCAACGGCAAATTGTGGGCCCGGCGGTCGACGTGCGGCCGGGTTGCCCCATCACAAAGGGAATATTGCGCCCATTGTTGGGCTTCGCGCTGAAAGTTAGGCCCTAAGTTGAGCTTCCTCGACGATCTCCGGCGTCCGCAGGCTCTGCGAGGCCGGGGAGATGGCGAAGCTGTCGTTCTTGGCGTGGTAGATGCCGAGGGCCGCCTGCCACCTTGACGCGAAGGCGTTGACGCACTGCGGGTCGAACTGCTGGCCCGAACAGGCCTTGAGGTAGGCCATCGCGTCCTCCGGCGACCACGCCTTCTTGTAGGGACGCTCGCTGGTCAGCGCGTCGAACACGTCCGCCACCGCGGCGATGCGGCCGAAAAGCGGGATCTCATCTTCCCGGCTGCGGGCGGGGTAGCCCGTCCCGTCCCAGCGCTCGTGGTGGGTGGCCGCGATATCGGCAGCGCACTTGATGAGATCGGAGTCGCTGCCCGACAGGATCTGGAAGCCGTACAGGGTGTGCAGTTCCATCATCGCCCGCTCCTCGGACGTCAGCTTGCCAGGCTTGAGGAGGATGGCGTCGCTCACGGCGATCTTGCCGATGTCGTGCATGGGGGCGGCCAAGGTCAGCGTCTGGCACTGCGCCTCGCCGAGATCGAGGGCCTCGCCGATCAGGCGGCAATAGCTCGCCATGCGCTGGATGTGGGCGCCCGTGTCGCCGTCACGCGATTCCGCCGCGCGGCACAGCCGCAGGATTATCTCCTCCTCGCGGGCGGCGAGCTTGCGCGTGGCGCGGCGGACCTCCTCGTCGAGCCAGGTCACGCGGTGCTGCAGCCGGCTCTGGGCCTCGCGCAGCTTGAGCAGGTTACGCAGGCGCGCCTTCACCTCGATGGCGTCGATCGGCTTGCGCAGGAAGTCCGTGACGCCCATGTCGAGCGCCTTGTAGAGGACCGCGCTCTCCTCGCACGAGGACATCATCACCATCGGCACGTCGGCGTAGCCCGGCAGGGCGCGCAGCCGGTCAATGAGCTCCATGCCGTTGAGGCCGGGCATCACGTAGTCGGTGATGACCATATCCGCTGCGTGCGTGGTTGCATCGACAAGCGCGAGGCGCGGATCGACGAAGGGCACGGCGATGCACTGCAGCCCCTTCACGATATTGCTGAAGAGGGCGAGATTGGAGCGGCTGTCGTCGACGATGAGGACGCGCATCTTCTGGCCGGTTGCCGACATCATGCAAGGCGCTCCTTCACTCTCGACCCAACCGACACCGACCCGACCGCCCGCGCCGGATCTCTCCGGCTGGTTCGCGCCACGACGGCGAGCCTTTGCGGCTTCAGGAGCAAAGTCTTGTTCAAAACAGCAACCACGCGGAACGCTCGCAACCGATCGCCGTCACGGTAGCGTTGCCAATGCTTATGGCGCGTTAAACTGCATTTTCTGATTGTTAAGGTGCTTTACGGATCGTTGGGCGCGCCCTGCGAAAGTGCGCGAGAGGCTTCATAATCCGGTAAGCTTGCGCCGCGTCGTGATGACGGTGGCGTCGGTGCCGCGTCCGCTGTGGATCGTCCAGGCGATGCAATGGTCCTTGTGCACCGTCGTCGACTTGCCGAGCGCCAGCAGGCCCGTTCCCATCAGGGGGAACTCGTCGCGCCGGACCGCCACTTCCTTGCGGCCGGGAATGGCGACGAACGTGCCATTGAGGCTCTGGTCGATCAGGATGAAGCGGCCGCGCCGCATCTCGATGCGCGCGTGCAGGCGCGAAGCAAGCGGATCGAGCACGACGAAGTCGTTCTCCTCGCCGCGCCCCATGGTGATGGACGGCCGCTGGTCGCTCAGTTCCATGCTGCGCGCACCGAACGTGGCAGTGAGCTTCCCCGCGCCGCTGTGCGTGACGACGAGATCCTGCATCTTCGTCAGGTTCTCGGTCTCGAGAATGACCTCGAACAGTTCCAGCGCGTCGCGCTTGCCCTTGATGTGCGCGTTGCCGATGAAACGCACCTGGCTCGCCCGCTCGCGCGGCAGGCGGTCGACCGTCTGCCGGCTCGTCAGGATCTGCTCGGGCTTGGCGTGGGCGGCGACACGCGCGGCGAGATTGACCGCATCGCCGAACACGTCCGAGCCGTCGGAGATCACGGGGCCGGCGTGGAAGCCCGTGCGGATGGCGAGCGTCGGCACGTCGATCTCGTTGCGGGCGATGGCTTCCTTGAGCACGACCTGCATCTCGAGCGCGGCATCGACGGCCTGATGTGGCATCGGGAACGTGCA
>RXJK01000020.1 GCA_003963125.1 Hyphomicrobiales bacterium
GCGCACGATATCGCCCACCTTGAAGGTCTCTTCCTCGTCGTGAGCATGGAATTTCTTCGAGCGACGCACGGTCTTCTTGAAGAGGGGGTGCGTATAGCGGCGCTCCACCTCGACAACGACCGTCTTGGTGTTCTTGTCGGAGACCACCACACCCTGCAAAATGCGCTTCGGCATCTCAGTACCCTCAAGCAGTCTTCGGCTGGCGCTTCTGCGCCTGGATCGTCTTCACGCGCGCGATGTCGCGGCGCACTTCGCGGACCCGAGCCGTGTTCTCGAGCTGACCGGACGCACGCTGGAAGCGCAGGTTGAACTGCTCCTTCTTCAGCTTGACCAGCTGGTCGTCGAGCTGGTCTTCCGTCAGGCCCCTGACCTCTTTGGACTTCATGACTTGTGTCCTCTCAGAGCTGGCGCGTGACGATGCGCGTCTTGATCGGCAGCTTGGCGGCGCCGAGCAGCAACGCCTCGCGGGCAGTCGCATCCGGCACGCCGTCGAGCTCGAACATGATGCGGCCGGGCTTGACGCGGGCCACCCAAAGCTCGGGCGAGCCCTTGCCGGAGCCCATTCGGACTTCGGCCGGCTTCTTGGTTACGGGCACGTCCGGGAAAATGCGGATCCAGACGCGGCCGGCGCGCTTCATGCCGCGCGAGATGGCGCGACGGGCGGCCTCGATCTGGCGCGCGGTGACGCGCTCGGGCTCCACCGCCTTCAGGCCGTGCGACCCGAAGTTCAGCGTCGTGCCGCCCTTGGCCTTGCCATGGATGCGGCCCTTGTGGGCCTTGCGGAACTTGGTGCGTGAAGGTTGCAGCATCTTCTAAGGTCCTGTCTCAAGCCTTGGCGGGCTCGGCCTGGCGATCGCCAGACCAGTTGTCGCGATCGCGACCGCGACCGCCGCGGCCACCGCCGCCGCCCTCCTGCGCCTCGAGCGCGCGCTTCTCGGCGGCCATGGGATCGTGCTCCATGATCTCGCCCTTGAAGATCCAGACCTTGACGCCGATGACGCCATAAGCGGTCTGGGCGAGGCCGTAGCCGAAGTCGATGTCGGCGCGCAGCGTGTGCAGCGGCACGCGGCCCTCGCGGTACCACTCGATGCGGGCGATTTCCGCGCCGCCGAGGCGGCCGGAGCAGTTGATGCGGATGCCGAGGGCGCCGAGGCGCAGGGCCGACTGCACGGCGCGCTTCATGGCCCGGCGGAACGCCACGCGGCGCTCGAGCTGCTGGGCGATGGTCTCGGCGACGAGTGTTGCGTCGATCTCGGGCTTCCTCACCTCGACGATGTTGAGGTGCACTTCCGACGAGGTGAGCTTGGCGAGCTCGGAGCGCAGCTTCTCGATGTCGGCGCCCTTCTTGCCGATGAGAACGCCGGGGCGCGCGGTGTGCACCGTCACCCGGCACTTCTTGTGCGGACGCTCGATGACCACCTTGGCGATGCCCGCCTGGCGGCGCTGCTTCATGATGTGCTCGCGGATCGCCATGTCCTCGTGCAGCAGCCGGCCGTACTCGGCGCGGGATGCGAACCAGCGGCTATCCCAGGTGCGGTTGATGCCGACGCGGAGGCCGACCGGATTGACTTTGTGACCCATCAGTCGGTCTCCTTCGACTTGCCCTTGGCGTCAGCCTTGGCCTCGACTTCCTTCACGACCACGGTCAGCTGCGCGAACGGCTTCTCGATCGGCGAGGAGCGGCCGCGGCCGCGCGCATGGAAGCGGCGCATGACCAGGTTCTTGCCGACGTAGGCCTGCGAGACGACGAGGTCGTTCACGTCGAGGCCGTGGTTGTTCTCGGCGTTGGCCACCGCGCTCATCACGCACTTCCTGACGTCCTGCGCGATGCGCTTCCTCGAGAACTCGAGGTCCGCGAGCGCGGTGTCGACCTTCTTGCCGCGGATCAACTGCGCGAGCAGGTTCAGCTTCTGGGGCGAAATCTTGAGATTTCGCGCCACCGCCTTCGCCTCGCTCTCGGAGAGAACCCGCTCTCTCTTCGCCTTGCCCATCGTCGTTCGCTTTCTTTCGTCGCGTCTGCCGCGCCTGTCTTCTCCGAGGGCTCCCTACCGGGACGCCGCCGGGCCTTGATCCTTACTTGCCCTTCGAGACCTTCTTGTCGCCGCCGTGGCCGTGGAAGGTGCGGGTCGGAGAGAACTCGCCGAACTTGTGGCCTACCATGTCTTCCGTCACCGTCACGGGCACGTGCTTCTGGCCGTTGTGCACGCCGAAGGTCAGGCCGACGAACTGCGGCAGGATGGTGGAGCGGCGGCTCCAGATCTTGATCACTTCGCTGCGGCCGGAATTGCGCGACTTCTCAGCCTTCTTGAGGATGAAGCCGTCGACAAAGGGGCCTTTCCAGAGGGAACGTGCCATCTCACCGTTTCCTTACTTCGACGCGTGCCGCGAGCGGATGATGTACTTGTCCGTCGACTTGTTCTTGCGGGTCTTGTAGCCCTTCGTCGGTTTGCCCCAGGGCGTCGCCCAGTGCTTGCCGCCGTTGGTGCGGCCGCCGTTGGGATGGTCGACCGGGTTCATGGTGATCGAGCGCACCGTGGGGCGCGTGCCCTTCCAGCGCGTACGACCGGCCTTGCCGACGACCTCGTTCATGTGATCGGGGTTCGAGACAGCGCCCACGGTCGCCATGCACTCGGCGCGGACGCGGCGCGTCTCGCCCGAGTTGAGGCGGAGGACGGCCCAGCCGGCGTCGCGGCCGACGAGCTGTCCGTAGGAGCCGGCCGAGCGGGCGATCTTGCCGCCGGCGCCGGGCTTCAGCTCGATGTTGTGCACGATCGTGCCGATCGGCATCGAGGCGAGCTGCATGGCGTTGCCGGGCTTCACGTCGGCCTTCTCGGCCGCGATCACTGTGTCACCTTCGGCGAGACGCTGCGGGGCGAGGATGTAGCCCAGCGTGTCGTCCGAATACTTGATGAGGGCGATGAAGGCCGTGCGGTTGGGATCGTACTCCAGCCGCTCGACCTTGCCGGCCACGTCGCGCTTGGAACGACGGAAGTCGATCTTGCGATAGGTCTGCTTGTGACCGCCGCCGATGTGGCGCGTGGTGATGCGGCCGTAGTTGTTGCGGCCGCCGGTCTTGCGCTTGCCCTCGGTGAGCGCCTTGACGGGGGCGCCCTTCCAGAGATGGCTGCGGTCGACGAGCACCAGCTGACGCAGGCTCGGCGTGGTCGGACGGAACGTTTTCAAAGCCATGGGCCGTCCTCCCTCAGAGACCGGTGGTGACGTCGATCGAATGGCCCTCTTCGAGGGTCACGATCGCGCGCTTGCTGTCGCTCTGGATGGCGCGGATGTTCTTGAACACCTTCATCTTGCCCTTGCGGACCTGGGTGTTCACAGCCTTCACCTTGACGCCGAAGAGCTTCTCGACGGCCGCCTTGATCTCGGGCTTGGTCGCGCCGTTGGCGACCTTGAACACAACCTGGTTGTGCTCGGACACGAGCGTCGCCTTCTCGGTGATCACGGGCGACCGGATCACGTCGTGGGCGTCGAGCTTGCCTTTCTTCTTCTTGCTCATTTGAAGCGCGCCTCCAGCGCTTCCACCGCCGCCTTGGTGAGCACGAGGCTCTTGCGACGCAGGATGTCGTAGACGTTGATGCCCTGCACCGGCAGGACGTCGATGTTCGGGATGTTGCGGGCGGCGCGGGCGAAGGTCGGCTCGATCGTGGCGCCGTCGATGATCAGCGCGTTCGTCAGCGACAGCTTGCCGAAGCTCTCGATGAGCCCCTTGGTCTTGCCGTCCGCCGACTGCGCCTTGTCGATCACGACGATCTCGCCGGCTTTCGCCTTGGCCGAGAGCGCGTGACGCAGGGCAAGGGCGCGCACCTTCTTCGGCAGGGCGATGGCATGGCTGCGCGGCTTGGGGCCGAACACCTTGCCGCCACCGCGCCACTGCGGCACCGACTTGTCACCGTGACGGGCGCCGCCGGTGCCCTTCTGCTTGTACATCTTCTTGCCGGTCGTCGTGACCTCGGACCGGTCCTGGGCGTGATGCGTGCCGGCCATCCGCTTCAGCGTCTGGTAGCGCACCATGCGGTGGATGAGGTCCGTGCGCGGCTCGAGGCCGTAGATCGCGTCGGACAGCTCGACCTCGCCGGCGCTCTGCGCATCGAGGGTTTTGACTTGAGCCTTCATCGCTCCTTACTCCCCTTTCGCGGCCGCGGCTTCGGGCGCACGGAAGGCGCCGGGCTTGGGCACATCGCTCGGGGCGGCGCGCTTGACCGCGTCGCGCACGAGAACCCAGCCGCCCTTGGCACCCGGCACGGCGCCACGCACCAGCAACAGCCCGCGATCCTTGTCGGTCTCGACGACCACGAGGTTCTGCGTGGTGACGCGCTCGTCACCCATGTGGCCGGCCATCTTCTTGCCCTTGAACACCTTGCCGGGGTCCTGACGCTGACCGGTCGAACCGTGCGAGCGGTGCACGACGGAGACGCCGTGCGTGGCGCGCAGGCCGCCGAAGTTCCAGCGCTTCATGGGGCCCTGGAAGCCCTTGCCCTGGTTGGTGCCCGTCACATCGACGAACTGGCCCTTCACGAAGTGGTCGGCCGTGATCTCGGCGCCGACCTCGATGAGGTTATCCGGCGACACGCGGAACTCGACGATCTTGCGCTTGGGCTCGACCTTGGCGACGGCAAAGCTGCCGCGCTCGGAGCGCGTCACGCGGCTCGCCTTGCGCGAACCGGCGCCGAGCTGAAGGGCCGTGTAGCCGTTCTTCTCCTCGGTGCGGTGGCCGAGCACCTGGACGTTGTCGAGCTTCAACACGGTGACCGGCACGTGCTCGCCGGTGTCCGTGAAGATGCGGGTCATGCCCACCTTCTGGGCTATCACTCCGGAACGCATGTTCCGACTTCCTTGTTCTCACTGGCAGAGGCTGACCAATTCTTGACGGGGCAGCGTACCGGTTGATGTTCGATGCGGCTTAGAGCTTGATCTCGACGTCGACGCCGGCTGCGAGATCGAGCTTCATCAGCGCGTCCACGGTCTGCGGCGTGGGATCGACGATGTCCAAGAGGCGCTTGTGCGTGCGCATCTCGAACTGCTCGCGGCTCTTCTTGTCGATGTGGGGCGAACGGTTCACCGTGAAGCGCTCGATGCGCGTCGGCAGCGGGATCGGCCCGCGCACCTCGGCGCCCGTGCGCTTGGCCGTGTTGACGATCTCGCGCGTCGAAGCGTCGAGCACGCGATGATCGAAGGCTTTGAGCCTAATTCTTATGTTCTGGCTTTGCATGTGCCGCTCACTGACCCCTTGAGAAGAGAGGCGCCGGCCCGTTGGCGGCGCCTTCCCGAACCTTTGCTTATTCGATGATCGCGGTGACGACGCCGGCGCCGACGGTGCGGCCGCCTTCACGGATGGCGAAGCGCAGCTTCTCTTCCATTGCGATCGGCGTGATCAGCTCGATCACGACCGCGATGTTGTCGCCCGGC
>RXJK01000099.1 GCA_003963125.1 Hyphomicrobiales bacterium
TTTACGACGGACCAGTTCTTCGCGGTATTCGAGGCCTACAACACGGCCATCTGGCCTGCGCACATTGGCGCTTACGCGATAGGCATCGTGACGCTCTGGAGCATCGTGGCCGAGCGCGCGTGGAGTGGCCGGGCAGCATACTATACGCTTGCGATCTACTGGATCTGGAACGGCATCGCGTACCATTATCGGTTCTTTGCGCCGGTCAACCCGGCCGCTTATGGGTTTGCGGCACTTTTTGTGATCCAGGGCCTGCTGTTTCTGGCCTACGCGTCTCACGCCAGCGCGATCCGGCCCGAGCGAGGCTTCTGGAAGGGGATGGTCCCGGGACTGCTAATTGTCTATGCGATGGCGATCTATCCAGCCTTGGGTTACCTGGCCGGTCACGGCTGGCCCATCTCACCCATGTTCGGCGTGGCGCCGTGCCCAACGACGATCTTCACGCTCGCGGTCCTGATGGCCTCACCACGCGTCCCCTTCGTGATCCTGGCCATTCCCGTAACGTGGGCCTTGGTCGGTACCTCGGCAGCGGTCGTGCTGAACGTACCTGAGGATTTGGGGTTGCTCGCCGGCGTCGTACTAGTCGTCGGGCAGAAAATTCGCTTCAAGATGCAGAACACCTGACTCCGTTCGTTTGGTTGCAGCGATCCGCCCGTTCTGACGCGCTTTCGACGCGTCAGCGCATTCAATCTGCAGCCCATGCGTTCCGGGATGGGGAGCCTGCTGCCTTGGCGTGCCGACATCCTACTGCACCCGATTGGCGTCGCCCTGATCTCGGTCGGCATCGCCTTATTAGTACGGCTCTACTTGCTGGACAATCTCGGGATGCGGCTGGCCTACGTGACGCTCTTCGCGGCCGCTCTTGGCGGGCTCTACGCCGGGCTGACGACCACCATCTTGTCTGCCACGGCCTCGTCTGCAACGGCCTCCTCCTCCACCCACTGGAATTGTTCGCGACAAGCGTAGGGTCAGATGTCGGCAGCCCAATCATGGGCGTCGCCGAGCTCTCTTCATCCACTCGAAGACCGCTTTGGGTCAGAATCGACGGGCGCGTTTTCGCGGATGTCGGCAGCGCTCTAATACCGACCGTGAAGAACTCGAAGTCATCCTTCAGCAGCAATCAATTCGGTGGGACACTTTTCGGAGTTCCCTTGCAGTCCTATGCAGCCCAATTGTTCCACTCTTGCCTGTAAGTCATTGATTTTTCAGTCTTCTGGCTTCTCCGTAGGGAGCGCCACGTATCTGTCGACCCATTGACGATACAGAAGCCTTCAGACAATCAAGCACTTGCAGCCGCCGAGGTAGTATCAATCGGTGGTATCAATCATGCGATTGCTCATGGGCATCATCAAGAACAAGCACGGGGTCTATGCTGCTCGCAAGAAGGTACCGGAAGAGCTAGGCGAGGCGGTTGCTGCTTACATTGGCAACGGTAAGGCCAGAGTGGCTTGGCTGCAGAAGTCCCTGCAGACCATAAGCCACGACGAGGCCAACAAGCTGGCCAAACCCGTACTCATGGAGTTCGACCGATTGCTGGCGAGAGCGCGGCAGGACGTGAAGCCGAGCCCGCTGCGCGAGAACCTAAGCGATACCGAAATCGAACGCATGGCGGCTTACCAAGTCGCCAGTCCCCTGGCCGAAGACGAGAGTGTGCGGCGGGACGGGCTTGACCTACAGCCGCATGATGGGCTGACGGATCGCGAGTTCCGAAAGGTTGATAAGGCGCTTGAAGGAGCCAAAGCCGCGATGCGCAGGGCGCTTGCTCGCGGCAACATCTCGTGGGTGGAGGACGAGATCGAAGAGGGGCAGTGAAGCCTATCGCCGTTTGGGGATGGCGCTCCTGCGTGCGGGTGTTGAGGCATTAGAGAAGCAGAAGCTTCGACAGCAGGGCTACTCGGTCTCTACTTGCATGGTACATGAACCGAGCGAGCCTTCAGCAGACAGCCCCGCTGAGAGCCTCACGTCAGCTTTCGAGGGCTGGAGGAAGGCCACGCGCCCGAGTGCGGGAACCGCGGCCGAGTTTGCTCACGCAATTGAGCGCTTCAAGAAACTTCATGGCGACGTTGTTGTCGGCGCCATCACTCGGAGGCACGTGGCAACTTTCCGCGAGGCCCTCCAACGCATGCCTAAGCGGCGCTCAGGAGAAGTTCGAGAGCTTCCTCTTCCGGCTCTCGTCGAATGGGTTCAAAGGCACCCCGACACACCGTGCATTCAGGCTGGAACAGTCAACAAGCTGCTTGGAGGTGTGGGTGCAATAGTCGAATGGGCCGGCCGCAATGGCTTCGTGGATGACAGTCGACCCTGGGTCAACCCGTTCACTCGGATGAGGTTGGAGAGAGAGCAGCCGGAGCGCGAGCATTGGTCAATTGAAGACCTGCGCACGCTCTTCAACAGCGCGATCTTCACGCAAGGCAAGCGCCCTCGCGGCGGAGCAGGAGAGGCAGCGTTTTGGCTTCCGTTAATGGCTCTCTTTACCGGGGCGCGGCTGGGTGAGCTGGCGGCGCTTACGGCGAGTGACCTGATGACAGACGAAGAGACCGGCATCCCATATCTTCGGATCACCGAGGATGCGGCGCTACAAAGTACGTTGAAGACGAAGGGCTCGCGCCGAGCAGTCCCACTGCACCCGGAGTTGACGAGGCTTGGCCTCCTTCGACTGATCGAAGAGCGCCGAGGCGAAGAAGGCGTCGAAGCACTGTTGTTCCCCAAGCTGAAGCCCGCGGACGGGAGCAGATGGGGGAGCGCATGGTCCAAGTGGTTCGGAGCACAAATCCGAAAGCTTGGCATACCCCCGCCTACGGTCTTTCACTCGATGCGACACGGGTTCAAAGACGCTCTCCGGCGAGCGGGCGTCGGAGAGGACATCAGCGATGCATTGACAGGGCACAGTGGAGGCGGTGTCGGTAGAACATACGGCTCCAAAGACATGCTCTCGCGCTTCGGCGCTAAGAGACTACATGAAGCGGTGGCGGCCGTGAGGTACCCGGGACTGGATCTGCAGTGCCTCACGAAGACCCGTGGTCATCAGTACCGCTAAGCACACGTTAAAAACTCTATGTTCGTGGAAGCAATCATGCGCCGTGGAGGGGAACGAGCGACTTCGCTACTTATCTTCCGATCCTTGATCCCTGATGAGAGGACCCATGTTCGGATGGTTTCGGAAGTCGCGAGCGACGGAGCAAGATGTTTGGAGAGGCCGTCTCGCTCAAGTATTCGATCTCTTGTCCGATGCAGTTGCGCGGGGAGAGCCTGGCATCGAGCAGCTGATCCGGGTACCTGCGGTTCTGACCACCGGCCTTGGCGTAGTCCGGGAAAGACATCCTGCTTGGGCTGTGCCTGATACCGCACTTGCGGTGAAGCTCCTGCAGCCTGACGAAGCTCTTTCGGCACAGTACGCAGCGCTGCGCAGACTGTTGGACAACCATCAATCCGATAGCGCTGCTAAAGCTGCCGCCGTGTTGGAGATTTTTGGACTAGCCGGGGCAGAAGCTGAGGGAGCCCCGCGCCCGCTACCAGCGGCGTGTCCAATCTTGATCGGCTACGGGCAAGACTGGAGGAGCTTGGTAGCAAGCCTGAACGCGGCGCCCTCGAAGGGGTGACTATCTGCGGGGAGCTTGCTAGTCGGTTTGCCGTACAAGTGAACAGTGGGCGAAGAGTGCCGTTCGCACCCGCTCACGCGGAGCACGTAGTCTCGGTGCTTGTAGTCGCTATGATCGCGCTGGACTACGCCAGCCAACTTGCGGCTATACCCAACCACGAAGCAGGGCTTTGAGCTGCTGCCGGTTTCACGGACATCTG
>RXJK01000409.1 GCA_003963125.1 Hyphomicrobiales bacterium
CGAACTCGACGCGGAGCAGGTCATCAAGACCATCGAGACCCTGCATCGGCGCATCTCTGAGCGCTTCCCGAACGCGGGCCTCGCGAGCGTCTGCGCGGACTTGCGTGCTCTCGCCACGGAGAATTCGGCGAGAGCCCAGCGCATTGCCCGCTCGAACGTGCCGCTCAGGGCCGGCGTTCTCCTCCTGCTGGTCCTCGGCGCGGCCGCGCTGACCGGCGTGATCTCGCTCTTGAGGTCTGTCCCTGCCTCGGCCGACAGCATCTATTCGGTCCTGCAAGGCATCGAGGCCGCCGCGAACCTGACTGTGCTGGTCGGCGCCGGGCTGTTCTTCCTGATCCGCAGCGAGGAGCGCATGAAGCGCCAGCGTGCGTTGAAGGCGCTGCACGAACTGCGCTCGCTCATCCATGTCATCGACATGCACCAGCTGACGAAGGATCCGAGCGCCGTCGCCTCCATCAGTGGTGCCACCCCGTCGTCGCCACCCCGCCTCCTCTCCCCCTACGAGCTGACGCGCTACCTCGATTATTGCTCGGAGATGCTGTCTCTGACGTCGAAGCTCGCGGTGCTTTTCGCCCAGAGCTTTCCCGATCCCGTCGTGACCGATGCGGTGAGCGACATCGAGCGCATCGCCTCGAACCTGTCGCAGAAGATCTGGCAGAAGATCATGATCGTCGGCGCGCTGCATCCGGGGAACGCGGCCGCCCTCGAGGAAAATCGCAATCCCGTAGGGGCCGCACCGGCGGCCGCCGTTTCGGCGAACGCGCCGAAGGCAGGCCCGCCCGGCGTACCCGCGCCGGGATGAGCGGTTTTGCCTTGCGAACGGAGAGGTAGCTCTGGCTATCCCGGTGCCGTTGGGCCATGCCTTGGGGGACGAAACGATCTGCACGAGGCAGCCATGAATGCGCCGAATGACCCGGTCCGGATCGCCCAGGCGCTGATCCGCTGTCCGAGCGTGACCCCGGCCGAAGGCGGCGCGCTCGCGGCGATGCAGGCGATCCTGGAGGCAGCGGGCTTCACCTGCCACCGGATGACCATGCGCGAGGCCGGCACGCCCGACGTCGAGAACCTTTACGCGCGCCTCGGCACGGCAGCACCCAACATCTGCTTTGCCGGCCACACCGATGTCGTGCCGACCGGAGACGAGGCCCTGTGGCGCTTCAAGCCTTTCGATGCCCACATTGCCGACGGCGTTCTCTTCGGACGCGGCAGCGTGGACATGAAGGGGGCCATCGCCTGCTTCATGGCGGCCGCACTCGACTACGTTGCGGCGTCCGGGAGCACGATGAAGGGCTCGATTTCGTTCCTGATCACGGGCGACGAAGAAGGCCCATCCGTCAACGGCACGGCAAAAGTTCTGACGTGGCTCGCGGAACGCGGAGAGCGCATCGACGCTTGTGTCGTCGGCGAACCGACGAGCACCGACCGCCTCGGCGACGAGATCAAGATCGGCCGCCGCGGCTCGGTCAACGGCGCCATCGTCGTCGAGGGCAAGCAGGGCCACGCCGCCTACCCGCATCTGGCCGACAACCCCGTACCGAAGCTCGCCCGCATCATCGACCGCATCTCGACGACGCCGATCGACAACGGCACGCCGCACTTCCAGCCCTCGCGCCTGCAGACGACGATCATCTCGGTGCCCAACACGGCAACCAACGTCATCCCGTCTTCGGCACGCGCGAACTTCAATATCCGCTACAACGATTTGTGGTCACGGCCGACGATCGAGGCCTGGGTGCGCGACGTGTGCTGCAAGGCGGCAGCCGAGGTCGGCGCGAAATTCGAGCTCACGTTCTCAGGGACGGGCGACGTATTCCTCACCGAGCGCGGGCCGCTGGTCGACGCCATGGCGGAGGCCGTGCGCACCGTCACCGGCGTCGAAGCGCAACTGACGACCAACGGCGGCACGTCGGACGCGCGCTTCATCTACAAGCATTGCCCCGTCATCGAACTCGGATTGCGCAATGCCACCGCGCACCAGACCGACGAGCATGTGCCCGTCGCCGACCTTTTGGCCTTGACCGAAATCTACCGGAGATTTCTCAGTCATATGCTGGGGTGAGAAGATCGCGGGAAACGCGACGCTCGAAACATGGGAGAACGCCGATGGCGAAACGCGTCGCCTTCATTACCGGAGCAGCGTCCGGAATAGGATTTGCGACTGCGCGGGAGCTGCTCTCTGACGGCTGGCGCGTCGCTATCGCCGATCTCGAGAAGAACCTGGTCGAAGAGGCACACGCAGCACTTGGCGGGTCGGCTGACATTTTGCCTATCGCCCTCGACGTGACGGATGAAGCGCAGGCCACAGCCGCAGTCGCTGCGTGCGAGGCAAAGCTCGGCGGCCTTGACGGCGTCGTGAACTCGGCCGGGATCGCGGCCGATATCCCGGCCCTCGATACGCCGATCGATCTCTTCCGGCGGGTGCTCGACGTCAACGTGACGGGGACGTTCATCGTCGCCCAGGCCGCCGCGCGCGTCATGGCGCAGCGGACCGGCGGCGCCATCGTCAACATCGCCTCGGTGTCGGGACTGCGCGGCAGCAAGGGGCGCAGTGCCTATGGCGCCTCGAAGGGCGCCATCGTCACGCTAACCCAAGTGCTGGCGAACGATCTTGCGCGCTACGACATCCGCGTCAACGCGGTCGCGCCCGGTCCCGTCGATACACCGATGGTCAAGGCCATGCACACGGACGACGACCGGTCGCTCTGGCATCGTTACCTCCCAATGCGGCGCTACGGGACGCCGGAGGAGATCGCCCGCCCCATCGCGTTCCTGCTCGATCCCGCCAAGTCCGGCTTCATCACCGGCGAGATCCTGGCGATCGACGGCGGCTTCCGGGGCGCGGGCGTGATCGCGGATTAGATTGAGCGCAGCAACAGGAGACGGACATGGCGACGGTGGCCGAAAAGCGAGCGGCGTTTCGCAAACTGCACGAGGGCGGATGCTTCGTAATGCCGAACCCCTGGGACATCGGCAGCGCGCAATATCTCCAGAGCCTGGGCTTCAAGGCCATCGCCACCACGAGCGCCGGCTTCGCTTGGTCCAAGGGCTTCGACGACGGCGGCATCACGCGCGACATGGCGCTCGCCCACATTGCCGAGTTGTCGGCCTGCGTGGACGTGCCCTGCAATGCCGACTTCGAGGGCGGCTTTGCCGACGCGCCAGAGGGCGTCGCGGAAAGCGTGCGGCTGGCCTGCGACACAGGGGTCAGCGGCCTGTCCATCGAAGACTTCACCGGTGACATGGGCAGCGCGCTCTATCCGATGGACCTGGCGGTCGCCCGCATCAAGGCGGCGCGCACCGCGATCGACAAGGCCGGCGCCGACGTCCTGCTGACGGGCCGCAGCGAAGGCTTCATCCGCGGGCGCCCCGACCTCGACGAAACGATCGCGCGCCTCAAGGCCTACGCGAGCGCAGGCGCCGACTGCCTCTACGCCCCCGGCCTCTCGACGAAGGAGCAGATTGCGGCCGTCGTCGCAGCCGTTGCGCCGAAGCCGGTCAACATCCTGATCGGCACGCCCCTACCGTTGAGCGTGAGCGACATCGCAGCGCTGGGAGGCCGTCGCATCAGCATCGGCGGCGCGTTGGCCCGCGTCGCCTGGGGTGCCGTGGGACGCATGGCGAAGGAGATCCTGGAGCGGGGCACCTTCTTGGGCTTTGCCGGCGGCATGCCCGGCGGCGAACTCAACAAGCTCTTCTCGAAAGGCTGACCGCCGCGGCGCCAAGCCCGGTTCGGCTCGACCGCGCAAGCCCCTTCCAACTGTCATCCCGGTGCTCGTCACCGGGATCCAACC
>RXJK01000123.1:0-18058 GCA_003963125.1 Hyphomicrobiales bacterium
GCGGGCACAATGGCTGCCGCGTCGCGCCTGGGCTCCGAGCAAGGCGAACCCGTCCGGCGCCGCCGACCTCGATGCCATCGAGGCGCAATGGAAGGCGCAGGGGCTCGACATCCGTTTTCGCAGGCCGTAAACCCCACGGGCCCTGACGCGCGACGAGGACGACATGACCGTGCATTCCGCTGCGGCCCAGGGTTTTTCGCAGGGCGCCGATGCCTACGCCCGCGGCCGGCCGGATTATCCGCCGGGTCTCGTGGCGTGGCTCGAGAACGAGTGCGGCCTCGGCCCCGGCCGGCGCGTACTCGATCTGGGCTCGGGCACCGGCAAGTTCCTCCCCATCCTGCGCGCGACCGGAGCCATGCTGATGGCCGTCGAGCCCGTCGCCGACATGCGCGCCAAGCTGATCGCCGACAATCCGGACGTCGTGGCGCTCGAGGGCACCGCGGAGGCGCTGCCCGTCCCCGACGCGTCGCTCGATGCCGTCGTCTGCGCGACGGCCTTCCACTGGTTCGCCACGGAAAGCGTGCTGGCCGAGATCCACCGCGCACTCGCTGACGGGGGCAGCCTCGGGCTCGTGTGGAACGTGCGCGACCAATCCGTCCCCTGGGTGCGCGCCATCAGCGAGATCATCTGGCCCTACGAGGACGGGGCGCCGCGCCAGGGCAGTGGCGCATGGCGGGCACCGTTTGCGACGGCGCCGTTCACGCCGCTGCGGGAGGCGAGCTTTGCGTGGGTGCATCGCGGGCCGGCGGAGCGCGTCATCGTCGACCGCACCTGCTCGACGAGTTTCATCGCCGCCCTGCCCGCCGACGAACGGGCCCGCGTGGCGCAGCGACTGCGCGACCTCATCGCGGCGACGCCGGAGCTTTCGCACGGCGGCGATGTCGCCTACCCTTACGTTACGCGCGCCTACGCCGCGCGCAAGGCCTGAGAGATCGCCAAGGACAGCCCATGCAGAACAGCAAGCGCATCTGGCAACTCGTCGACGAGCGCAAAGACGACTACGAGGCGCTTTCGGACCGCGTCTGGGGCATGCCCGAGATCGCCTACACGGAATACCGCTCCGTCGCCGAGCACCGGGCGATGCTGGAAAAGGAAGGCTTCCGCATCACGGAGAACCTCGCGGGCATCCCGACGGCGGTGATGGGCGAAGCGGGCGACGGCGGGCCCGTCATCGCCATCCTGGGCGAATACGACGCGCTGCCGGGCCTGTCACAGGTAGCCGGCATCGCAGAGCCGAAAGAACTCGAGGCCGGCGGGCATGGCCACGGCTGCGGACACAACATGCTGGGCTCGGCCGCGCTGCTCGCGGCCACAGCGGTGAAGAATTATCTCGCGGAAAAGGGCATCCGCGGCCGCGTGCGCTATTACGGCTGCCCGGCGGAAGAGGGCGGCGCGGCGAAGGCCTTCATGGTGCGCGAGGGGCTGTTCGAGGACGTCGACATCGCCATCTCGTGGCATCCGGGATCGATCAATCGCGTGGACGACGCCATGAGCCTCGCCAACACGCGCATGGATTTCACGTTCAAGGGGCGCGCTTCGCACGCGGCGGCCTCGCCGCATCTCGGGCGCAGCGCGCTCGATGCGGTCGAACTGATGAACGTCGGCGTCAACTACATGCGCGAGCACATGCCGTCGGACGCGCGCATCCATTACGCCATTCTCGATGCGGGCGGCGTCGCGCCCAACGTGGTGCAGGGGAATGCCAAGGTGCGCTACGCCATCCGGGCGCGCGACCTCGCCGGCATGCAGGCACTGGTCGAGCGCGTGAAGAAAGTCGCGCAGGGCGCTGCGCTCATGACCGAGACGCAGGTCAGCATGCAGGTCGTCAGCGCGGTGTCGAACCTCCTCGGCAACACGCCGCTCGAGCAGGCCATGCAGCGCCAGTTCGATGCGCTCGGCGCGCCGCCCTTTGACGAAGCCGACAAGGCCTATGCGCGCCAGATCCAGGGCACGCTGACGGCGGAAGACATTGCTTCCGCCTTCGCGCGGGCCGGCGTGCCGGCGAAGAAGGATCTGCCGTTGTGCGATTTCGTCGTGCCCTACGGCACCAAGGGCGCGCCGATGATGGGCTCGACGGACGTCGGCGACGTGAGCTGGGCGGTGCCGACCGTGCAGGCGCGCGTCGCCACGCACGCCGTCGGTACGCCGCTGCATACCTGGCAGGCGACGGCCCAGGGGCAATCGGGCCAGGCCAAGAAGGGCATGGTCACGGCGGGCAAGCTGATGGCTTCAGTCGCGGTGGAAGCGCTGGAGAGCCCGGACCTGATCGCACGCGCGAAGGCGGACCATCAGGCGCGAACGGATGCGACGCCCTATCGGTCGCCGCTGCCGGCCGAAACGAAACCGCCGGTCAAGCCGCGGGCCGCGTAGACGTCGTCAGATTTCGCGCCGGCGATCCTCGTTCAGCTCAAGGACGACCTGGTCGCAATAGCGGCAGCGCAGGACGTCGAGATACTGCCCTGGCGCGGCTTCGCGCGTGCGTTCGAGCGCGGGACTGCGCCCGCACGACGGGCAGCGTTGCAGGTCCCCCTGCTCCTTCTGCTGAAGGCGTACGAGGAGGGCCAGGAACTCGGGCGGCAGGTAAGGGCTGGCGCTATCCATCTTGCGGAGGATCTTGCCGAGGTGGGTGATGTGCGGGTTCGTCTGCATGCCTGTTGAACCGTCACTTCCGGACCAACGTTCCTGTTGCAATCGCGAAAATTTACTCTGACGTCCGCCCTCGCCCCCTGCCAGCGGCTACGCTCGAACGTCCCGTCGCGACCAACGGACGCTGCCCCCGCAAACTTGACATTGCTTTTCCACTTTCATTAGGGTCGGCGTGTCCCTGAACACGAATGCGCCGGCGGCCGCGTGCCGCCTCTTCGAAGGCTGGTCCCATGGGTCTCATCTCGGACGCTCTGCAATCCGGCTCCGTGCTGCTGCGCGAAGGCCTGGAAGCGATCCTCGTCATCGCGGCGCTCGCCGCGTTCCTGCGCAAGGCGGGGGCGGACAGCGCGATCCGCTGGCTCTATGCGGGTGCCATCGGCGGCATCGTCGCAAGCATTGCGGTGGCGGCGGCCTTCGAGGCCTTCTTCGACGGCGTCCACGACGACCGCGTCGAAGCGGTGGTGTTGGCGTTCGCGGCGGCCATGATGTTGTACATGAGCGGCTGGCTATTCCTGCGGCAGAACCCGGCCGCGTGGACGTCCGATCTCAAGCATGCGGCGAACGCCGTCGGCACGCGCGCGACGGTTTCGATGGCGGTGATCGCGTTCCTCGCAGTGCTGCGCGAAGGCGCGGAGACGGCGCTGTTCCTGCACGCGACGGCGCGCACCGCCAACGGCTGGACGCCCGGCATCGTCACCGGCATCGTCGCGGCCTTCGCGATCCTCGTGCTGCTCGTGATCGCCATCGTCTGGCTCGCGGTGCGCCTGCCGCTGCGGCCGCTGTTCATCGCGACGTCGGCCTTCCTGTTCCTGATGGGCCTCAAGTTCATCGGCGCCGCGATCCAGGAATGCCAGGAGCAGGTGCTGTTGCCCATGCACCCGGCCGACGTGCCGCACTGGCTGATCGACGCCGGTATCAATCCGAGCTGGGAAGCGCTGTCGATGCAGCTTCTGGTAGCGGCCGTCGCGGCACTCGGCCTCCTGGCCATGCAGAAGACCCGCACAGCCTGACCTGCGCCGGCACGATTATCCGATTTCTAACCATGATGCGGCGTATGCGCCGATCGGATGGCCGGCAGCAACTCCGCATTCAGACAGTCGTGCGCTCATAGCCGGTAATCTACCGGCTATGGACTATCCTATGCACGACCCCACCATCGAGCTTCATGCGGCGCTCGAGACTTTTCCCGCCGGCATTTCGCTGCTCGACGCGGACATGCGCCTCGTGTTCGCCAACAAGGAAGCCCGTGAGGCCCTCGGCGTGGCCGCGACCTTTGCGCCCGGCGTCTCGATTGAGGCCATCGCCGCGGATGATACGCTGCCCGGGCTCGCCGGAGCCATTGCCGACGCGCTGTGCGAGGGGCTTGGTGCCGAGCCCAAACACGTCCTGCGCTGGCGACACGACGACGGCCCGACGCTCGAAGTGATCACGGTGCCCGTCGCAGGCGGCGGCTTCGTCACGACCTACACCGACATTTCGAACCGCGTGCGGTCCGAAGCGCTGCTCGCGGGCCAGGCGCACGTGCTGCAGCTCATCGCGCAGGGCAAGCCGCTCGCCCACGTGCTCGAGCACCTCATGCTGCTCATCGACGGGCAGGTCGACGGGATCAGGAGCTCCGTGCTGCTGCTCGATGCCGAGGGCAAGCACGTCAAGCACGGGGCCGCGCCCCATCTCGATCCCGAATACTGCAAGTTGATCGACGGTGTTGCCATCGGTCCCGGGGTCGGAAGCTGCGGCACCGCGGCGTTCACGGGCCAGCAGGTCATCGTCACGGATATCGCCACGCACCCCTACTGGGCGCCCTTCAAGGATCTCGCCGCGGCCTTCGGCCTGGGCTCGTGCTGGTCGACGCCGATCTTCAGTGCCGCGGGCAAGGTGCTCGGCACGTTCGCCATGTACTCCGGCACCGTGCGGGCGCCCTCGCAGCACGAGCAGGACATCGTCGAGGTCGCGACCCGCATCGCCGGCATCGCCATCGAGCGCAAGCAGATCGAGGAGCGCATCAGCTTCATGGCGCGGCACGACGCGCTGACGGGCCTGCCGAACCGCAGCACGCTGTCCGAGACGGTAGCCGAAGCCGTGCGGCAAGCGCAGGTGAGCGGCCGCTGGGCGAGCGTGGTGTTCGTCGACCTCGACAATTTCAAAATGGTCAACGACAGCCTGGGCCATGCCGCGGGCGACGCGCTTCTGCGCATCATGGCCGACCGCATGCGCGCGAGCGTCCGCACCGGCGACACCGTCGTGCGGCTCGGCGGCGACGAATTCGTCATCGTGCTCGCCGACCAGGCGCCCGCGTGCGAATCTCTCCGACACCAGGTCGAGCAGGTGAAACGCGCGATCTGCGAACCCGTCACCCTGGGCGAGCGCGCGTTCGCCATCACCAGCAGCATGGGCATCGCCACCTATCCGCGGGACGGGGCGGATGCGGATACCCTCCTTGCCAACGCGGATGCCGCCATGTACCGGAGCAAGCAGGGCGGGCGCGACGACGTCCGCTTCCACGCGCCTGAGCAATCGCCGTCGTCCGAGGATCCCCTCGCGCTCCGCATCGATCTGCAGTCGGCCGTGGCACGCAACGAGTTCGTCCTGCACTACCAGCCGCAGATCGACTTCGCGACCGGACGGGTCGTGGCGGTCGAGGCACTGATCCGGTGGCAGCATCCGAGCCAGGGCCTTCTCGCACCGGCCACGTTCATCGGCACCGCAGAAGAGACGGGCCTCATCGTGCCGATCGGCGACTGGGTCCTGAAGCAGGCATGCTGCCAGGCCAAGGCGTGGCACGACGCCGGCTTCGCGTCGCTACGCATGTGCGTCAACGTCTCGGCGCGGCAATTCCGTGGCGATGGCCTCGTGCGCAGCGTGGTCGAGGCGCTCGCCGAGAGCGGGCTCGCGAGCCGGTTCCTCGAACTCGAACTCACCGAGAGCCTGCTCGTGCAGGACACGCGGAGCGCGATCGCCACCATCGAGGCGCTGCAGGATCTCGGCGTCGCCGTCTCGATCGACGATTTCGGCACGGGCCATTCGAGCCTCGGCGCGCTCAAGACCTTCCCCGTTTCCCGTCTCAAGATCGACAAGTCGTTCATCCACGGCCTCGCGCAGCAGTCGGGCAAGGCCGTCGCCAGCGCGGTCGTGTCGCTGGGACACGCGCTCGACCTGATGGTGGTGGCGGAAGGCGTCGAGACGGAAGCGCAGGCCGACTTCCTCGCCAGCATCGGCTGCGACATCGCGCAGGGCTATTTCTACAGCCAGCCGCAAAGTGCCGCGGCGCTCGAATGCCTGCTCGCGAAGCAAGGCGATGGCACAGGGATGCGGGGCGCCGCCTGAGGCGTTGGCGGAACCGGCTGGCGCATTTCAGTTCGGAACGGCGCAGGGATCCAGCAAGGCGCGGTCCGTGTTGCGTGGAACGGCGCGGCTGGATCATGCTCTGCAAATGCAGAACGAGGCACATCTGCCGGGCAATATCTGAGCGTCGAATTGTGCCGCGGCATTGCGCCGGTTGCTGCGTTCGGTCTCAAAACACGTGCGGCCGGCCCTGAGGCCAGCCGCTACGTCACGAAGCCTGATGGCGCAATCGGTTCAGGCGTTCTTCATGGCGGTGGCGACGTTGTTGAACGTGCCGCTCACCTGATTGCCCAGGCTCTTGGCCGCGCCGATGATGCCGACCGCGATGAGCGCCGCGATCAGGCCGTACTCGATGGCCGTTGCACCGGACTCGTCTTTGACGAAAGACTTCAGAACCTGCTTCACAGTGATCTCCTTATCCGAAGGCTGTTGCCGA
Organism: Hyphomicrobiales bacterium; assembly: GCA_003963125.1. GTDB lineage: Bacteria > Pseudomonadota > Alphaproteobacteria > Rhizobiales > Hyphomicrobiaceae > AWTP1-13. Next base: position 6,425 of record RXJK01000123.1, read on the forward strand.
CCGCGGTCAGCGTTGAAACCTTGGTATAGCGAGAACAGGCAGTTATCTGATTAATCGCGGCAAATACCTGCGGATAAGGTGACGAAACCGCTAATAAGCGCGACGCTCACCAGTAGCCCGTCGGCCGGTTAGAAAAGCAGCGAAACCTGCCGTCATAGGTGCTTCATGCGCGCGGCACGGCCGGAGGTCCGGCTGGTCCCTGAACCGTGTTTGTTTTTCGGAAGCGAGCAGCGCCATGAAAAACGCCGGTGCAGCGGGTGCACCGGCGTCGCAAGGTGAAATCAGGGGTAGTTCTTGGCGGCGCCGCAAGGGGGCCGCGTACGAGGGCCTAACTTCCGCTGTCGTCACAGGGGGCAGGCGGCCCTCCGATTGCGTGCCTCTTTCTAGGGGACGTCCGTCAGCTTGACTATACGTAGAAGCCCGTACGCTGGATCATGCCGCTGGCGTTTTTCGGAATGACCTTGCGCGTTGGTGTAAGATGGCGCGACCGCCGCGCGCGGCTTTTGGAGGCCGTTGCCCCACGTGACTACGCAGCCTGCAGATCTGACCGGCCTTGCTCCGTGGGGCGAGCGTGCGATCGTTTGGCTGTCCAACCTTCGCTTCGGATCGATCGTCGCCTACACGGCGCTCTATGTTTTTCTCGACTGGATCAGCTTCGTCTATCCGTTCGGACGTCTCAACATCACGCCGTGGAACCCGCAGATCGGGTTCGCCTTCGTGATGCTGCTGCTGGGCGGCAGTCGGCTGGTGCCCGCCGTGCTGGTGGCGCCGGTCCTCGCCGATCTCATCACGCGGCCCGAGGACATGCCTGTGCCCGTCTCGGTCACGGTGTCGCTCATCAGCGGCAGCCTTTATGCATTAGCGAGCCTCACGCTGCGCAATATGAGCTTTCGGCCCGAGCTTCCGCCGCAGCGCGTGCGCGATCTCGCCGTGCTGCTGGCGGCTGCTGGCGCAGCGGCGACGCTCGTCGCCCTGTTCACGGTCCTCGCCTACGTCGCCTTCGGCCTCGTGCTGCCCGAGGCGGCGCTCAAGGCCGGCGCACGGCTATGGGTCGGCGACATGATCGGCATCGTGATCTGCGTGCCGCTCGGCTTCACGCTGCTGCAGCGCGAGCGCTGGCACGTGCACAGCCTGGAACTCGTCATCAACGGGGCGCTTCTCGTTGCCGTACTCGCAGCCGTCCTCGCCATTTCGCGCCAGCACCAGCTCTCCTACTTCTACGTGCTGTTCGTGCCGGTCGTGTTCATCGCCGTGCGGCTCGGCTACGAGGCGGTCGTGATCAGCCTCGCCACCATCCAGGTCGCGATCATCGCCATCTGCCGCTTCTCGTCGATGACGGCGGTCGAGGTGACGACGCTGCAAGGCCTGCTGCTGGTGCTCGCGGTGACGGGCATGACAGCCGGCATCCTCGTGTCGGAGCAGCGCCGGGCCGAACGGGCGCTGCGCCAGCAGCAGGACGTGCAGGCGCGCCTGCAGCAGTTCGGCAGCCTCGGCGAGCTGACGAGCCTGATCGCGCACGAGATCAACCAGCCGCTCGCAGCGGCGGGCACCTACACGCGCATGATCGTGGAGGCGCGGGCCTCCGCCCTGCCCGAGGCCAAGATCGACGAGCTTGCCCAGAAGGCCGCGCAACAGGTCGAGCGCGCCGGCGAAGTGCTGCGCCGGCTCCGGGACCTCGTACGGCTCGGGCGCAGCCAGCAGGAGTCGGTGGCGGTGCAGCAGATCCTGCGCGAGGCCGTGGGTCTCATCGAGCAGGATCTCGACCAGGCGCGCCCGATCGCGCTGCGCCTCGACGTCGCCGAAGGCGTGCCGCCCGTGCTCGCCGACCGCATCCAGATCGAGCAGGTGCTGCTCAACCTCGTGCGCAACGCCATCGAGGCGCTGGTGGAGAGCGGCCGCGACGGCGGCCTCATTACGGTGTCGGCGCGCAAGGCCGACGAGGACTTCATCGCCTTCAGCGTGGAGGACAACGGCCCCGGCATCCCGGCGCTGCAGCAGGAGACGCTGCGGCCGCTGCAATCGCGCAAGCCGCACGGGCTCGGCATCGGCCTCGCGCTCAGCCGAACCATTGTCGAACTGCACCGGGGGACGTTCACCATAGACACGCGCGCGTCCGGCGGGCTCGTCCGCTTCACGCTGCCGATTGCGAGCTGACATGCAGCAACCAAGCATCATTCTCGTCGACGACGATCCGGCCGTCCTCGATGCGCTCGGGCTCTATCTCGAAAGCAAGGGCTTCGGGGTCGTGCGGCTCGACGACGCCAAGGCGGCACTCGCCCGCGTGACGTCGGCGCCGGCGGACGCCTGCATCGTCTGCGACGTCCGCATGCCGGGCATGACGGGGCTCGAGCTTCAGGACAGGCTGAGGGCGATGGGTTCGCCGGTGCCGCTGATCCTGATCACGGGCCACGGCGACATCGACATGGCGGTGCGGGCGATCAAGGCCGGGGCGCACGATTTCCTGGAAAAGCCGTTCCAGGAGCACCGCCTCGTCGCCTCGATCCAGGCGGCGCTGGCCGCGGCGCGCGCGCGGCAATCCGAAGTCGACGAGGTGGGCGCCTTGCGCGGCCTGCGCTCGAGCCTGACGGAGCGGGAGCGGCACGTGATGGACCTCGCCGTGGAGGGGCTCACCAACCGCGACATCGGCGCCAAGCTCGGCATCAGCTTCCGCACCGTCGAGATCCACAGGGCCAACGCCATGGAGAAGATGGGGGCGGCCTCCCTTGCCGATCTCGTGCGCATGTCGATCAAGTTGCGGGAGGCGTGAGGACACGGCGGCGAAAGACAGAAAAGGGCGCCCGGATGCCGGACGCCCTCGTCTTCGCAATTTGCAGCGAGCCTACTTGCAGGTGACGGCGAGGTCGTCGAGGAGCTTGGCGGAGGGATCGTCGAGGTCGACCGACGTCACGCGGATGTACTCGGGCCCGATGGCGTTGGCGGCGGCATCCATGCTCTTGTCGAGCTCGTCGAGTTTCTTCTCGTCCTTCGCCTGGCCCGCCTTCTCGTACTCGTCCTGCAGCTTATGGATCTGGCAGAACTGCTTCATCTTCGCCGGATCGGCCTTGATCGAGGCGACCACTTTCGCGACATCGGCCTGCGTCACCTTCGCCGCCGGCGGCGGGGCCTTGCCTTGTGCGTGGGCCTCCGCGAGGCCGAGGATGGTGCAGCTTGCTACGGCGATGGCCAGCAGCCCTTTCATTGCGTTTCTCCTTCGCGTTCGGAATGGGTTGGATGGGGCCAGGGAGAGGGGCACGTCGGCCCCGGCATGGCAGCCGATTGCGGCATTGCTTGGATCGTCACATGACAGCCTGTTTACGCAGAAGCCGGCCGTTGCCAAACCGCATCGCCCTGCCCTCTGCAAACGGCCCTGCGCGATGCTTCCGTTGGCAGCACGGAAGCCGGTCCGGTGGCCGTGCGGATGGTCTCAGCGGCGGCCGCGGAGTTCCTTGAGGTGGACCAAGTGCTCCTTGATCACGGTGCGGGTGAGGATGGCGACGGCGCGCAGTTCCCCTTGCGCGTCGCCGGCCAGCAGCCGCTCCTGGATGGCGAGAAGCTGGTTGTGCCCGTTGCCCTGCGCGTTCAGGTAGGCCTGGTCGAACGCCTGGCCAGACAACCGGCGCAGTTGCGCGATCTCCTGGCGCTCGCGGTCGGTCAGCACGCTTTCGAGGTCCGTGGTCGGTGCGGGCTCGTTGCCCGTCATGGCCAGCGGCCGCTCCCGACCATGCAGCACATCGGACAGGGCCTCCTGCTCGGAGACCTCGAAGCCGGCAAACGCTTTCACCGCCTTGTTCTGCGCCTGCCTCACCGCGAGCCGGCTCATGACGAGCGACAGCGTGCCGACGTGAAGCGTGTCGGTGACGTAGGCCTGCGCGGCCGCGTCCTGGCCTTGCGCAAAGACGGGCTGCCGGAGACTGACACCGACGGAAGCCAACACGCTGCCGAGAAGAAAGGATCTGCGCCGCATACGGTCGACCTCTGGCTTTCGCCTTACTCAACGGGGAGACGTGCCCCGCGTTCCACGGCCACTGCGACACTCACACCCACGGGCCGCGTACCCTAAGGGACGATATCGAGGCCGCCCGGCTCGAACGTTTGCGCCCGCGCTCCGTTGTCCTTACCCACCCTCCAGATACAGGCAGCGCAATGAACGAAGGCGATTTCACCTTTGAACTCGGCAAGATCATCGATCGGGCCAAGGAGCGCCTGGAGCAGTTCGCGTCCGAGGGGCAGCGCGATCCGGCAACGCACGATCAGGCCCGTCCGGCGGAAGTGACGCCCGAGCCGGCGCCAAAAGACGCTTCTGCGGCAGCACCGAAGCCCGAGCATGCCGAGGACCCGGCCCTGTAGCGATCTCGCAGCCTATCGCTGCGTTGCGCCTGGCAGCCGGGCCGTACGTTTTCATGCTGCGCAAGAACGAACGCGCCGGGAACTTCGCTCTTGTCTGGGCGGTTCGTCCCCAGGGTCTTCACAACGCGGCGGGCGGATCGACGGTTGAGTACTTCCTCGCAGTCCAGGCGTAGGCTCGCCTTCGTCGTTCCTGGAGATCTTTCCACGCCGACCGGCGGATATGGCTACGACCGCCGCGTGATCGACGAGCTTCGCGCGCGCGCGTGGCACGTGGACGTTCTCGGCATCGGCGACGGCTTTGCCTTTCCGGGCCACGCGCAGCGACAGGCTGCGATGGCCGCGCTGCGCGGCATTCCGCGGGGGCGCCCGACCGTCGTCGACGGACTGGCGCTCGGCGTGCTGCCGGAAGCGCGTGCGCTGGCGTGGCGCGCGCCGCTCGTCGCGCTCGTGCACCAGCCGCTCGCTTCCGACCCTGCTCTCGACGCGGTGCAGGCCGCGCGCTTTCTCGAAAGCGAGCGCACGGCGCTGTCGGGGTGCCACCGGGTCATCGCCACGAGCGGGGCGACGGCGAATCTCCTGATCGAAACCTACGACGTGCCGCCGGAACGGATCAGCATCGTGCGTCCGGGAACGGATCGGGCGGCGCCCTCTCCCGGAAGTGTCGGCAATGCAGTCGAACTCCTGAGCGTCGGCTCGGTGGTGCCGGTGAAGGGCTACGAGGTGCTGATCGCGGCACTCGGCACGCTGCGCGATCTCCCCTGGCGTCTCACGATCGCTGGCGACCGCACGCGCGATCCCGTCACGGCCGCGCAGCTCGATGCCGCGATCGTGGCGCGCGGCCTCGGCCAACGCGTGCGTGTGCTCGGCGCCGTGCCAAACACCGCCGTGCACGAACTCTATGGGGCGTCCGACCTGTTCGTGCTCGCCTCGCGCTTCGAGGGCTACGGCATGGCGCTGGCGGAGGCCATCTCGCACGGGCTTCCCATCGTCTCGACGCGGGCCGGGGCCATCCCCGATACGGTGCCTGGCGGAGCGGGCCTTCTCGTGCCGCCGGACGACGCGGGTGCGCTCGCCGACGCGCTGCGCCGCCTTATCGCCGACACACGCGCGCGGCGCGAGCTTGCAGCCGGCGCCCGAGACGCGGCGCTGCGGCTCCCTACGTGGTCCGACGCAGGCCGCCTGTTTGCGGACGCGATCGAGCACGCGGCGCGCACGCATCACTTCGGGCGCCGAGACGCGGAGGAGACAGGTGCCGTCGTCCTACCGCCCGAGTAAGCGGCCGGCGCGGCGAACGTTCTCAGTAGTAGCGGCGACGCGGTCTGTCGTAGCCGTCGTAGCCGTCATACCCGCGGCGGACGAACCAGCACGCCTTCTTCGCGCCCGGCGCGGGATCGCCGAACACGCGGTTGTTGCAGGGGATCCCGTCGGGACCCGCCCGGCGGCTCGTTTGCGCACCGGGCACCCCATAGACGACCGTGGTCGGGTAGGGCACCTCGCAATACCCGGTCTCGGGCGCGCAGTATTGGAGGCGTTGTGCGGCAGCCGGCGCCACCAGCACGAACATCGACCCCACGAAGGCAGCGGCAAAAGGAGCAGTCAGGCTAAAGCGCATGGCGGGCTCTCCGGCACAAACGGCAATCTGTTCTCTGCAATTCCTAAACACGGCACATGAACGCGAGCTGACAGACACGCTGGAGATCCGGCGAGCCGCCGGCTTCGCCGGGTGCGATTGCTGCTGGGCACATTCAACCGATGGTGCCCCAGGAGGGACTCGAACCCCCACACCCTCGCGGATAACAGATTTTGAGTCTGTCGCGTCTACCGTTCCGCCACTGGGGCCTCGCGCGCGGCCTAGGCGGGCTCACGGGCGGCGCGCATCATAGCGGGGGACGTCCCAGCGTCAACGCTTGTCGAGGCTGGGTTGCAAAGGCGCCCGGGCCAATCCGCCGCGCTGGCCAGAAACAGCGACGCGGCCTAGACTTAGGCCATGAACACCGCATCGCAGACAGGCCCCGCGGCGGGGCAATCGACCTTCGGCTTCGAGCCCGTCGCGCCCGACGCCCGGCAGGACCGGGTCAACGCGGTTTTCGCGAGCGTGGCGGAACGCTACGACCTGATGAACGACCTGATGTCGGGCGGCCTGCACCGGCTGTGGAAGGACGACTTCATCAGCATGCTGGCGCCGCCGAAGGGCGAGCGGCCGTTTGCCCTGGTGGATGTCGCGGGCGGCACGGGGGACATCGCGGCGCGCTTCCTCAACCGCGGCGGTGCCGGCTGCCGTGCCGTGCTGTGCGACATCAGCCCGGAAATGCTCGGCGTCGGCAAGCGCCGCTTCGAGGCCGCGGGGCTTGCGGAAAAAGCGACCTTCGCCATCGGCAACGCGGAGAGCCTGCCGTTCCCGGACCGCAGCTTCGACGCCTACACCATCGCCTTCGGCATCCGCAACGTGACGCGCATCGACAAGGCGCTGAGCGAGGCCTTCCGCGTGCTCAAGACGGGCGGGCGCTTCCTCTGCCTGGAGTTCTCCGCCTGCAACGTGCCGATCCTCGACCGGATCTATGACTTCCATTCGTTCGAGGTGATCCCGCGACTGGGGCAGCTCGCAGCCGGCGATGCCGCGTCCTATCGCTACCTCGTCGAGAGCATCCGCAAGTTTCCCGACCAGGAGACGTTTGCGCAGATGGTGCGGGCGGCGGGCTTCGCGCGGGTGACCTATCGCAATCTCACGGGCGGTATCGCCGCCATCCACTCCGGCTGGAAGATCTGACGTTCTGCCATGCTTGGGTTTGTCCCGAGCATCCAGCGCGCCGCTGAGAAGCGCGTGGGGTTATCTGCGGACGTCGTCCCAGTTTCGCCTTGGGTCCTCGGGACGAGCCCGAGGACGACATCGTTGCGACCGGGTCAGCGCTTCATGGCGGCGGCGAGTTCGGCGAAGTTGGCGACAATCAAGTCCGGCGCGTGCTGCGTCTCGCCGAAGGGGCGTTTGCGGCGATCGATGAAGGCCGCCCGCATGCCGTAGCTGCGCGCGCCGACGCAATCGAAAGCGTGGTTGGCGACGAACAGGCAGCTCGAGCGGTCCTCGCCGATCAGCTCCTCGGCCTTCGCGTACGTTTTCCAATGCGGCTTGAAGTAGCCCGCTTCCGCGACCGAGATCACTTTGTCGAAGGGGAAGCCGATGTGGGGCCCCGCGGCCTTCAGCATGTCGGGGTCGCCGTTCGAAAGGATGACGAGCTTGTAGCCCGAGGCGCGCAAGCCATGCAGGGCGTCGACCACGTCAGGGAACGGCTTCAGGCTCTCGATCTGCGAGACGAGCCACTGCACTTCGCCTTGCGTGTAGGTGATGCCGCATCGGTCCATCACGTAGGACACGGCGCGGTGGCCGATCTGGCGGTAGGGCGTGTGCCCGCGGTCGCACAGCGCGTCGATCATCGAGTTCTCGAAGTGCGTGCGGCGCCACCAGGTGACGAAGCTGTTGGCCTTGCCGTCCCACCCCTTCTGCTTCAGGAACGGCGTGACCGCGTCGGTGAGGCCCTTCTGCATGTCGACGATGGTGCCGTACTGGTCGAACACGAGCGCCTTGATCTCGCGGCGAAGGGTCTCGACAGTCGTGGCCATGGGGTTCCTCTTCGCTCAGCGCACTCGGGTCACTTGCGAGCTATGATTTCTTCCTCGACGTCGCGCAAGCGGTCCTTGCCGAAGAACATCTCGTCGCCGACGAAGAAGGTGGGCGAGCCGAAATTGCCGCGGGCGACGGAGGCTTCCGTGTTGGCGAGCAAGGCGTCCTTCACGTCCTGATCCTGGATGCGGGCGAGAAGGCGGGCGGCATCGAGGCCCGATTGGGTGAGCGCGGCGCGGATCACCTCGACGTCGTCCATCTTCTTGGGCTCTTCCCACATGTGGTGGAAGACGGCGTCGACGTAGGGCAGAAGCGCGCCGTCCATGCCGGCTGCCACCGCCCCGCGCATGATCTGCACGGTGTTGACAGGAAAGTACGGGTTCATGCGGAACGCCGTGAGGCCGTGCTTGCGGATGAAGCGCTGCATCTCCATGCGCTGGTACTCGAGCTTATTCTTGATGCCCTTGAACTGCAGCATCGGCGCCTGGTTGTTGGTGAGCTTGAAGATGCCGCCGAGCAGCACGGGCACGTAGACGAACGACGCCCCCGTGCGGCGCTCGATGTCGGGGATCAGTTTATGCGACAGGTAGGCGTTGGGGCTGCCGAAATCGAAATGGAACTCCACGCGGGGGGCCATGGGGCGTTTCCTTGCTTTGTTGTCGTGGGCTTGTCTTTCACCAGGTCTCGATCCAGGGGCGCAGGTCGAGTTCGTGGGTCCAGGCACTACGCGGCTGGGCGTGCAGCATCCAGTAGGCGTCGGCGATGGCATTGGGATCGAGGATACCGTCCTTCTCCTTCAGCGCGTAACGCTGTGGGAAATTGCTGCGGATGAACTCCGTGTCGATGGCACCATCGATGATGGAATGGGCGACGTGGATGCCTTCGGGGCCCAACTCGCGCGCCATACTCTGGGCGAGGGCGCGTAGGGCGTGCTTGGCGCCGGCGAACGCGGCAAAGCCGGACCCGCCACGCAGGCTCGCCGTCGCGCCGGTGAAGATGATGGTGCCGCGGCCGCGGGGCACCATGACCTTGGCCACTTCGCGGCCCATCAGGAAGCCCGCGAAGCAGGCCATCTCCCAGACCTTGAAGTAGACGCGCGCCGTCAGCTCGCGGATCGGGAAGCGCACGTTGGCCCCGATGTTGAAGACGGCGACCTCGATCGGCCCGACCTCGCGCTCGATGGTGGCGACGAGGTCCACGACCTCCTCCTCCTTGCGCGCATCGGAGCCGAAGGGGCGCGCACGGCCACCGGCCGCGACGATCTCGTCGACGAGGGGGCTGAGCTTGTCGGCGCTGCGGCGGGTGACGCAGGCGACGTATCCCTCGCGCGCGAACCTGCGGGCTATGGCGCCGCCGGTTGCATCTCCCGCGCCGACGATGAGCGCGACCTTGCTGTCAGCCATAGTTCCTCCACCGCACGACACCGCATGCGGGCCAAGTATCAAACTTGTGGAAAACCCGTGCAAGCGCGAACGGGTGTTGCAGCGTTTCGGCGCTGAAAAGCGAGCCGGCGAAGATGCTGGGGAAAAGTACCCGGCGCCCGGCGACGCACCGAAAGTTCCCTGCTTAATGTGCAGCCTGGCTCTCTCCTGTCAGCCGGCGGATGCGAAGCGGATTGCCGTCATGAACCTGCTTTTCACGATCACGTATGCGGCCTATGCGAAAGGCACGCACCACAAGCTCGCACTCGATGCGCTGCAGCACCTCAAGTGCCAGGACTGGGAGCAGTGGCAGCGCGTATTCCTGAAGCACGCCAAGCTCTATATCGACGGCTCCAAGGCGCCCGACAACGAGTTCAAGGATTTCACCAATCACGTGCTGCACCCGCGCGACGGGCTATGGGGCGGCGCGCCCGACAAGACGCGCGTCTGGTACCAGCATTTCGTGCATGCGCTGCAGAGCCAGGACTGGCCGACGGCCGTCTACTGCGCGGGCGTGCTGAGCCATTACTACACCGACCCCCTGATGCCGTTCCACACGGGCCAGTCGGAAGCGGAGAACAACATCCATCGGGCCACCGAGTGGAGCATCTCCAAGTCCTACGACGATCTGCGTGTGCTGGGCGAAAAGGAATGGTGCCTCGGCGAGATCGAGCTGCCGGCGGGCGAGAATTGGCTGGCCGAACTCGTCGTCTCGAACGCACGCATGTCGAACCAGAGCTACGAGCGGTTGATCGCGCACTACGACATCACGCGCGGCGTCAGCGATCCGCCGGCTGGCCTCGACACCGTCGGCCGCCGCATCGTCGCCGAGCTGCTGCGCTTTGCGTCCCTCACGTTCGCCGACGTGCTGGGGCGGGGCATCGAGGAAGCGGGCATCAAGGCACCCGACGTGGCACTCACGGGGCAGATGCTGCTCGCCACCGCCGGCATCCCCGTCAACATGATCGCCAAGCGCATCGCCGACGCCAAGGATCGCAAGCAGGTGCAGGCGATGTTCGACGAACTGCAGGCGACGGGCAAAGTGGAGAAGAACCTCCCCGAGGACGACCGCGTCGTGCGGGATCTGCATGCCATCGAGGTGCTGGCCAAGCAACCCGCGGCGCCGGCCGTCTCGAAGGTCTTCCCTTTCAAGCCGCGCGATGCGTCGGCGACCGTCAAGGTCGCCGCCCGCGGACGACCGGCGGAGGGCGACAACGTGGTGGCCTTGCGCGCAACGCATCCCGAGGAGGAAAAGCCGATCGCCGTACGCCAGCCGGCGGCCCAGCCGGTCGAGCCGGCAGTCGCCCGGGAAAAAGTTGCAGCGACCGCGGCGATACCGCCGCCGCTGATCTCGCTCGTGCCGCCGCCGGTCCGGCCCGATGCGCCCGCAGGCCATGTGCCGGCCCCGCTGCCGCCGCCGAACCCGCTCGTGGCGGGTCTCGCCGAGCGCGTGAAGACGGCGTTGCCGGAGCGAGGCCGTGAGCCGCGGCTGTTCCTCGGCCCCGACCACGACGTGGTGGACGCGCCCTCGATCGGGCCGAAGACGGCCGCGCGGCTCTACGCGCACGGCATCAAGACGGTGCGTGATCTGTTGGCCGCCGATCCGGCGAAGATCGCCGACCTCGTGGACGTGCGCCACATCGATGCCCAGACCATCACGGACTGGCAGCACCAGGCGCGGCTCGTGTGCAAGGTGCCGAACCTGCGCGGTACGCACGCGCAACTGCTCGTCGGGGCCGGCTACACGACGGCGGACGCCATCGCGGAAGCCGATGCGGACAAGCTGTGCGCGGACGTGCTCGCCTTCGCGAACTCGAGCGAAGGGCAGCGCGTGCTTCGCGACGGCGAAGCGCCCGACATCGAGAAGATCAAGGGCTGGCTCGAGGCCGCGCGCAGCGCCATCGCGGCCTGACACGCGAGGCAAAGCCTCTCAGCGCGCCTTGCGCTCCAGGTGTTCGCGCAGGATCTTGACGTTGCGTCGGTTGGCGCGGAAGGCGACGTCGAACACGTCGCCCGCCACCGGCACGGCACCGAACACGCCATCGACCGCGATGTTCATCGCCATGCGCGCCAGCGTGAAACGCGAGGCGCCGAGGCGGCGCGCTTCGACCAGGATGTAGGACGAAATGGCCGTGGTGATGAGGTCGCCGATGACCGGCACCAGGCCGATCAGGCCGTCGAGCCCCATGCGCACCTGCGTGCCGGGGATGACGAAGGCGCTGTCCATGAGGTTCGCCAGCGCATCGAGAC
>RXJK01000123.1:18108-20934 GCA_003963125.1 Hyphomicrobiales bacterium
GCCGGGCAGCAGGATCTCGATACGATCGGATGCGCGCGCGTCCATGCCACCTCCCGCAGGTTCCGGCGGCGTTTCAGGCGGCGACGACAGGGCCCGCTTTCGAGCGCAGGAACAGGAACACCACGATAGATAGGTTGACGAGATTCCAAATCAACCCGTTGGCGAAGGCCTGCCAGTAGGACCCGGTGAGGTCGAAGATGGCGCCGGAGATCCAGCCGCCCAGTGCCATGCCCCCGATGCTCGCCGTGATCACGAGGCTGACGCGGGTGGAGGCCTGCTCCGGCGGAAAGAATTCGCGCGAGACGACGGCGTACATCGGCACGATGCCGCCCTGGAACAGGCCGAAGAGCGCTGAAATCACGTAGAGCGGGGTGAGGCCGTCGGCGAGGAGATAGAGGAACAGCGCGACGCCCTGCAGGAACGAACCGATCATCAGCGTCGCGAGACCGCCGATGCGATCGGCGATGAAACCCGAGGCGATGCGGCTGACGATGCCGAACGCGAGCATCAACGCGAGCATGTTGGCGCCGTTGACGGTGCCGTAGCCGAGGTCGGCGCAGTAGGCGACGATGTGCACCTGGGGCATGGCCATGGCGATGCAGCAGGCGACGCCGGCAAGACAGAGCAGCGCGAACAGCGTGTTGGTCGAGAAGGGGATGCTGGCGGCGCGCGCTTCGCGCAGCGTCTGCGCCGCCTCGGTTTCGAGGCCGTGGGCCAGCTTCCGGCGCAGGACAAGCAGCAGCGGCGCCATGCTCAAGAGGCAGAAGATGCCGATGACGATCTGGTTGTTGCGCCAGCCGGCGTGGGCGATCAGCGCCTGCACGACCGGCGGCCAGATGGCGCCACCCACATAGTTGCCTGCGGCGCAGACCGCGACCGCGATGCCGCGGCGGCGCGTGAACCAGTGCGAGATATCGCCGAGGATCGGGGCGAAGGTCGCGGAACTGCCGAAGCCGATGACGAAATTGGCGAGCGCGAAGATCGAGAGGCTCGGGGCAAAACCCGAAATGACGAAGCCGATGGCGAGCGTGATCACGGACAGGGCCGCGGGCAGGATCATGCCCCACTTGTCGACGAGGCGGCCGAAGATGACAGCACCGAGCCCGAAGCCGACCATGGCGAGGGTGTAGGGCATCGAGGCGCCGGCGCGGTCGCTCGCGAATTCGGCCTGCACGGCCGGGAGAGCCACAACCACCGACCACATGCCAACGCTGCCGATGCTGCCGAGGAGCACGGACGCGAGCAGGCGCAGCCAAGCGTAAGCGGACTCGGGCTCCGCCTCGGCTCGCGGCTGGAAGAATTCGACCATCATCGCCTACTTTTCGGGCAGCGTGACCCGTGACCTACGCCGGTTCGGCGGCCGTGCCAATCACCGCGGCGGGCAACACTGATCGTCGGACCAAAAAGTGAAGGCCCCGCTTCGCAGCGAGGCCTTCGGAATTCCGCGACTTCGTCAGATGTCAGGTGGGGTCTGATGTCAGGTGGGCGCGGGGCCGAAGACCAGCACCGCGTTGAGGCCACCGAAGGCGAACGAGTTCGACATGGTGTAGGTGACCTTCTGCTCGCGGCCGACGTTCGGCACGTAGTCGAGGTCGCAATCGGGATCGGGCTCGTCGAGGCCGACGGTCGGCGGCACCCACTGCTCTTCCATGGCCTTGAGGCAAGCCACGGCCTCGATGCCGCCGCCAGCGCCCAGCGGGTGGCCGTGCATCGACTTCGTCGAGGAGATGGCGAGCTTCTTGGCGTGATCGCCGAAGACGCGCTTGATGGCGTTGGTCTCGTTGCGATCGTTGATCGTGGTCGCGGTGCCGTGGGCGTTGAGGTAGTCGATCTTGGACGGCTCGAGCTTGGCATCGACGAGGGCGAGGCGCATGGCCTCGCTCGGCCCCTCGATGTCGGGGTTGACCATGTCCTTGCTGTCCGACGTCATGCCGAAGCCGAGCAGCTCGGCCAGGATCTTGGCGCCGCGCTTCTTGGCGTGCTCCTCAGATTCGAGCACGAGGATGCCGGCGCCTTCGCCCAGCACGGTGCCGTTGCGCTTCTTGGCGAACGGGAAGCAGCCCTGGGGCGACAGCACGTGCATGGCCTGCCAGGCCTTCATGGTGCCGTAGTTGATCACGCTTTCCGAGGCGCCGACGATGGCGACGTCGACGAGGCCGTTCTTGATGAAGTCACGGCCGAGGCCGATGGCGTGGGCCGCCGTCGAGCAGGCGCTGCAGGTCGCGAATGTGGGGCCCTTGACGCCGTATTCGATGCCGACGTGGGCGGAGGCCGACGAGCCGATGATGCGCAGCAGCGTCAGCGGATGCGTGGCGCGCTTGTTGTGGATGAAGAGGTCGCGATAGGCCGTCTCGAACGTGACGAGGCCGCCGGCGCCCGAGCCGATGATGCAGGCCGAGCGATAACCGTTCTCGAAGGGCACGGTGAGCCCCGCCTGCTTGACCGCTTCCTCGGCGGCGGCGGCCGCGAACCAGGAATAGCGGTCGGCGTGCACGATGATCTTGTCGCGCTTGGCGCCCTTGAGGCGGGCCTTGTGATCGAAATCGCGGATCTGCGCCGCGATGTTGATCTTCAGGTCATCGAGGGGGAAACCGAAGAGGGGACCGACGCCGACCTTGCTCTCTCGGCATCCGGCCCAGAATTCCGGTACCGTGGTTCCAATGGACGTCACCACGCCCGAGCCCGTCACAACGACGCGGCGGGCTGCGCCTGTCTGTGTCATCAACGTTGTTTCCCCATGAAAGGGCAATCCCGGCACCAGGGCCGGGATCAAGCATTACGCCTTGGCGGCAGCGCCAGCATCGACGAGGCTGCGGACGCGATCGA
>RXJK01000319.1 GCA_003963125.1 Hyphomicrobiales bacterium
CGCGGCCCTCGCGGGAGTGGCGCCGCTCTCGAGCGACAGCGGGCGCCACCGAGGCAGGCGCCGCATCTGGGGAGGCCGGCGCAAGGTGCGCCGCGCGCTCTTCATCGCGGCCCTGCACGCCTCCCGCCGCTGCCCTTGCTGGGCCCAGATGCGCCAACGCATGCTTGATGCCGGCAAGGCCAAGAAAGCCATCCTCATTGCCATCGCACGCAAGATGCTCGTGGCCATGAACGCCATGCTGCGCACCGACACCGACTTCATGCCTGCGGCAGCCTAGCCGCGTGAGCCTTCCCCTTGGAGCCGCCGTCCTCACCCCACACAGGGCGGTGGATCCAAGGGGAAGGCGGGCCATCCCCTTGGTGAGCCCGGATCCCTTTTTGCGAATACAGTTGCCGGATAATCGCGCTCGCGCGCGATTTCCGGGAATGCAGAAAGACGGGAGCGAGGCGGACAAGCAGTGATAGCGAGTGGGATCGCCTGCTCTGCGCTCGCCTAGCGGAAGTTATCGACGGTCAGCAGCGGTACGAAGGGGATGCCGGCGGATTTGAAGGTGTCGGCGGCGCCTTCCTGGCGGTCGACGACGGTCATGACGCGGTCGATGACGGCGCCTTCGGCCTTCAGCGCCTCGATCGCCTTCATGGCCGAGCCGCCCGTGGTGGTGACGTCCTCGAGCACGACGATGCGCTTGCCGGACAGCGTCTCGCCCGGCGCCAGGCCCTCCACCAGCTTCTTCGCGCCGTGGCCCTTGGCCTCCTTGCGCACGAAGAACGCGGCGACCGGCGTTCCCTGCACGTGGCTGAGTGCGGCGACGGCCGTGGCGAGCGGCACGGCGCCCATCTCGAGGCCGCCGACCAGATCCACCTTCGCGCCCTTCAGCGCATCGAGGATCAGCAGCGCGATGAGATGCGCGCCCTCGGGATGCAGCATGGTCGGCTTCATGTTGAAGTAGAAATTCGAGGTGCGGCCCGAGGCGAGTTTCACCTCGCCGCCCGTCGAGAACGACCGATCCTTGATGATCTGCACGAGGCGGCTGCGCGCGGCGGATGGGTCGGTCATGCTGAGGCTTTCCCGGAAAGAATGAATTGGCCGGGACCTTGCGTGGCGCGGGCCGGGGGCGTCTGTCAAGCGCAGCCGCCTGTGCTAGGACCTTCTCCACCGTTCCAGCCGACGAGCCCCATGACACGCCCCGCCTCCAGCACACCGGCCGCATTTCCACAGGCCGCCTATATCGATCCGACGGCGCGCATCTTCGGTGCCGTCGAGATTGGCGAGGGCGCGAGCCTGTGGCCCTATGCGGTGGTGCGCGCCGAATCCCAGAAGGTGCAGATCGGGGCCTACAGCAACCTGCAGGACCACGTGATGGTGCACGTGGGCTATCACGCGCCGACCATCATCGGGCAGTACTGCTCGATCACGCATCGCGTCGTGCTGCACGGCTGCACCATCGGCGACAATTGCCTGATCGGCATCGGCGCGACGCTGATGGACGGCGTGGTGTTGGGCGTGAATTGCATCGTCGCGGGACATGCCTTCCTGCGCGAGGGCACCATCATCCCGCCGAACTCGATCGTGATGGGGACGCCGGGCAAAGTGGTGCGCACGGCGAACAGCTACGTCGCCAACCGGCTCAACGCGATGCTCTACCACCGCAACGGGCTCGCGTACGCGAAGAGTGATCACCGGGCCTGGGACGGTCCGGCGTACGAAGCGGACATGGCCGCCCACAAGGCCCGCTTCGAACAGGAGTTCGTGCAGCTTTACGGCGGCTGAGCCGTCGCGCACATTTCGCAGTCCGGCTGCTTCGACCAGAGAGGACGCCATGACGGAACCTTCCCTTGCCAAGCTCTCTCCCCTCGCTCGGACCGAAGCGTTCTGTGCGCGCTATGGCCTGCGCCTTCCCATCCTGATGGCGCCGATGGCGGGGGCTTGTCCCGCCTCGCTCGCGATCGCGGTGGGGAGTGCCGGCGGGCTCGGCGCGTGCGGTGCGCTGCTGATGAGGCCGGAAGCGATCCGCGCCTGGGCGCAGGAGGTGCGCGCCGGCACCAACGGCACGTTTCAGCTCAACACATGGATCCCCGATCCGCCGCCGGTGCGGGATCCGGCCCACGAGGCGCAGGTGCGCGCGTTCCTCGGACGGTGGGGGCCGGAGGTTACGGAAGAAGCGGGCAACGCGGCGCTGGTCGATTTCGATGCCCAGTGCGACGCCATGCTCGACGCGGGCCCCGCGATCATTTCCTCGATCATGGGGCTCTATCCGCCGGCCTTCGTCGCGCGCATGAAGGAGAAGGGCGTCAGCTGGTTCGCTAACGTGACGACGGTCGCGGAGGCGCGGGCTGCCGTCGTTGCGGGGGCTGACGTCGTCATCGCGCAGGGTATGGAAGCCGGAGGGCATCGCGGCACGTTCGACGGCGATACGGCGGAAGAGAGCCTCGTCGGGCTGTTCGCGCTGCTGCCCGCAGTTGTCGATGCTGTCGGCCAGAGCGTGCCAGTCGTGGCGACGGGCGGGATAGCGGATGCGCGCGGGATCGCCGCCGCACTGGTGCTCGGCGCCTCGGCCGTGCAGATCGGCACCGGCCTGCTGCGGACGCCCGAAGCCAAGCTCGCGCCGGCGTGGAGCGAGGCCATCGGCAAGGCCAACCCTGAGGACACTGCTCCGACGCGGGCCTTTTCCGGGCGGCTCGGACGCAGCATCGCGACGGCGTATGTGAAGTCGGCGGCCGGCCGTGATGCGCCGCGTCCGGCACCCTATCCCGTGCAGCGCGGGCTCACGCAGGCCATGCGTGAGGCCGGCGGCAAGGCGAACGACATCGATCGCATGCAGGCCTGGGCCGGCCAGGCCGCGCGACTCGCCTCGACCGAACCTGCCGCGGCCTATCTGCAGCGCATCTGGGGCGAGGCCCAGGGCCTGCTCGGCGGCGCCTTAATGAGCGCGACATGACGGGGCTGCGCATTATGAGCACGCTCGCGGTCAAAGGTGTGCTGGGCGAACTGCTGGTGGCCTCACCCGCGCCCGCGCTGGAGATCGACTACCAGCCGACGGCGCTGCTGATGGAGCGCATCACGCGTGGTGCGCGCGGCGATATCGCCATCCTGACCGCAGCAGGCATCGATGCGCTGATCGCGCAGGGTGTGCTCGACGGCGTGACGCGGCGCGATGTGGCTGTCTCCGCGGTCGGCATCGCGGTGCGGGCGGGCGCGGCGCATCCGGACATCGCGACGGTCGAGGCCGTGCGGGCGCTGCTGCTCAACGTGCCGACGCTGTGCTATTCGCGCGCGGGTGCGAGCGGGCTGCACTTCGCGCGAGTGATACGGCAACTCGGCATCGCGGACGAGGTCGAGCGCAAGGCCACCATCATTGCGAGCGGCTTCACGGCCGAAGCCGTGGCGGACGGGCGCTGCGAGATCGCGATCCAGCAGGTGAGCGAACTGCTCGTCGTGCCGGGTATCGAGGTGGTGGGACCGCTGCCCGATCCGATCCAGGAGACGCTGACGTTCTCGGCGGCGGTGTTTGCGGGCGCGGATGGGCAGCGGCAAGCGGCCGGGGCGCTTCTGGCGGAGATCACGCGCGCCGACCTTGCCCCCGTCTACGCGCGCCATGGCCTGACGCTGGCGCGCTGAAACTTGCATTCGCTTATGCGATCACGCGCGCATTCCCTCTCCCCATGGAGCGGAAACTCGCTCTGCGCTTTGTGTATGTCGCTGCCCCTCACCCCGACCCTCTCCCCGCGAGCGGGGAGAGGGAGAAGAATACGCAGTGCGCTTGGCGGAGAAGGTCGCCTCCGTTCCCTCTCCCCATGCAGCGGAGCGGAATGGGGAGAGGGTTAGG
>RXJK01000360.1 GCA_003963125.1 Hyphomicrobiales bacterium
CTGTCCTGCGGGTTCGCCCTTCCGGGCTCGGTCTTGCGCCATAGCGGAGCTCTTCGTCCTTACGCCAGCGTCCATGATGCGCTGCTCCTTGCAATCCGCCGAAACGCGTCGGCGCGGATCCGAAATGCAGAAGTCCGCTTCACGGGGTGAAGCGGACTTCGGGAAGAGATTACTTGCCGGCCTTCTCGAGCTCGGTTTTGAGCTCCGGCAGGATCTGGAAGAGATCGCCGACGAGCCCGTAGTCTGCGACCTGGAAGATCGGGGCCTCGGCATCCTTGTTGATGGCGACGATGACCTTGCTGTCCTTCATGCCGGCGAGATGCTGGATCGCGCCCGAGATGCCGACGGCGAAGTAGATCTCCGGCGCCACCACCTTGCCGGTCTGGCCGACCTGGTAGTCGTTGGGCATGTAGCCGGCGTCGACGGCCGCGCGGCTGGCGCCGACGGCGGCACCGAGCTTGTCGGCGACGGGCTCGATGTAGGTCTTGAAGTTCTCAGCCGACTGCAGCCCGCGTCCGCCGGACACGACGATCTTGGCGGCCGTCAGCTCGGGCCGGTCGGACTTTTGGATCTCGGCCTTTTCGAAGGTCGAGAGGCCGGCCGGCGCAGGCACCGCGACCGTCTCGATCGGTGCGCTTCCGCTGGCGGCCGCAGCCGGGAACGCGGTGGTGCGCACCGTGATCACCTTGGTCTTGTCGGAGGATTGCACCGTCTGGATTGCGTTGCCCGCGTAGATCGGCCGCTCGAACGTGTCGGGCGCCACGACCTTCGTGATCTCCGAGATCTGCATGACGTCGCTCAGCGCCGCGATGCGCGGCATGAAGTTCTTGCCCGACGCCGTCGCCGGCGCGAGGATCGCCTGGTATTGGCCTGCGATCGACATGACGAGCGCCGTCACCTCTTCGGCGAGCTGATTGGCAAGCTGCGGCGCATCGGCGACGAGCACCTTCGCAGCACCCTCGAGTTTCGCAGCAGCTTCCGCCACCGCGCCGATGCCCGCGCCGGCGACGAGGATGTGCACGTCCCCGCCCAGCGCCTTCGCGGCCGTGAGCGCTTTCGCGGTGCCCGCACCCAGCGTCTTGTTGTCGTGATCTGCGATGAGAAGTGAGGTCATGACAGGGCTCCGGCGTCCTTCAGCTTCGCGAGCAACTCGGCCGGGCTGGCGACCTTGATGCCGGCCTTGCGGCCCGGCGGCTCCACCGTCTTGAGGACCTTGAGGCGCGGCGCGGGATCGACGCCGAAATCGGCGGGCTTCTTCACGTCGAGCGGCTTTTTCTTCGCCTTCATGATGTTCGGCAGCGATGGATAGCGCGGCTCGTTGAGGCGCAGGTCCGTGGTGATCACGGCGGGCAGCTTGATCTTCAAGGTCTCGAGGCCGCCGTCGACTTCGCGCACGACCGTCGCGCTCTCACCTTCGATCGCAATCTTCGAGGCGAACGTCGCCTGCGGCCACCCGAGGAGGGCCGCGAGCATCTGTCCGGTCTGGTTGCTGTCGTCGTCGATAGCCTGCTTGCCGGCGATGACGAACGCCGGCTTCTCCGCGTCGATCACACCCTTCAAGAGCTTGGCGACGGCGAGCGGCTCGATGCTCGCGCCCTCCGGCGTCTCGATCAGGATGCCGCGATCGGCGCCCATCGACAGCGCGGTGCGGATCGTCTCCTGCGCCTTCGCCGGACCGATCGAGACCGCGACGACTTCCGTGACCTGGCCCTTTTCCTTGAGGCGAACCGCTTCCTCGACGGCGATCTCGTCGAACGGGTTCATGCTCATCTTCACGTTGGCGAGCTCGACACCGCTGCCATCGGACTTCACGCGGATCTTGACGTTGTAATCAACGACCCGCTTTACGGCGACCAGGACCTTCATTCCCGAGATTGCTCCATCTTCTTCATCTGCGCGACGGGCCGCCTCCTCGATCGGAATCTCGGGGCGGGTCTTCACGTCGGCGCGCGCAAGCCTTGACCGCGTTGCGTGCTGATCATCGCGTGCCTTGCGCTCGTCTTGCCGTGTGCACCTGACCCAAGGCAGCAGCCGCAATTCTTCGCAAATGCGAAGAAAAGGTAGGCCTGCGACAGTTGGGTGTCAATTGGGCAACGGCTGAGACATTCTGGACAAGCTTTGGGCACATCGCAATGTTGCCCGGACGCCGCAGCCGCGGGACGACGCGCTAAGCCTCGCCCGCGCGCCGGAGCCGCCGATCGAACAATTCCACGCCCGGCCGCCGCAGAAAAATAACCAAGATCACGCCGCACGCGAGGCCGCCGATGTGGGCCCACCAGGCGACCTCCTGGCCGTCGGTCTGCTTGACCGCCAGCATCAGGAATTGCGTGACGACCCAGATGCCGAGCACGACGGCCGCGGGGATCTTCAGCGGGATGAAGCGGAAGGCCAGTACCCACACGAGCACGCGCGGGTGGAGAAGCAGATAGGCGCCGATGACGCCCGCCACCGCCCCGCTCGCTCCGATCAACGGAAGTCCAGAGGCCGGCTGCATGATGGCGTGGGCGAGGCCGCCGGCGATCCCGCAGGCGATGTAGAAGCCGAGATAGCGCGCATGCCCCAGGGCATCCTCAACGTTGTCGCCGAACACCCACAGGAACAGCATGTTGGAGAACAGGTGGAAAATGTCGCCGTGGAGAAACATGTAAGTCAGGAGCGTCAACCCCTCCGGCACCTGCAGCGCATCGAGAGGCCCGGCCGCGTTGCCGCCGACGATGCCGACCTTGAAGAGTTCGCGCGGGATCACGGCAAAGCTCGCCGCGTTGGTGGAGCCGGGCTCCACGACGGTCAGCAGGAAGGTCAGCGTGTTGGCGACGATGAGGCCCGCCGTGACCCACTGGAAGCGGATCGAGCGCAGGGGATTGTCGTCGGAAATTGGGATGAAGACCACGGGTTCGTCCCCAGGCGGACCGGGCCCCAGCTCCCGGCGAAATCGTTATGGTTACGCCTACGCGCCGTTAGCGGTTTTTTCCGGGCACCCAGAGCACGTCGCCGGCGCCCTTGTCGTTGACGTAGCGGCTGGCGACGAACAGCAGGTCGGACAGGCGATTGATGTAGCGCAGCGCCGGCTCGCTCACCCGCTCGGCCGGATCGGCCGCGAGTTCGACGATACCGCGCTCGGCGCGGCGGCACACGGTGCGCGCCACATGCAGCGCGGCAGCCCCGGCCGATCCGCCCGGCAGGACGAACGAGCGCAGTGGTTGCAGTTCCTCGTTGAGGAGATCGATCTCGTTCTCGAGCCGGTCGACCTGGGCCTGCGTGATGCGCAGCGCCGGCCGGTCTGACGGCTCCGTCTCGGGCACGCAGAGGTCGGCGCCGAGGTCGAACAGGTCGTTCTGGATCCGCAGCAGCATGGCATCGACCAACTCCGGCTGCCCGCCGAGGTGGATGCGGGCCATGCCGAGGGCCGCATTCGTCTCGTCCACGTTGCCGTAGGCGGCGATGCGCAGCGCGAATTTGGAGACGCGCTCACCCGTGCCGAGGGCCGTCGTGCCGGCGTCGCCGCCGCGCGTATAGATTTTGTTCAGTACGACCATGAACCGTTTCCGAGGCCCAGACGCCCGCTTACCGCGGTGTTAAAGCACGGGTAACGGCCCCTGTGCCAGCCTGCTCGAGGCTCCGCTGCGAAAGCCTCAGGCCTTGGCGAGATACACGAGCACCATGGCAATGACGATGACGACGAACTGCAGGCCGACGCGCCACCGCATCAGCTTCTGGCTCAGGTTCGGCGACGACCCCCGCATCATGTTCCAGAGGCCCATGCACAGGACCAGCGCGACCGCCGCGAAGCCCAAGGGAACGAAGATGTGAATGAGTGTCTGCATCGAGGCTGTGTACCAAGCTTGCCAAAGGGTAACGTGCCGCAACTCACCCATGCCACATTTGCCGTGCTGGGTCCTACACAAATGTGCGTAATCTTCAGGCGTTCCTCATCGATTCGGGTCTTGGAAGCATGCGGCCTTTGAGCGCCGTGGCGCGGTCGTCGCGGGAGATCTCCTCCCCATGACGGACGCGGCGCGGCAAGCGGCAGTCGGAACACCCGACGCCGGGACAACCAGGAGCTCGGGCAGGAGCACAGGCCGCCTCGGCGCTGGCCTCGCGGCCCTGCTGCTTGTCCTGACGGCCGGCGCTTCGTCCGCGCAGCAGCGCCCCACCAGCGCCGAGGAAGCCAAGAAGCGCCTCGAGGCCGACAAGTCCAAGCTCGAGCAGACGCAGAAGCTCAAGAAGGAAGTGCAGTCCGACGTCGAGAAGCTCGCCGCCGAGCGCGAGCGCATCAATGCGCGCCTCGTCGAGACGGGCAAGCTCATCCAGCAGAGCGAGGCGCGCCTCAGCAACATCGAGACGAGCCTTGCGGAGCTGGAAAACCAGGAAAAGACGCTCAAGGAGCAGCTCTACGCCAAGCACGGCTCGATCTCGGGCCTGCTCGCGGCCCTGCAGCGCATGGGGCGCAATCCGCCGCCCGTGATGATCACCCAGCGCCAGGACGCGCTGACGATGGTGCGATCGGCCATGCTGCTGGCGTCTGCCTTTCCGCAGTTGCGCAGCGAGGCGGTGGCGCTCGACAGCCAGCTCGAAGACCTCGTGCGCGTGATGCAGGGCATCCGCTCCGAAAGCGAGAAGCTCAAGACCGAGAAGGCGCGCTACGACGAGGCCCGCACGCGCCTCGCCATGCAGCAGGAGGTCAAGCGGCAGACCCTCGCGGAGAAGGAAGCGGATCTCGCGCGCATCGCCGAGCGCGCCGACCAGATCTCCAAGAATGTGCAGGACCTGAGCGAGCTGATTGGCAACCTCGACAAGGAGATCGCCAACCGCACGGGCCTCGGCGCCTACGAGCAGGAGGTTGCGAGCCAGCCGCCCCCGCCGCCCGGCCCGCAGGCAGCCCTGCCGCCGCCGGTCCAGACCGCGCCGGGTAAAGCTCCGGCCCCGCCCAAGGATGCGAAGGCGCCCGCGCCGCCGGAAGAGCGCGGGGTCGTCCTGGCACCGACAGGCGACCGCGTGGCCATGCTCTCGCCCGGCCGCATCAAGCCGGCCATGCCGTTCGAGAGCACGCGCGGCATGCTGCCGATGCCCGTCTTCGGCCGCCGCGTCCTCAATTTTGGCGACAAGACGCAATACGGAAGCCAGTCGAAGGGCCTTGTCCTGCAAACCCG
Source organism: Hyphomicrobiales bacterium (assembly GCA_003963125.1). GTDB lineage: Bacteria > Pseudomonadota > Alphaproteobacteria > Rhizobiales > Hyphomicrobiaceae > AWTP1-13. The sequence goes on from RXJK01000360.1 coordinate 5,151, forward strand.
GCAAGGCGCACAGGTTGTGGCGCCGTCCGATGGATGGGTCGTGTACGCTGGCGACTTCCGCAGTTACGGCCAGCTCTTGATCATCAACGCCGGCGGCGGCTATCATATTCTTCTGGCCGGGTTATCTCAGATCGATGTGCAGCTGGGGCAGTTCGTGTTGACCGGCGAGCCGGTCGGTGTGATGCCGAGCAGCGGGACATCCTCCAGGCAGCAGGACAATGCGCCGGTGCTCTACATCGAGTTCCGCAAGGACCAGAAACCCGTAGATCCGGACCCCTGGTGGGTCCCAGCCTCGCGAAAGGTGAGATGAATGATGCGCACGCCAGACCAGAAGAAGCCACGCAGCCGATCAGACTACGCCTTCTGGGCGTTCACGTTCTTCGCGGTGATCGCCGCCGGAACGAGCGTTCTCAACGTGTCGCGCACCTACTCGGCGACCTCGTCGAACTCGGAAATCTATAAGCAGCTCGATCTGTTCGGCGACGTGCTCGAGCGCGTCCGCGCCGACTACGTCGACAAGCCGGACGACGCCCAGCTCATCGACAGCGCCATCAACGGCATGCTGGCGGCCCTCGACCCGCACTCGGCCTACCTCAATCCGAAGAACTACCGCGACATGCAGGTGCAGACGCGCGGTGAGTTCGGCGGCCTCGGCATCGAGGTCACTATGGAGAATGGCATGGTGAAGGTGGTGTCGCCCATCGACGACACGCCCGCAGCCAAGGCCGGCCTGCAGACCAACGACCTCATCACGCACCTCGACGGCGAGCAGATCGTCGGCCTCACCCTCGAGCAGGCGGTCGAGAAGATGCGCGGGCCGGTCAACACACCGATCGCGCTGACGGTGCTGCGCAAGGGCCGCGACGAGCCCTTCGACATCAAGATCGTGCGCGACGTGATCCGCATCAACGCCGTCAAGTCGCGGCAGGAAGGCGAGATCATCTACTCCAAGGTTTCGACCTTCAACGAGCAGACGCACGCCAACCTCGTGAAGCAGGTCGAGGCCATCAAGAAGAACATGAAGAACGTGAAGGGCTACATCATCGACCTTCGCGGCAATCCGGGCGGCCTGCTCGACCAGGCGATCGCAGTCTCGGACGACTTCCTCGAGAAGGGCGCGATCGTGCTGACCAAGGGCCGCAGCCTCGAAGAGACCCAGCGCGCCAACGCCCGCCCCGGCGATCTCGCCGACGGCAAGCCCGTGATCGTGCTGATCAACGGCGGCTCGGCCTCGGCCTCCGAGATCGTGGCCGGCGCCCTGCAGGACCACAAGCGCGCGACCATCATCGGCACGCGCTCATTCGGCAAAGGCTCGGTGCAGACGATCATCCCGCTCGGGCCCAACGGCGCCATCCGCCTGACGACGGCGCGCTACTACACGCCCTCGGGCCGGTCGATTCAGGCCAAGGGCATCGAGCCTGACGTCCTCGTCGAGCAGGATCTCCCGCCGGAGCTGCAGCCCAAGGGCCCCGTCCGGGCTCCCAGCGAAGCGGGTCTGCGCGGCCACCTCAAGGGCGACACGCGCGACGGCAAGGGCGAGGGCGGCGGGTCCTCGGCCTACGTGCCGCGCGAGCCGGAGAAGGACACCCAGCTCCAGTACGCGCTGAAGATGCTGCGCGGCGAGGCCCTGCCCGAGACGAAGAAGCCGGACGCTCCGGCCGAGACGCCCGCGCCGGCCCCGAACCAGGCTCCGGTTCCGGCCCCCGAGACCAAGCAGTAAGCGCGGCCCATAGCGGTCACGTTCAGGATGGGCGCCTCTAAAGGGGCGCCCATCGTCGTTTCGGGCCGCGGTTTGCGCTTGAGCCCGCAGCCGGGCGGGTCCAGAAGAGCCGCCACGACAGGCAACTCATCACACGGTGTTGGCCATGCCCGAAGCCCTTCCCTATCGCCCCTGCGTGGGCGTCATGCTGCTCAATCGCGCCGGCAAGGTCTGGATCGGGCGCCGCCCCGATGCCGCCAACGAGCCCGAGGGCCGCGGCTCCTGGTGGCAGATGCCGCAAGGCGGCATCGACGAGGCGGAGGATCCGCGCGCCGCCGCGCTGCGCGAGCTGATGGAGGAAACGAGCGTCACCTCCGCCCGCATCCTCGCCGAGAGCAAGGCCTGGTACCATTACGACCTGCCGACCGAACTCAGGCCCAAGGCCTGGGGCGGCAAATTCCAGGGCCAGAAGCAGAAGTGGTTTCTCGCCCGCTTCGAAGGCGCCGAAACGGAGATCGTGCTCGAGAAGCCCGGCCACAAGCCGGAGTTCGATCTCTGGCGCTGGGCCGATCTCGACGAGCTGATCCCGCTCATCGTGCCCTTCAAGCGCGACGTGTACACTGAGGTCGTTGCCGAGTTCCGGCCGCTGGTCGTGCCCGCCTAGCCTTCGCCGACTGCCGCCGTCTTAGTCTTAACGCAATGAAAGGATGCTCGGCCGCAATTCGGCCGGGACATACTGCAACCCTTTTCGCGCGAGACGTTGTTATTGGCCGTGACAACGTCCAGCAAATCAAGCAGCTTCAGGGTGTTGAACATTTTGCCGAGGAGCCCCCGCCACAGATGGCGCAGATGACCGCACAGGACCTGCCGCTGAGGACGTGCGTCGGCATCATGCTGATCAATCGCGCCGGCTTGATCTGGATCGGCCAGCGCCAGCCGAAGTGGGTGAAGGCCCCCATCTGGCAGATGCCGCAAGGTGGCCTTCTGCCGAAGGAGGAGCCGCAGGCCGGCGCCCTGCGTGAGCTGCGCGAGGAGACGAGCGTCCGGCATGTCGAGATCGTCGCCGAGGCCCCCGGCTGGCTCACCTACGAACTGCCGCCGGAGCTGATCGGCGTCGCCCTGAAGGGGCGCTACCGCGGGCAGCGCCAGCGCTGGTTCGCCATGCGCTTCACGGGCCCCGACAGCGAGATCGACATCCGTGCCCGCGGCGGCCGCAAGTCCGAGTTCGATGCCTGGCGCTGGGCCTATGCCAGCGAGGCCTTGTCGCTGGCGATCCCCTACAAGCGTCCGCTCTACGAGCAGGTGGTCAACCAGTTCCAGGAGCATATCGCGCCCGACAAGCCCCGCACGGGCAGCGGCCGGCCGCGCTCCTGGAGCGATTTCTTCTGGCGCCGCCAGCGCGGCGTTCGCGCTGCGGGCGCCTGAGCGGCCGCTTCTGGCTGCCGGAACATCCCGGACCTGCCCCGCGTTAGCCAAGCCCGCTTTCGGTGAGGCAACGGCATGGCTGAGCGCACCTTCAAGATCACCAACGGCCCGGACAAACCGGCTCTGCAATGGGCTGTTGCCTATCCCGACCGCGAGCGGGTGCACTTCGGCCTCGAGAACGACGGTCTCGACGTGCAGGTCTTGCGCATGGACGAGCTGAGCGACGGCTTCAGCTTCAAGCTGGAAGGCGTCATCGCCTCGGGCAGCATGAAGGGCGCGCCCTTTCAGGCCGCCTACAGCATCGAGAACCGCGGCGGTACCCTCTCCGTGACCAGCGCCGCCTGATCGCCGCCTCCGCTATGCTTGGGCGACTTCCGCCCTGGGTACCGGATATTTGCCTGCGGCAAATTCCGGGATGACAGTGGAGGTCTGTACGAAGCTCCGGTTCTCTTCCGCCGTATTCGCGCAGCGCGAAACGCCCCCAACTGTCATCCCGGCCGAGCGCAGCGAGAGCCGGGACCTAGGGGCGGCAGTTGCGAGGCGCCCGCAAGTACGAGGCCAAGCGCTCGTTCGCACACGCGAAGCTGGGCGTGCGCTGATTGATGTCCGTCAACGTCGATGCCCCATGGCGGGGCGAAGCTTCGGCATCGCTCGCCGAGGGGATTGCCATGGCTGTCGCTGCACATGCACCGGGCGCTACCGCGCCTTCCTCCCAAGTCACGTCGTACATCGGGCTCGGCATCGCCATCGCGGCGCTCGCCGTCGCCGTGGCGCTGCCGCCGGTCGCGGGGCTGCCGATCGCCGGCCAGCGCATGCTTGGCGTGCTCGTCTTCGCCGTCATCGTCTGGATCACGGAAGCGCTCGATTATGCCGTCAGCGCCCTGGTCATCGCCGGGCTCATGGCGATCCTGCTCGGGCTCTCGCCCAGCGTCGCCAATCCCGCGGTGCTGATCGGCTCATCGGCAGCGCTGTCCACGGCGATGAGCGGCTTTTCCAACACGGCTTTGACCCTCGTCGCCGCCGCCCTCTTTCTCTCGGCCGCCATGACCATCAACGGCCTCGACCGCCGCATTGCTCTTCTCATCCTGTCCAGGGTCGGCGCGCGAACGAACCGCATCGTCATGGGCAGCATCGTCGTCGCGACGGTGCTCGCCTTCATCGTGCCGAGTGCCACGGCGCGCGCGGCCGCCGTCATTCCGATCATGATGGGCATCATCATCGCCTTCGGCGTCGACAAGCAGAGCCGCTTCGCCACGCTGCTGATGATCACCACGGTGCAGGCCGTGAGCATCTGGAACATCGGCATCAAGACGGCGGCGGCGCAGAACCTCGTGGCGGTCGGCTTCATCCAGAAGGCGCTGGGGCAGGACGTGACCTGGCTATCCTGGTTCATCGCGGCCGCGCCCTTCTCGATCGTGCTGTCGATCGCGCTCTACTGGATCATGATGCTGATGGTGCCGCCCGAACATGCCGAAATGGAAGGCGGCAAGGGCGCCGTCGCCGAGGCGCTGGCCAAGCTCGGCCCCGTGACGGGCAAGGAGATCCGCCTGCTCGCCGTTTCGCTGATCCTACTCGGCCTGTGGGCGACGGAGGGTGTGCTGCATAAGTTCGACAGCGCCACCACGACGACGGTGGCCGTCGCGCTCCTCTTGCTCCCGGGCATCGGCGTGATGACGTGGAAGCAGGCGAACCCGCTCATCCCCTGGGGCACGGTGGTGCTGTTCGGCGTCGGCATCAGCCTCAGCACGGCGCTGCTGCAGACGCAGGCGGCGGCTTGGCTCGCCAATCTGATCGTCAGCGGCTTCGGCCTCGCTCAGTTCAGCGCCCTGCCGATCCTGCTGGCTCTGGCAGCGTTCCTGATCGTCATCCACCTGGGCTTCGCCAGCGCCACGGCGCTCGCCTCGTCCCTGATCCCCATCATCATCGCCGTCTTGCAGAAGATGCCGTCAGGCTCGGTGAGCGTGCTCGGCATGACGCTGGTGCTGCAGTTCGTGGTCAGCATGGGCTTCATCCTGCCGGTGAACTCACCGCAGGGCATGGTCGCCTATGGCACGGAGACGTTCTCGGTGCGCGACTTCGTCCGCACGGGCCTCGTCCTGACCATCGTGGCCTACGGGCTCGTGCTGGCGTTCGCGGCAACCTACTGGAAGTGGCTAGGCTTGGTCTGAACCGGAGCCGGAGCCGGACTGGCCGCGCGCGCTGTCCCGGTTCTCGGTGCTCGAACCGGCCTCCTGCTGGGCTTGCTTCTCCAACTGCACGAGGCGCTCCCGCATCTCGTCGGGAAGCGGTCCGCTCACGATGTCGGAACCGTCCCGGCGAAGTCCAGCGCCGAGACAGAGCATGTAGTGGAGCTCCGGGTATCTATTCTGCAATCGCATTTCGCTGCCGTTGTTGGCGCCCTCCAATCCGCGGGCGCACACGTCTTCGCTAACCGGCGCCCGGACAGATCGTTCCGAAGCTGTCACAAAATGTGCGCCGTGCGGACCGTGGGGCAACAATCCAAATAACGCCCGTTCTGTACGCATTCTGCTTGCAGCAAAGCCCAAGAAAAAGCCTTTTCCATCAAAGCTTGCGCTCGATTCTGTCGCAAAAATCACAGTATCGCGGCGCGCGAAATCGCACTAATTATTCGAGTGGGGAAGCCACTTCGTATGGGCCTCCTTCTGCTCGCCTGATTGGGGCATGCACCAGAGTTCTGTCTGAAACGCCGTGTAACGAGCCGCGACGCCCGGTCGCTGCTCGCCTGGAGAGCTGGATGTCGAACTCGATCCCCTTCCCGAAGAAGCCGCTTCCGCCGCTTGCGCTGATCGAGGAAGAGCACGTCACGCTGCCGCGGCTGAAGCAGGTCTTGGATTCGGCCTTCATCGATTCCGAAATCGACACCGAGGGTGATCTATTCGTCAGCCAGGGGCTCGACTTCCCGATCTGGGTCGCGCTCGAGCCCGACCGCAAGGCGCTCAATATCTACACCTGCGTCGGCATCCGCATCTCCGACGCGCGCGCATTCTCCGCCGTCAATGAACTCAACCAGGGCCTGATCCTCGCGCAATTCCATGTGAAGGACCGCGCGCTTTGGGCCAATCACTGGATGTCGATCGACAACGGCCTGCTGGCGCGCCAGTTCGTGCTCACGCTGCGGCGCTTCGCGACCATCTTCCAGGAAGCGATGGATCATCCGTGTGCGAAGGAACTCTTCGCCGATCCGTCCGCCTGATCGCGCGTCGATCTCACTCTGAAACAGGTTCGGGCGTCTGCGTCGCCGCCGCAGGCAGGAAGCGCGTGTCCGCGCCCACCGTCTCCCGTTCGTCGAACACGAAGCAGCCGCCCCGCCACAGGCTCTCGGTCGCCGAGACCTTGGCGAGGTAGTTCAGGATGCCGCCCCTGAGGTGATAGACCTCGGCGAAGCCCAGATGCTTCATGTAGGCGGACGCCTTCTCGCAGCGGATGCCGCCCGTGCAGAACATGGCGACCTTCCTATCGCGCGCCGGGTCGAGGTTCGCCGCGACGTAGCGGGGAAACTCACCGAAGATGCGGATGCCCGGATCGACGGCTCGTTCGAACGTGCCGGCCTCGACCTCGTAGATGTTGCGCGTATCGAGCACGAGCACGTCGGGGTCCAAGATCAGCGCATTCCAGTCTTCCGGCTCCACGTAGGTGCCGACGGCGACGGAAGGGTCGGCCTCCGGCACGCGCAAAGTGATGATCTCGCGCTTCACCTTCACTTTGAGCCGTTTGAAGGGATGCTCCGGCGCGGCCGCCTGCTTCACGTCCACATCGGCAAAGCGCGCATCGCCCCTGAGCCCGGCGAGGAACGCCGCCGTCGCGCCGGCCTCCCCCGAGATGGTGCCATTGATGCCTTCGGGTGCCACCAGGATCGTGCCGCGCATGTCGCGCGCGGCCAGCGCCTCGTGGAGATGCCCGCGCAGCGCCGAGGGATCCTCGACGCCGACGAATTTGTAGAGGGCGGACACCACGACGGTCATGGACAAGGCCTGCTTATTTCCTGGCACGCGGGGCCCTGGCGCCCCACGGGGCGCCGTTTTCGCATTCGAGCCCCATCACGGCAATGGACAAGCCGCGCCGGACAAGGCATTGCGGACGTTCAGGCCCTTCAGCCCTTTTCGACGCTTTTTCCGGATATGCCATGACGAACCTCAAGATCACCGCCGGCCCGCACGTCTTCGGCGCGCGGCTGGAAACCAAGCTCGCCCCCAAGACCTGCGCCTTGTTTCTCAAGCAACTGCCCTTCAAGAACAAGGTCATCCACGTGCGCTGGAGCGGCGAGGCGGTGTGGATCCCCTTCGGCGACAATCACTTCGACCTCGGCTACGAGAACAACACGAGCTATCCCGCACCCGGCCAGATGATCCTCTATCCTGGCGGCATCTCGGAAGCCGAATACCTTTTGGCCTACGGCAGCGTGCACTTTGCGAGCAAGGTCGGCCAGCTCGCCGGCAACCACTTCCTCACGATCACCAAGAACCTCGAGGCGCTGCCCGAGCTCGGCAAGCTCGCGCTGTGGAAGGGCGCGCAGAAGATCACCATCGAGGAAGCGTGACGCCACGGCGGCCGGTGACAGCGACGGAACGCTGGCCGGCTGTCATTTCAAATCACGGATCGAGCGACGGAGGAAGAACCATGGACAAAGAGCTGCGCGACAAGGGGCTCGCCAATCGCAAGAAGGTGCTCGGAGAGGAGTACGTCAACCGCAACCTCTCGACGGCCGATGCCTTCAACGGGCCGTTCCAGGAGATCCTCAACGAGTACTGCTGGGGCATAATCTGGAGCGACGAGCGGCTGCCCTGGAAGACGCGCTCGATCATGAACCTGTGCATCCTCGCGTGCATCAACCGCATGCACGAATGGGAGCTCCATCTCAAGGGTGCGCTCACCAACGGCCTGACCAAGGACGAGATCCAGGCCGTGATCCATCACATCTCGATCTACGCGGGCGTGCCCGTGGGCGTCGAATGCTTCCGCATCGCCCGCAAGGTGTTCGCCGAGATGGAGACGAAGTGACGGCCTAGCCGAGCAGGCACGCACGCAAGTCGCGCGCGAGCGTGCGCATCAAGGTGACGTAGAGATCTGGGCCGGGCTCGAGCGCCAGCCCTTCGGCGTCGAGGATGCCGGTGCGGCTGTTCGTGCCTTCGACGATCGCTTGCAGGAGCCGTGGATCGGACTGCGGCTCGCCGAACACGCACGCCGCCTTCAACTGCGCCACCTGTCGTCGCACGTCGCCGAGACGCTTGCCGCTGATCGGCACGTCCGGCGCGGCGACGAGCGAGCCCACCGCTTTTAAGCCGTAGCGGTGCTCGAAGTACTGGTAGGCGTCGTGATAGACGGCGAACGGCACGGTCGCGACGGGCGCCGTGGTCGCCTTCAACTCCGCATCGAGCGCCACGAGGCGCGCGTCGAGCGCCGCGCGGTTGCGCTCGAACTGCGCCGCAAATGGCGGGAAGCGCTTGCCGAGCACCTCTGTGATGCGCCGCGCGATCGCGCGCGCGTTTGCAGGATCGAGCCAGACATGGGCATCGAAGTCGTCGGTGTCGTGCTTGTGGTCTTCCTCGTCCGCGTGCGTGTGCGCCTCGAAGTTCGCGTCCTGCCGGCGGTGGAGAAGCACGAGGTCGGGCGCGTCGAGGAGCGCGATGGTGGTGACGCGACCCGGCAGCGAGGCGGCGACTTTGGACGCGAACGGATCGACGCGATTGGCCACCCGGAAGAACACGTCGGCCTCGTACAGGGCGCGCGTCTGCGACGGCTTCAGGGAATAGGTGTGCGGCGAGGCCTGCCCGGTGACCAGAAGTTCGGGCTGGGCGACATCCTTCATCACGGCCGCCACGAGGGAATGGATCGGCTTGATGGTGACGACCACGCGCGGCGGCTCGGCAGCGGCCGGGAGGATCCCCAGCAGCCAGACGATACCCAGAAGCCAAAAAGCCGCCGCCTTCATTCCGTCTCCTTCACGAGATGCTATGTTATAGCATAGCAGGGAAGTGAGACGCGTCACGCGCCGTTACACAGCCTGTGTCCAATGGTTGTGCAAACGGAGCGCATGGCGCGTCGCCACGCGCATGGGCGCCTGCATTGCCTCTGCCTCTTTCGCGCTGTATTCGCCTGCTTTGCACGGGTCCCACGCGGCCCCGGACGCGGTTCTCGGAGACGGTCATGCTTGCTCGCTGCTTGAAGCGCTGCCTTCTGGCCCTGGCTGCCGCCGGAGCGCCTGCCCTGGCGCTCGTACAGCCCGCTGCGGCCCACCCCCACGTGTTCATCGAGGCCCGCACGATCGTTCTCTACGAAGGCGGGCGGTTCAAGGGCCTGGAGCACCGCTGGACCTTCGACGAGTTCTACACCGCCAGCGCCATCGAGGGGCTCGATGCCAACAAGGACGGCGTCTACGACCGGGCGGAGCTCGCCGAACTGGCCAAGGTCAACGTCGAAGGCTTAAAGGAATTCAACTACTTCACCGCGGCGACCGTGGGCGGCAAGGAGATCAAGGTCGCCGACGTCAAGGACTACTACCTCGAGCACAAGGACGGCGTGCTGACGCTGATCTTCACGCTGCCCTTCGAGGCGCCGGTACCCGCCGACGCCAAGGATTTCCGCTTCAGCGTCGCCGACCCGACCTTCTTCATCGGCTTCGATTGGGTCAAGTCCAACCCGGTGAGCATCAGTGACGGCGCGCCGAAGACGTGCACCGTCAAGATCGGCTCCGAGGAGGACCAGAAGTCTGCTGAAAAGTCCGACGAGGCGGCGCTCCGCGGCGCCTTCTCCCAGCAGTTCGGCGGCGGCCTCGTCGCGGCCGACCGCACCGTCACGGCGACGTGTCCCAAGTAGCGCACGGCACGCTGCGCCGGCCGCATTAACGCTTTCTTAAGGCTATCGTTTTCCCGATCGTCGGGGACCCATAGGCTGACCAGGCCCAAACCTGGAGAGGCCTGGTCCCATGCGTCGCATCGCGTTCTGGTTCTGCGTGTTCGCCGTGCTCGCCGGCTTCGCGGCACGCAATCAGTTGATCGCCGCCTTCGAAGCGGGCGCGAGCCCCAAGGCTGGGACCGTAGAACTGCTCGTATTCGAGCATCCCGATTGCCAGTACTGCCGCGTGTTCCGCCGCGACGTGCTGCCCCGCTACCAGGAAGGCACGGTCACGTCGAAGACGCCCTTGCGCTTCATCGACATCGCGCGCACGGAGACGGCGGGCCTCAACCTGCGCGGCGGCATCCACATGGTGCCGACCTTCGTCCTCATGCAGGACGGGCACGAGGTGGACCGCATCGTCGGCTACTGGGCGCCCGACAATTTCTTCAAGATGCTGAGCCACATCCTGGCCCAGACCGGCACCATCGATGCGCCCTGACGCCGCGGGCGCGATCGCGGCAGCCCGAGCGGCTGCCGCGTAAGTCGCATCTCACCACTTGCCCGTGTTGGGCATGGACTTCCACGGCTCCTCGACCGGCAGCGCGTTGCCCTTCTGGAGCAGCTCGATCGAGATGTTGTCGGGCGAGCGCACGAAAGCCATGCGCCCATCGCGCGGCGGCCGGTTGATGGTCACACCGCTCTTCTGCAGGCTCGCGCAGGTCTCGTAGATGTTGTCGACCTCGAACGCGAGGTGACCGAAATTACGTCCTTCCCCATACACTTCCGGATCCCAGTTGTACGTTAGTTCGAGAAGGGGCGCGCGCTCGGCGGCCGCCTGCTTCTTGTCGTCTGGCGCGGCGAGGAAGATCAGCGTGAAGCGGCCGGCCTCGTTCTCGACACGGCGCACTTCCTCCATGCCGAGCTTGGTGCAATAGAAGTCGAGGCTCTTGGCCACGTCGGAGACGCGCACCATGGTGTGCAAGTACTTCATTGGCATCGGGAACTCCTCAGGCTGTCGGTTCTACTCGGATTGTCCACAGGTGCGCACATCGGCACGTGAAGGCAAGCGCCAAAAGCATGACAATGCTTGGAGCCAGTCTCACCAATTCGAAAGTCGAGCGACGGTTCGAGACCTGTCCAATCGATGCCGCGAACAGGTGGCGCGCACCGGCACAGATCAAGCGAATCACCTGCGTCAAGAAGCGAACCAAATTCGCGGAATATTATCCACAGATACTCGAAACGCTCTTCGAGTTTTCCATGAAACTCACAGTATCGCAGCGTATTGAGACGTTCCGTGGGCGCTGCGAGAGGTGTGGGAAGTGTAAAAAATTCAATGGTTTGCTAAATCTTTTCTCCATCGCCTTTCAGTTTCTGCCTCATTTTTTGCGTGAAGATGTCAAAAAATCCGCTGGCCTAAAGAAACCGCATCAGTTTATGAGTCGAACACGTTCTGCAGAGGGGCTGCTTCGCGAGGGCAAATGCGAGGCACGCTGGCGCAGAGCAAGTGTTCAACTGTAGCGGGGGTATTTGTACTATGGGGGAAGACAGCACGAAGATTCCTCCGGATTTTCCGGGAAATCATGCTGACCTGGCCGCGGCCGCCAACGAGCCGGGCGTCGAAGTCTTCGAAATCGCCGGCTCCATCAAGTGGTTCGACGTGTCGAAGGGCTACGGCTTCATCGTGCCGGATAACGGCCTGGCGGACGTTCTGCTTCACGTGACGTGCCTGCGCGCCGGCGGCTATCAGACCGCCTACGAGGGAGCGCGCGTGCATTGTCAGGTGCTGAAGCGTCCGCGGGGCTTGCAAGCCTTCCGCGTCCTCAGTATGGACGAGAGCACAGCGATCCATCCTTCTCAGTTGCCACAGCGCACGCACGTGCAGGTGGTACCGGAGAGCGACTGGGAGCGCGCTCAGGTCAAATGGTTCAATCGTGTCCGTGGATTCGGCTTCCTCACGCGTGGCGAAGGTACCCCTGACATCTTCATTCACATGGAGACGCTGCGGCGCTTCGGCTTCACCGAGCTGCGGCCCGACCAGATCGTCCAGGTCCGCTGGGGTCACGGCTCCAAGGGCTGCATGGCTGCCGAGCTTCGGCCGGATGGCCCGCCGCCTGGGCTTCCGCCCAAGCACTGACGCGTCGACGTCCGTACCGAGATATTCGCACAGGGCCGTTTCCACGACGGCCCTGTTTGCATGCGTCATGGCCGCTATACTGTGCGCCATGAGCCTGATGTCCCCCGTGCTGGCCCTGCGACGCGAGACCATGACGCTCGTCACGAGCGCAGGCGAAAAGCAGGTCACCGTGGAAATCACGGAGTCGAACGAAGAGAAGGCGAAGGGCCTGATGTTCCGCACCAAGCTCGCGGACGATCAGGGCATGCTGTTCTTCTACGACACGCCGCAGGACATCACGATGTGGATGCGGAACACCTACATCCCCCTCGACATGGTGTTCATCCGCGGCGACGGCGTGATCCACCGCATCGAAGCCCGCACCGAGCCGCTGTCCGAGACGATCATAGCCGCTCAGGGCCAGGTGTCGGCCTGCCTCGAACTCGCCGGCGGCGCCGCCGAGCGCCTGGGCCTCAAGGCCGGCGACACGGTTCGCCACAAGCTCTTCAAGAACGCGAAGTAGTCGCGTCTACGGGCCTCCTGTTGTCGTCCTCGGGCTTGTCCCGAGGACCCAGCGTGCCGCTTGGTGGAAGCGCGACGAGAACCACCACGCAGAGCCACAAGCTCGGCCCTGGATGCTCGGAACAAGTCCGAGCATGACACGCTCGTAGGGCTCAAGGCCAGTGCACCACGGGTGGCAGGGACGATAGGATCGAGGCGACGTTGCCGCCGGTCTTCAAACCGAACACCGTGCCACGGTCGTACAGAAGATTGAACTCCACGTAGCGGCCACGCCGCACGAGCTGCTCCTCACGCTGCGCGTCCGTCCAGGGCTTGGCGAAGTTGGCGCGCATGATGCGCGGATAGACGTCGAGGAACGCGCGTCCCACGTCCTGCGTGAACGCGAGCGCGGCGTCCCAGCCGCCTTCCGCCTCGGTCGGCGTCAGGTAATCGTAGAAGATGCCGCCAATGCCGCGCATCTCCTTGCGATGCGGCAGGTAGAAATACTCGTCGCACCAGGCCTTGTAGCGGGCGTAGTCCGCCATCGCATGCTTGCGGCAGGCGGCCTCGAAGGCGGCATGGAAGGCCTTCGTGTCGGGATCGTCCTGCGTGCGCCGGGCATCGAGCACGGGCGTCAGGTCCCCGCCGCCGCCGAACCACCACTTCGAGGTAACGACAAAGCGCGTATTCATGTGCGCCGTCGGCGCATTGGGGTTGGTCGGATGCGCGATCAGCGACACGCCCGACGCCCAGAAGCGCGGATCCTCGTCGGCGCCTGGAATCTGCTTGCGGAATTCCGGCGCGAACTCGCCGTAGACGGTTGAGGTGTGGATGCCGGCCTTCTCGAACACGCGGCCCTTGATGAGGCTCATCACGCCGCCGCCGCCCGGCGCGCCCGTGTGATCCTTCCGCTCCCATTGCGTGCGCTGGAACCGTCCGGCAGCGCCATGCTCCCGGCCCGGAACGGACGGCGCATCGTCCTCGACGCGCTCGAACGCCGCGCACAGATCGTCGCGCAGCCTTTCGAACCAGGCCTGGGCCTCGCGCTTGCGCGCCTCCAGCAGATCGGTGTCCATGCGCAATTCGTGCCTTCCGTCCCGTCTCGCGTGCCTGTGGACCGTCGAGGGCGGTCTGTGCCATCGTACCTGCCAACAGGGCTCCGCTCGGGTTCTTGCGCCCGCGGTCACGAGGCCGTCGCATTGCGGCATTATCGCCGCGGTCCGATCTCAGGCATCATCCATTCCCTTAGCTCATCCGCGCGGGCCCGGCCAGCGTGGGCAGCGCGTCCGCCGTGGGCGCCACCATCAGGACGGCCACCATGTTCCGCTGGTTCGAAACGCGCATCGATCCGTTCCCCGGGGAGGCCATCCGGCAGCCGCCGGACAAGCTCGTCGCGTTCTTCTGGTACTACCTGCAGCCTGTCTGGTGGGCCTTTGCGCTGCTCACCGCCACGACGCTCGTGCTCGCGGGCCTCGAGGTGCTGGTGCTGGCCTTCGTCGGCCAGGTCGTCGACATGATGAAGTCGGCGACCGATCCCAAGCGCTTCTTTGCCGATCACGCGGGCCAGCTCATCCTGATGACGCTGGTCACGCTGGTGCTGCGCCCGATCCTGTCCGTCGTCGCCGACCTCTTCAAGCAGCAGATGATCATGGGGCCGGTGAATATTCGCGTGCGCTGGCTCGCGCATCGCTACGTGCTGCGCCAGAGCCTCGGCTATTTCCAGAACGACTTCGCCGGCCGCATCGCAACGCGCGTGATCCAGGTGGGCCCCGCCGTGCGCGACGTCGCGGCCAACCTGTGCGACATCGTCGTCTGGGTGAGCGTGCATTGGATCGGCGCGTTCCTGCTGTTCCTCGCGGCCGACTGGCGCCTTGCCATCCCGCTCACCGTCTGGCTCGGCGGCTACATCGTCGCGTTGTTCTACTTCGTGCCGCGCATCGAGCGGCTGTCGCACGCCATGTCGGACGCCCGCTCCATGCTGACGGGCCGCATCGTCGACAGCTACACCAACATCGCGACGGTGAAGCTCTTCGCCCACGCCGAGCGCGAGGACGCCTTCGCCCGCAGCGCCTTCGACGAGTTCCTCTCCCGCTACAAGGCGCAATTGCGGCTCAACACATGGATGGAGGCAACGCTCTGGACGCTCAACGGCGCCGTGCTCGTCGTCACTACGGGCCTCGCCATCTGGCTGTGGAGCGTCGACCTCGTCACGCTCGGCGCCATCGCCGTCGTCACCGGCCTGATCATCCGGCTGATGAACATGTCGGGCTGGTTCATGTGGACGCTCGCCGGCACCTTCGACAACATCGGCGTGGTGCAGGAGAGCATGCAGACCATCGCCCGCCCGCTGCAGATCACGGATGCGCCGGAGGCCAAGCCGCTGGTCGTGGACAAGGGCGCCATCGCTTTCGAGGCGATCGACTTCCGCTACGCGCCGCCCCCTATCCCCCAGCGCGGGCGTTTCGGCCGCGCGGAGGAAGAGGTCGTGCCGCTGTCGGGCGGCATCGCCGCCCCGCGCCGCGCCGTCATCAGCGACCTGACCCTGCGCATCAAGCCGGGCGAGAAGGTCGGCCTCGTCGGGCGCTCCGGTGCCGGCAAATCCACGCTCATCAACCTGCTCCTGCGCTTCTACGATCTCGAGAAGGGGCAGGTCCTCATCGATGGCCAGGACGTGTCCAAAGTCACCCAGGACAGCCTCCGGGCGCAGATCGGCGTCGTCACGCAGGACACCTCCCTGCTGCATCGCTCCGTGCTCGACAACATCCTGTATGGCCGCCCGGGCGCGACCATGGAGCAGGTGATCGAGGCGGCCCGCATGGCGCAGGCGCACGAATTCATCGGCGGCCTGGAGGACGCGCGCGGACGCCGCGGTTACGAGGCCCACGTGGGCGAGCGCGGCGTGAAGCTGTCGGGCGGCCAGCGCCAGCGCATTGCGATTGCCCGCGTCCTCCTGAAGAACGCGCCGATCCTTGTGCTCGACGAAGCGACCAGCGCGCTCGATTCCGAGGCCGAGCAGGCGATCCAGGAGCAGCTCAACAACCTGATGTCCAACAAGACGGTGATCGCCATCGCCCACCGCCTCTCGACAATCGCCGCCATGGATCGTCTGGTGATCCTGGAACAAGGCCGCATCATCGAGGACGGCTCGCATCGCGAGCTCATCGAGCGCGGAGGCATC
>RXJK01000130.1:0-5176 GCA_003963125.1 Hyphomicrobiales bacterium
GCGCCGCCGTCGTGGCGGCGCTCCTGGCGCTGGGGCTGCTCCTGTTCAGCACGGAGGACATGAGCGTCTCCGGCGGCGGCAAGCAGATCGCCCGCGTCTCGATCCAGGGCATCATCTCCGAGGACCGCGATCAGCTGCGCATGTTCAAGAAGATCGCCGATGACAGCCGCGTCGCGGGTGTCATCCTGTTCGTCAACAGCCCCGGAGGCACGACGGCCGGCGGCGAAGCGCTGTTCGAGGCGATCCAGAACGTCGCCAAGCAGAAGCCTGTCGTCGCCCAATTCGGCACGGTCGCGGCCTCCGCAGCCTATATCGCTGGGCTCGCAACGGATCGCATTGTCGCCCGCGGCAACTCCATCACGGGCTCCGTCGGCGTGATCTTCCAGTGGCCGGAGGTCGCCCAGCTTCTCGACAAGCTCGGCGTCAAGATGCACGAGATCAAGAGCGGCCCATTGAAGGCCGTGCCCTCGCCCTTCCAGCCCATCGACGAGAACGCCCGCGCCGTCACGGAGCGCATGGTGATGGAAACGCAGCGCTGGTTCTTGGGGCTAGTTGCGAGCCGTCGCGGCGTCGACACCAAGTCGATCGACGGCCTGGAGCAGGGCCGCGTCTTCACCGGCCGCGAAGCCCTCACCTTCAAGCTCGTCGACCAGATCGGCGGCGAGGCCGAGGCCGTGGCCTGGATGGAAGAGACGCGCAACGTCCCCAAGAAGCTGCGCATCGTCGATTGGAAGCCGCAGCGCGAAAGCGACTGGGGCCTCGGCCGCCTGTCGCTGAACGGGTTGGCGCAGGCCTTCGGCGTCGGCCTCGGCCAGGGCATTGCCGACACGGTCGGGCAACTTTCGTCAGCCGACCCCACGATCGCCCGTTTGCGGCTTGACGGCCTCGTCTCCGTTTGGCAGGGTTCGGAAAGATAAGGCAATACAAGGACTTTAGGGGTCGGCTTAGGGGGTTGGGGCAAAGACGATGATTAAGTCGGAGCTCATTCAGAAGATCGCGGCGGCAAACCAGCATCTTTATCATCGCGACATCGAGCGCATCGTGAACGTCATCTTCAACGAGATCGTCGATGCGCTTGCGCGCGGCGACCGGGTGGAATTGCGCGGCTTCGGCGCGTTCACGGTCAAGCATCGCGCTCCGCGCGTGGGCCGCAACCCGCGCACCGGCGCCTCGGTCTCGGTGGAGGAGAAGTTCGTGCCCTTCTTCAAGACCGGCAAGGACCTGCGCGAGCGCCTTAACACCTCCGCTTAATCGATTTTTCTGACGCGCCGGCAATCACCTGCGCGCGCGTCCCGCTGCTGCCGCCCATCCGCCCCGTGCGGCGCAGTTCTCCCTTGGCCCGTCACGCGAAATCGCTAAGGTTGCCGCCCGCAGCCCGAGGAGGACGTCGCGTGATCAAGCGGACCCTGACCTACATCGTTCTCTTTCCCGTCGCGATCGTCCTGATCGCGCTTGGCGTCGTGAACACGCAGGTCGTCGAACTCGTCCTCGACCCGTTCCGTCCCGAGGCTCCGGCGATCTCGATCAGCCTCCCCTTCTACGCCTACCTTTTCGCGGCGATCGTCATCGGCATCCTCATCGGCAGCTGGTCGACGTGGCGCTCGCAGGCCCACTGGCGCCGCGAGGCGCGCCGCCGCACCGTTGACGCCCAGCGCTGGCAGGCGGAGGCCGATCGCCTCGCCCGCGAGCGCGACCGCATGGTGAAGGAGCAGCAGGCGCTGATGGCGCCGCCCTCCACCCAGCCGTCCGCCCTGAGGCAGATCGCCGGCGGCCGCTGACGATGCGCTTCTTCGATGCCGCCGATGTCGATCGCGCCCTCTCTTACCCAGCGCTCGTCGATGCTCTCGGCGAGATCTTCGAGAAGGGCGCCATCGCCCCGCCCCGGCATCACCACCACGTGCATCTGGCCGATAAGCCGGACGCCACGCTTCTCCTGATGCCCGCCTGGCAGGCCCGCGAACCGGGCTCCGAGGCGGCCGGCCGCTACATGGGCTTCAAGGCCGTCACCGTCTTTCCCGGAAACATGGAAAAGAAGCTGCCGGTGATCTACGGCACCTACGTGCTTCTCTCCGCCGAGACCGGCGCGCCGCTCGCCGTGATGGACGCAACGCGGCTGACCGCTTGGCGCACGGGCGCCGCCTCTGCGCTCGCGGCCCGCTATCTTGCCCGGCCCGATGCCTCGCGCATGACCATGATCGGCGCAGGCGCCCTCGCCCCGATGCTGATCCGCGCACATGCCTCTGTCCGCCCCATCGCGCACGTGACGCTGTGGAACCGCTCCCGCGGCCGCGCGGAGGAAGTGGTCAAGGCACTCGGCGATACGGGGCTCTCAATCGAGATCGCCGATGATCTCGAGGCGGCCGTCCGCAGCGCCGACATCGTCTCGGCCGCGACGCTCTCGACGGAGCCGCTGATCCGCGGCGCCTGGCTCAAGCCCGGCGCCCACGTCGACTGCGTCGGCGCCTATCGCCCGGATATGCGCGAGACGGACGACGATGCGGTGAGCCGCGCGCGCCTTTTCGCCGACACCCGCGCCGGCGCCTTCGGCGAGGCCGGCGATATCCTGCTCGCGATCAAGAGCGGCGCCATCACGGAGGCCGCCGTGCTGGGCGATCTCTACGACCTCGCCCGCGGCAAGGTTCAGGGCCGCACCAGCCCCGACGAGATCACCATGTTCAAGTCGGTCGGCGCCTCGATCGAGGACCTCTGCGCCGCCCTCTCCGTCTACGAGCGCGGCTGAACAATCAAATTGCCTGGGCCTTGGTCAGCCCCCCAAAAGCCTGCGTTCCCGGAAGCGGTGCGCACGCACGGCTATCCGGGATCTTTCAGCGTTGCGTCGGATCTCAACGGGTAAAGATCCCGGCTCTCGCTACGCTCGGCCGGGAAGGCATGTTGAGGGGTTCGACATCTCTCCGCATGCCGCTCAGGCGCAAGTGGCACGCCCTCAATCATCATCCAGCAGATCGCATGGCAGCGTCACATTCACGCCGCCGAAGGCGAGCTTGCAGTCCTTGCCCTTCGCCTTGCCGGGCGCGGGCGTCTTGTCGGCTTGCTTCGGTGCGGGCTGTTCGGGCGCCGCAGGGGGCGCAGGCGTTTCCGGAGCCGGTGCAGGCGTCGCGAGCGGCGGGGGATCGGACGCCGGCGGCTCCGACGACGGCGTGCGCTCGGCGGTCACGTCGCAGCGCTTGATGTCGGGCGTGGCGCGCGTCCAGGTGTAGGTCTCGCTCAGGAACTTCATCCCCGCGTAACCCATCACCTTGAGGTTGCCGTTGCTGAGCGGCGTCAGCTCCACATCGTACTTGGCGTTCTTCTCGGGATCGAGGATCCAGCCACCGTCCCACTTGCCGCCGGACACCGGCTTGACGTTGCCGATGATCTGCAGGCCGCAGCCCTCTTTGTTGTTGGCCGGGTCCTTCAGCCAGACGATCTTGCCGCACAGGTTGCCGCCGCAGTTGGCGATCTCGATCGCGGCGCGGCCGGTATGGTCGAGCCACACGCCCGTCGGGCTCGTCGAGGCAGATGCACCCGCAGCCGCCAGCGCTGCACCGGACGCTGCGAGCGCGCCCAAGACGTACTTCAGAACGGTAGCCATGCCGGACCTCGCGTCGGAGTTGCGCCACCGGAAAATTCGCGATGGCCTACTAGGGCGTATCGACCCTTCTTAGCAGGGAAATGAGGCCGTCGCCTGTTCCGCCGGATACAGGCATGCGCGACCATGCTGCCAACGCGTGCGCTGCCCGGATCGGCGGGCCGAGGTCGGATATTTCTGCGCGAAAGATCAGCGCAGCTTCAGCGTGGCGAGGCCCACGAGCGCCAGCACCACGGAGATCACCCAGAACCGCACCACCACGGTCGATTCCTTCCACCCCTTCTGCTCGAAGTGGTGGTGCAGCGGGGCCATTCGGAAGACACGTTTTCCAGTGAGCTTGAACGACGCCACTTGGATGATCACGGACAGCGTCTCCAGCACGAACAGCCCGCCGACGATCGCGAGCACGATCTCGTGCTTCGTCGCCACCGCAATGGCGCCCAGCGCACCACCCAAGGCCAGCGATCCCGTATCGCCCATGAAGATCATCGCCGGTGGCGCATTGAACCAAAGGAAGCCGAGCCCGGCGCCGATCAGCGCGCCGCAGATCACGGCCACTTCGCCCACGCCCGACACGAAGTGGATCTGCAGGTAGCGCGCGAACGTGTAGTGCCCCGAGAGATAGGCGATCAGCCCGAACGTCGCCGCCGCGATCATCACGGGCACGATGGCGAGGCCGTCGAGGCCGTCGGTCAGGTTCACCGCGTTGCCAGCACCCGCGATCACCAGCACGCCCAGCAGGATGAAGAAGCCGCCGAGCGGCACCACCACCGTCTTGAAGAAGGGAACGGTGAGCGAGGAGGAAAAGCCCGGACTGCCGATGCGCATGATCAGCCAGGACGCGAGCGCCGCGACCAGGATCTCGCACAACAGCCGCATCTTGCCCGAGAAGCCCGACGTCTTGGCCTTCGTCACCTTCAGATAGTCGTCATAGAAGCCGATCGCGCCGTAGCTCAGCGTCACGAACAGCACGATCCACACGTAGGAGTTGGCGAGGTTCGCCCACAGCAGCGTCGACACCGTGACGCCGGACAGGATCATCAACCCGCCCATGGTCGGCGTGCCGCGCTTGGCGAAATGCGTCGCCGGGCCGTCCTCGCGGATCGGCTGGCCCTTGCCCTGCTTGATGCGCAGGATGTCGATGATGGCGGGGCCGAACAGGAACACGAACAGCAGCGCCGTCATGATCGCGCCGCCCGTCCGGAACGTGATGTAGCGGAAGACGTTCAGCGGCCCGATCTGGTCGCTGAGGGTCACCAGCGAATAAAGCATTCCGAATTCCTATCCTCCAGCCCGCCCCCCATCGAAGCGCTGCATCAGCGCCTCGACCAGCGGTGCCATGCGGCTCCCCAGCGAGCCCTTGATCATGACCACATCGCCGACCTGCACCGCTGCCACGAGGGGCGCGACGAGATCGGCGGAGGTCTCAGCCCAGGCACCCCGCTTGCCTGCGGCCAGGTCGTCGAGCAGCAAGCGCATCATCGGCCCACAGGCAAGAACCAGATCGACACCAGCCGCGTCAACCGCTTCTTTCAGCTCGCGATGCAGGTCGGGGGAGGCGGGGCCCAGTTCGAGCATGTCGCCGAG
>RXJK01000130.1:5226-20925 GCA_003963125.1 Hyphomicrobiales bacterium
GCGCCGCGGATACTCGTCCCGCGGCGTCATGCCGAGGGCCGCGAGCGCGGCCCGCACGGACGCCGGATTGGCGTTGTAGCTCTCGTCGATGAGGAGGATTTTCCCCTTTTCGTCGCCCAGAACATGCCGCGCGCCCCGCCCCTGCGGCGCCGCAATCCGGGCCAACGCGGGCAGCGTACGCATCGCATCGGCCTTGAGCGCGAGAATGGTCGCGAGCACGGCCAGCGAGTTGCGCACGTAGTGCTCGCCCGGCGCTCCGACCTTGTAGGGAAAGCGCTGCGTGTCGAGCCCGGCGATGACGGATGATCCGCGTGGCGTCAGATCGATCTGCAGCGCCCTCACGTCGGCTGCCTCGCTGAAGCCGAAAGAAACCACGTTGGCGCCCATCGCCACCGCTCGCTCGCGCAGGAAATCGAAGAAGGCATTGTCCCGCGGCAGCACCGCCGTTCCGCCCGGCACCAGCCCGCTGAGGATCTCGGCCTTGGCCTCGGCCACGCCATCGATACCGTTGGCGAAGTTCTCGATGTGCACGGGCTCCACCGTCGTGATGACGGCCACATGCGGACGCACCATGGCGACGAGCGGCGTGATCTCGCCGGCGTGGTTCATGCCGATCTCGAACACGCCGAACTCGGCATCGGCCGGCATGCGCGCGAGCGTCAGCGGCACGCCCCAGTGGTTGTTGTAGGATTTCTCCGACGCGTGCGTGCGCCCGATCTCGGACAAGGCGAGCCGCAGCATCTCCTTCGTGCCCGTCTTGCCGACGCTCCCCGTCACGGCCACGACACGCGCATTCGAACGCACCCGCGCCGCCTGCCCGAGGCTCACGAGCGCGCCGAGCGGATCATCGACCCGCAGCAGCGCGCCGTCCGCCGGCCGCTTCTGGTAGGCGCGCGACACCAGCGCCGCTCCCGCACCGGCCTTGAACCCCGCTTCGACAAAGTCGTGCCCGTCCCGCTGGTCACTGATCGCGACGAAAAGGTCGCCGGGCGCGATCGTCCGAGTATCGATCGATACGCCGGTGATGCCGGCGGGCGCCGGCCCGTCGACAACGGCCCCCGTGGCGGCAACGAGGTCGTTCCAAGCCCACAGCAGATCAGACATCGAGTGGTTTCTCCGCGAGCGCCGCGGCCACGGCGTCGTGATCCGAAAACGGAATGACGGTCGAGCCGACGATCTGCCCCGTCTCGTGGCCCTTGCCGGCAATGAGCAGCACGTCCCGTGCGCCCAGCATGCGGATGCCGGCCTTGATTGCTTCCGCGCGGTCGCCGATATCGCGCACCTCGCGCGCGCCGTTGATGATCGCGGCGCGGATGGCCGCAGGGTCTTCGCTGCGCGGGTTGTCGTCGGTGATGATGACGGTCGTCGCATGCCGCCGCGCGATTTCGCCCATGATTGGCCGCTTGCCCTTGTCGCGATCCCCGCCGCAGCCGAAGACGCACACGACGCGGCCGCCGGAGAAGGCTTTCACCGCCCGCAGCGCGGCGTCGAGCGCCTCGGGCTTGTGCGCATAGTCGATGACGATGAGCCCGCCCCGCACCCGGCCCGCGATCTCGAGCCGCCCCTTCACACCCTTCAGCCCTTCGAGTGCTGGCAGCACCGTGTCCGGTGCCTCGCCCGTCGCGATCGCCATGCCAGCGGCGACGAGCGCATTCGACGCCTGATAGTCGCCGATCAGCGGCAGCCGCACGCGCCAGCGCTTCCCCGCATGCGCAATGTCCAGCACCTGGTCGAAGCCATCCCGCTCGAGCGCGTGAAGCGCGAGGAAAGTGCCGCCACGGCCAACGGTGCGCACGTCTCGGCCTGCAGCCTTGGCCGCATCGATCACCGGCTGCGAATAGGCATCGTCCGCATTGATGATGGCCGGAGCTCCGACCGGAAGCAGGTCGCGGAACAGCCTCAGCTTCGCTTCGAGATACGCCTCCATCGTCGGGTGATAGTCGAGGTGGTCGCGCCCGAGATTGGTGAAGCCCGCCGCCCTCAACATGACGCCGTCGAGGCGATGCTGGTCGAGCCCGTGCGAGGACGCCTCGAACGCCAGATGCGTGATCCCCTCCCGCGCGAGGCCCGCAAGCGTCCGGTGCAGCGTTACCGGATCAGGCGTCGTCAGAGAGCCGTAGACGCCGCCGTCGGGCTTCACGAGACCGATGGTCCCGAGCGACGCCGCCTGGCGTCCGCACGCCGCGAACAGCTGCCGCGTGAATTCCGCAACCGAGGTCTTGCCGCTGGTGCCCGTCACCGCGACGGCGGTCTCCGGCTGGCCCGGATGGAACCGCGCCGCCATCAGCGCGAGCACCCGCCGCGGCTCGGCGCTGTGCACGACCGCAACCGACCCCGGCGCCTCGACACCCGCCCGGCCAAGGACGACCACAGCTCCGCGCGCCATGGCATCGGCGATGAAACGCGCCCCGTCCGCCTTGGCGCCGGCCAGCGCCGCGAACAGAAACCCCGGCTTCACCTCGCGGCTGTCCGCCGTGATGCCCGTGATCATCGTGTCGGGATCGCCGCGCGCCAGGACGGCATCGGCGCAGAGCAAAGCTTTGAGCTGCATGGCCATTCTGCCGTTGGTGCGTGACAAGGGAGCGGCCACGAAACGCCGCCGGACGTCGGCAAGTCCTCGCTTCTTATTGCGGCACGCTAGGGGCGTCAAACCCGGCCGTCACAGGCGCGGGATGGCGAGTTCGTTCGCGGCCTGCACCGCCCACGCTGGCGCATCCGTGCGCACCGCCCAGCGCAGCCGCGCCGAGCGCGCCCGCGGGTTCGCGGCCGTCTCCGCATCGGTCGGGCTGACGGGCCTGCTTTCGATAAGACGGAAGCTGGGCGGCGGGCCGGATGCAGCCGTCGGTGGAAGATGCCGTGAGCCCTGCTGTTGTTCGCTCGAGCGATCGCGCAGGAACCGCTTCACGAGCCCGTCCTCCAGCGAATGGAAGGAGACGATGACGAGCCGCCCACCCGGCTTAAGAACCCGCTCCGCCGCCGACAGCGCATCCGCGAGCTCACCCAATTCGTCGTTGACGTAAATGCGCAGCGCCTGGAACGTCCGTGTCGCCGCGTGCTTGCCGGCGATCTTCTCCCGCCCGAGGACCCGCGCCACGAGATCCGCCAGTTCCGCGGTGCGCGTGAACGGCTGCTGCAGCCTCTGGGCGACGATGCGCCGGGCAATCGCGCGCGAGCTCCGCTCCTCGCCCAGGTGATAGAGAACGTCGGCGATGAGCGTCTCGTCGGCCGTGTTGATCACGTCGGCCGCCGTAGGCCCGTCCGCGCCCATGCGCATGTCGAGCGGTCCGTCCGCCTGGAACGAGAAGCCGCGCTCGGGCTGATCAAGCTGCATGGACGACACGCCGACATCGAGCACGACGCCGTCGACCGGCGCCCATCCGAGGCTGTCCGCGACCTGATCGAGTTCGGAAAAGCGTCCGTTGACGAGCTTCAGCCGCCCCGCGCTCTGCGCGACGAGGGCTTGCCCCGCAGCCACCGCCGT
This sequence comes from Hyphomicrobiales bacterium, assembly GCA_003963125.1. GTDB lineage: Bacteria > Pseudomonadota > Alphaproteobacteria > Rhizobiales > Hyphomicrobiaceae > AWTP1-13. The sequence goes on from RXJK01000130.1 coordinate 8,708, forward strand.
CGGGTCGCGGTCGAAGGCCAGAACCCTTACGCCATCGGCACTTTCAAGCAGCCCGCGGGTATATCCGCCGGCGCCGAATGTCCCGTCGATGAACGTCTGTCCGGCCTCAGGTGCGAGTGCCGCGATGACTTGTGGAAGCAGCACGGGAAGATGGCGCGGCGCCCTCTGGGGCACAGCCTCGTCCGCCGGCGTGCCACGCCGCCCGTTCATTCCCGTGCTCCTCCACGCCCGCCTTCGCCCCCCGGAAGGCGAGCCCCCGCGCCGAAAAGTTTGCGGTGCTCTTGCACTTTTTCCCGGGCCTTGCGTCGACGTTCTTCGAAGCGGCCCGGTTCCCACATCTGAAACTTCTCGCCAAGACCGACGAAGGTGACGGTGCCTTCGAGGCCGGCGTGCGCGCGCAGGCCTTCAGGAAGGACGATGCGTCCGTCGCCGTCGATGCCGAGCACCTGGACGTCTCCGTAGAGCGCGACAGAGAGTTCGTCCCGCTCGTCCGAATAGTCCGGCAGGCCCGCGAGAAGCCCATCGATTTTTTCCGCAAGGCTTTTGCCACCAGCATCGAGCGCCGGAGCATCGAGCGAGGGGTAGCAGTAGATGCCGCCGCCGGCGCTTCCCCCTTGCATGTAGCCGTCGCGCTCGAGGACGGCGCGGAAGGGCGCCGGAACGGAGACCCGGCCTTTAGCGTCGATCTTGTTCGTGAATGTCGAGACAAAGCGGTCCATCCCGTTGCGCTCGAACCCGTCCAACTCGCAATCGGAACCGCGGGCGAAGCTGATTTTTCGCTCGCGCTGTCCCTGCCTCGACGCCACTGCCGCACGCACCGCATCCGGCTGTTATGGGATTACATGGGCTAGAATGGGAGTCAACGGGATTTTAAGGTTTGAGCCGGTGTTGCAAGGCTTGTGGACAAGTCTTTGCGGACGCAAGAAGCCCCCGCACGGAGGCCGTGCAGGGGCTGACAGTTCGACGTAGTCAGGAAGGCGCGGCGCGCTACCTGAGATAGCCCGGAAGGGTCGACGCCGCCTTCGTCGCGGCGAGTGCCGCCGCGATCTCGACCGCGCGCGGATAGTTGGCGCGCACGACCTTCTCCTCGATGCGGGCGCGGAAGAACGCCGCCCAGCGGAATTCCGAGAACGGCACGCGCACCTTCTTGAAACAGCCGGCTTCACGCAGCGTCCAGGCGAGATCGCGGTAGGGATCGGCGTGCAGGTCGCGCAGCATCTTCGGCAGCCGCAGCGGCGGCACGCGCTGGCCGCTCTCATCGAAGAGATACGTCCGGCCCTCGGCTTCCATCACCGCCCAGAAATCCTGCGCCGACAGGTGCGAGAGGTCGTCGATGAACTCCACATAGGCGCCATCGACCCGGTTCTGCACCAGGGCGAGGCCGAGGTGATGCTTGTCGACGAGGTAGATGTGACCGTTGGGCCCGCGCACCGCCGGCAGCGGCCGCTGCCGCAGGTAGCTCTCGAGCTTGCGCTCGCACATGGCCCGCGCCTTCACCTTGGCGCGCTTGGCGGCCACCGCCCGCATGCCGACAGCGACCTGCGTCGGGCGAAGATGGGCAAAGGGAATGTAGATTGGTTCGGCCTTGCCGCCGGTGAGGATGGCTTTGATGTCCGCAGAGGGGATCTGGCACCCGGTCTGGCCGTTGCGGCCGCGTGCATCTTTTGCATCTGGCTTGCGGGCAGACAGCGCCTTACGGGGCAAGGCTTTCGGCATGAGCGAAACCTCGTGAACTTTGCACGCAACGGCTGCTGCCGTCCGTGTCACACAACCGTCATTTTGGTTACTGCGCGCGTCGTTAAGAGGAGGTTAACGAGACGGGCGCGGATGTTTCGCGGCCAACGTTATCGGCCGACGCGGTCGGCGGACTTGGCGAGAAACGCCATCGCCGCTGCGACCGTCGCAGCAGGATCCTCTTCCATCGGCACGTGGCCGAGGCCCTCGAACAGGACGACCTCGCTCACGGCGAGATCGGCCTTGAACCGCTGGGCGCTGGCGGGCGGAATAAGCCTGTCGCGCCCGCCCCAGAGGATCAGCGTCGGCGCTTTCACGTCCTTGATGCGACCGGCGATCCCGTCGGACGGCGCCTGCGACCGGCGCGCAAGAAGCGCGTCGCGATTGCCCTGCCGCCGCGTGATGTCGAAGTAGAGGTCGACGAGTTCGGGCGTCACTTTCGACGGATCGCCGTAGACGTTCTCGAGGCTCTTCTCGATCACGAACCGCGGCAACACGCTCCCGATCAAGAAGCGCGCCCCCGGGATCGACGCCATCCGGAACCCGATCGGCACGCTCGTCGAATTCAAGGGATAGCCGCCGCTGTCGACGAGAATGAGCCGCGAGACCTTGGCCGGCGCGGCCAGCGCCGTCGCGATCGCGACCGCGCCGCCGAACGAGTTTCCCCCGACGACCGCACGCTCGATCTTCAGCGCATCGAGCACCGCCAGCACGAAGCGCGCATAGGCGTCGAAGCTGTAGTCGCCCTTGGGATCGGGCCCCGTCAGCCCGAAGCCCGGCAGGTCGAGCCGGACGACGCGTCGCTCCTTTTTCAGCGCCGAGACCCAGCCCTCCCACGTGTGCAGGCTCGCCGACGTCCCGTGCAGGAGAACGATGGGTTCGGGATCGTCGCGCGGTCCCTCGTCGCGCACGTGGACGTCCATGCCGGCAATGGCCAGGAACTGCGACGGCGGCTGCGCCCACTTGGGGACTAGGTCGTTGACCGGCACGTCGGGCACCCAAAAGGTCGCAACGAGCGCGATGCATCCCACGGCGAAAATCGCCGTGATCCAGCCAAGAGCTTTCAGCAGCTTTCGCAAGTGGTCCCGCCTCACCGCCCCGGATCGAGCGTTTTCGACCACAGCGCGGCATCGCTCGTATCGCGCAGCGTCACCGTCATCTGCTCGGTCCTGCCGTCGATCTTCACGTGGCCGAAGAACTGCAACCCTGCGGAGGGCGGCAGGTTCTGCCCCTGCTCCTTCGTCGGCGCTTTCACGAACACGAGCTGCGGTCCGAAGGTGGCATCGAGGTCGTTCGGCCCGAACGTCCCCGCGTGGATGGGCCCCGACACGAATTCCCAGAATGGATCGAAATCCTGGAACTGCGCCTTGCCGGGATCGTAGTAATGCGCGGCCGTGTAGTGCACGTCGGCCGTCAACCACACGGTGTTGCGCACACTTTCGCGCTTGATGAAGGAGAGCAGGTCCGCGATCTCGAGTTCGCGCCCGAGCGGCACGCCGGGATCACCCTGCGCCACCGCCTCGCTGCCGAACTTGGCCGCAGCGTCGTAGACGACATTGAGGCTGATCGGCATGTCCGCCGCGATCACCTTCCACGTGGCTTGAGACGCCTTGAGGCTCCGCTTCAGCCACGCGATCTGCTGCGGCCCGAGGAAGTAGCTGTCGGCGCCGTAGGACGTCTCCCGGTTCGCGCCGTTGGGCCCGCGATAGCTGCGCATGTCGATCATGAACACGTCGAGCAGCGGCCCGTACGAAATGCGTCGGTACACCCGTCCCGGCTCGATGCTGCTGGTGCGCGTCGGCATGTATTCGTGGAACGCGCGGCCCGCCCGCGCCACCATGCCCGTCACGTACGCGTCCTGGTATTTCTTGGCCTTGTGCTCGCTGCGCGTGAGCGGCTCTTCCGGCCACCAGTTGTTCGTCACCTCGTGATCGTCCCACTGCGCGAGGATCGGCACCGCCGCATTGAAGGCGCGCACGTTGGCGTCGAGCAGGTTGTACTTGTAGTTGCCGCGGAACTCAGCGAGCGTCTCGGCCGGCTTCGATTTCTCCTCCGTCACGATGTTCTTCCACACCTCGCCATTGGCGAGTGTCACCTCGGCCTTGATGGCGCCGTCGGCATAGATGGTGTCGCCGGAATTGATGAAGAAATCCGGGCGATGCTTGAGCATCGTGGCGAAGCCCTGCATGCCGCCACGCGCCTCGTCGATGCCCCAGCCCTGCCCGCATGTGTCGCCCGACCAACAGAACGTAACGTCGCGCTTTCCCGCGGGCGCGCTGCGGAAACGGCCGACGATCGGCTCCCCGAGGATCGTCGGCTCGGCGAGGTTCTGCGCGACGACGCGGTAGAAGATCTCCTGGTCCGCCGGCAGTCCTTCGAGGCCCATCTTGGCGGTCAGATCGTTCTCGGGCAGCGCATCAGCGAACACGCTGCCGATCGGCGAGGCGAAGCTCTCCGTCGTCGCGAAGTCGACCCGGATGCGGGAGGGCCTGTCGGCCCGCGCCCACGTCACGGCCGCATCGCCGCTGACGTCGCCCGACTGGATGCCGTGCGAGAGCATGGGCCGGTCGGCCGCGCGGCTGAGGTACGGCATGAACACGCCACCGGCGGACGCCGCGAAGGCACTGGCACCGGACACGAGCGCCGCACGGCGGGTCAGTCTGCTGGAGGATCGGGACATGTCAGCTCCTTTGCGCTTTCTCCTGCGCGACAAGACTGCACCAAGGCATCCCCGATATGACGCGCCCCGGCCCGCCGGCACAAAAGAAAAAAGGATGCAGCGTCCGCTGCACCCTTTCTCTCTTTCGCGGAAGTGGCTACGCGCTCACTTCTTCACGAGCGGGCAGCCGCCCTGGTCGAGCGGGCGCCACGCCTCGTCGGCCGGGATCGTCTTGACGAGCTTCATGTAGTCCCACGGCGCCTTGCTCTCGCTCTCCTTCTTGACCTCCCACAGGTACATCGGGTGCAAGTGCCGGCCGTCCTCGCGCACCTTGCCCTTGCCGAACGTCACGTCCTCGGTCGGCAGCTCTTTCATCTTGGCGACGATCTTCGCGCCGTCGTGCGTCTGCGCCGCTTCGATCGCCTTGAGGAAGTGCAGGGCGCCACCGTAGTTCCCGGCGTGGTTCATCGTCGGGTACTGCTTGCCGTTCATCTTCTCGACGAAGCGCTTCGTCCACGCGCGCGTGTCGTCGTTCATGTCCCAGTAGAAGCTGTCGGTGTATTGCAGCCCCTGCGCCGTCTTCAGGCCGAGCGAATGGATGTCGGTGATGAAGACGAGGAGACCGGCAAGGCGCTGGCCGCTCGATACGAGACCGAACTCGGACGCCTGCTTGATCGACGTGATCGTGTCGCCGCCCGCGTTGGCCAGGCCGACGACCTTCGCCTTCGACGTCTGCGCCTGCAGCAGGTAGGACGAGAAGTCCGACGTGTTGAGCGGAACGCGCACCGCGCCGAGCACCTTGCCGCCCTGCGCCTTCACGACGTTCGTCGTCTGCGCTTCGAGATCGTGCCCGAACGCATAGTCCGCCGTGATGAAGAACCAGCTGTCGCCGCCCGTCGCCACGATGGCGCGGCCCGTGCCGTTGGCCAGCGCGAAGTTGTCGAAGGTCCAGTGCACGGTATTGGGTGAGCACAGGTCGCCCGTGAGGCGCGTCGTTCCGGCCGAACCGTTGACGGTCACCTTGTTGAGGTTCTTGGCGACCTCCGCGACGGCCAGCGCCACCGCCGAGTTCGGCACGTCGAGCACCATGTCGACGCCTTCGCGCTCGAACCACTGCTTGGCGATCGCCGAGCCGATATCCGGCTTGTTCTGGTGGTCGGCGAAGATCACCTCGATCTTCAACTTCGAGTTCGGGTTGGCCTTCATGTAGTCTTCGACCGCCATGCGCGCGGCGATCACCGAGCCTTGCCCGGTCGCGTCGGCATAGAGGCTCGACTGATCGTTGAGCACGCCGATCTTGACGTTGCCGTCGAAGGCCTGGCCCCAGGCCTGGCCGCCGGCCAGCAGCATGCCCGCGATGCTCAGCGGAATAAGACGCTTCATTCCATCATCCTCCCATGGATTTCGTTGGCATTCGTTTTTTGGACGCGCATCCTAGCCACCGCCGACAGCGCGCGCGAGGGGCTTGGCCGGAAACTTCGCCTGAAGTCTGAGGGAAAGAGTACCGATGCTGCAGCGCAGCACGCGACCTCTCGCGGCATCCGTTTTCGCCCCATCTCGCGGGGCTTATCCCCGCCATTGCGCGCGGCCTTAAACTCGCTCCAGCGACGAACCTGCGAGCGATCTCCGATCCATGAGCGACACGACCCCGAACCTGCGCCTGCCCTACATCATGTCGGCCCAGGCGCAGAAGCACGTGACGCACAACGAGGCCATCCGCGCGCTCGATTGCCTCGTGCAGTTGTCGGTCGAAAGCCGCACGCACACGTCGCCGCCATCATCCCCTGCCGATGGCGCGCGCTACCTGGTCCCATCAGGCGCGAACGGAAGCTGGAGCGGCAAGGCAGGCGCCATCGCCGCCTGGCAGGACGGATCCTGGAACTTCCTGTCACCGCTCGAAGGCTGGCTGCTCTGGATACGCGACGAGGACGTCCTGGCCGCCTTCGATGGCACGGCGTGGACCAACGCCGGCGGCAGCACCAATCCGGTGGCGCACGTGGGCGTCAACGCGACCGCTGATGATACGAACCGCCTTGCCGTTTCCTCGCCGGCGTCGCTCTTCAACCACGAGGGCGCCGGACACCAGCAGAAGATCAACAAGCATGCCTCCGGCGACACGGCGAGCACGCTCTACCAGACGAACTTTTCCGGCCGCGCGGAAGCGGGTCTCGCCGGCGACGACAACTATCACCTCAAGGTCAGCGCCGACGGCTCGACCTGGAAGGAGGCCATGGTCGTCGAACGCACCACGGGCGCCGTCACCTTCCCTAACTCATCGTTAGGGCTCTCGAGCCCGTGGAGCGGCAAGGCCTGGGCGGCGCTCGGCGATAGCATCACCGCCGGCAACGTCTCGCCGACCTACGTCACGACGCTCGCGACGCTGCTCGGTGCGACGGCGACGAACCTCGGCGTCGGCGGCACACGCATCGTCGGCGCGACGGGCCAGATCTATGACCAGGTGGCCAGCATCCCCGGCGCCGTCGACCTGATCACCGTCGCCGGCGGCATCAACGACTACAATAACAGCACGGCGCTCGGCGCCATGGGCGACACGGGGCTCACGACGTTCTATGGCGGCGTGTTCAAGATCTCGAAGGACATCCTGACGGCGCACCCGAACGCGATCCTCGCCTGGATCACGCCCTACGACGTCACCTCGAGCAAGGACGATGCCGCCAACAGTGGCGGCGTGCGCCTGCGCCAGTACGTGCAGGCCATCAAGGATGTGGCGGCCGTGTTCGGCTGCCCCGTCATCGATCTGCACGGCGAATGCGGCATCAGCGGCTATACGGCCGCGCTGTTCCTGGGGGACGGCTTGCACCCCAACAGCGCCGGCGCCGCCCGCTATGCCAAGGTGGCCTACGACCGGCTTCTCTTCATCGAGCCGACGGGCATCGCCTGCCAGGTGGCGACGCCGGCGTTCTCGCTCGCTGCTGGCACATACGACGGCACGCAGTCGGTGACGATCTCGTGCGCGACGTCCGGGGCCACGATCTACTATACGACCGACGGCTCGACGCCGACGACCTCGAGCAGCGTCTATTCGGGCGCGCTCTCGGTCACGAGCTCGCGGACGGTGAAGGCTCTGGCGGTGAAGAGCGGCCTGACGAACAGCGCCGTCGCCTCGGCCGCCTATACGATCATCACGCAGGTTTCGACGCCGACCTTCTCGCCGGCGGCGGGCAGCTACACGGGCACGCAGTCCGTGACGATCTCGTGCACCACGTCGGGCGCGACGATCTACTACACGACCGACGGCTCGACGCCGACCACATCGAGCAGCGTCTATGCGGGCGCGATCTCGGTAGCGGCGACGGCCACCGTGAAGGCGCTGGCGGTAAAGTCGGGCATGGCGGACAGCGCCGTCGGCTCGGCGGCCTACACGATTACCTTGAGCCAGGTGGCAACGCCGACCTTCTCGCCGGCGGCGGGCAGCTACACGGGCACGCAGTCGGTGACGATCTCGTGCGCCACGTCGGGCGCGACGATCTACTACACGACCGACGGCGCGACGCCGACCACATCGAGCAGCGTCTATTCGGGCGCGATCTCGGTGGCGGCGACGGCCACCGTGAAGGCGCTGGCGGTAAAGTCCGGCATGGCGGACAGCGCCATCGGCTCGGCCGCCTACACGATCTCGACGGCCTTCACGCCCGCCTCGCTCTCGCCGGCGATGTGGTTCGACGCGTCCGATCTCTCGACGCTCTTCCAGGACACGGGCGGCACGACCGCCGTCACCGCGGACGGCCAGACGGTGGCGCGCATCAACGACAAGAGCGGCAACGCGCGCCACGGCACGCAGAGCTCAGCCAGCAACAAGCCCCTCTACAAGACCGACGGCACGCTGGGCTGGCTCTCCTTGGATGGCGACGACGAGATCCCGATCGCATCGGAATATACCACGCCGACCAGCGGCGAATGGGCGATCGCCTATGCGTCCCGACGCGCGGACAGCAGTGGCAACAACGGCGTCGTCACCGGACAGTCAGCGGGCGGCTCGGGGCTCTATTGGGTGGGCGACAACCTGCTCGGCCGCGGGCATCCCGTTCTGCGGGCCAACCCGTCGTCGGACCCTAACATCTTCGGCGGCTTCTCGGGCAGCACGGCGCTGGTCGATCACACGGTCATCGTCAACGTCACCGGGGGAACGCTGACGTTCTACCAGGATGGCGTCGCCGGTTCCTCGTACACGGGCTTCGACGTCTTCAAGAGCTGCGGCATCGGCTTCGGCCTCTCCGGTTACCGCTACGCCGGCCGCATTTACGAGCTCGTCGTCATCCCGCGCGCGCTGACGGGCACGGAGATCGCCAACCTGACCACATGGCTCAAGGCGAAGGCGGGTGTGGCGTAGGGCTTCGCTAGCCGTGCATCCCCGTCGCGAAGCTCGCCAGCGCGACGACGACGAGGCCAATACTGGCGAGCCGCAGCGCACCGGCTTCCGGCATGCGCCCGCTGACGACGACGCGCTGGAACAGCACGCCCGAAAGCGCCGCGATCGCGAACTGCACGGCGATGAAGCCGACGATGTACGCGCCCAGCGCGCCGGCCTCCGCGCCGATGATGCTCTCCCCATAGGCGTAGCCGTGCACGAGCCCGGCGAGCGGCAGGAACGTCATGAGCACGGCACTAAGCCCGATCCGTCGCGCCTGGATGAGACCTGCGGCCAGCAGCAGCGTCGCCAGCACCGCAAGCTCCGAATAGGGCAAGGTCGGAACGGACAGCCGGGCCAGACAGCCGATCCCCGTCGCCAGCACGAACAAAGCGGTCGCCGTCACCGGCCACGTGCTTGCGCGGGCCAACACGCCGACGCCGATCACGAAGGCGATGTGGTCGATGCCGATGATGGGATGCCCGAGGCCCGACAGCAGCCCCTGCATCGCCGTGCGCGGGACCTCCCCGTCCATCATGTGATGCGCGAGCGCCGGCGATCCGCCCCCCCACGCAAGCATCACGGCCAAGGCGACCAGGAGACGAAACACGCCCAAGCGCATTTCGACGGAAGTGTTCGCGATCGTCTTGTTCATCGAGCCCTCTGCATCCCGCGACCATCCCTCCGGACGGCCTCGACGCCCCTGCCCGAAGACAAGAACGTGCCTCCCCGCCTGTCAATAGCCGGAACAAGCCGCTGCCGTCGCCGGCCGCAGCGACCCTAGGATCTCAGCGCATCGCGGCGCACTCTTCTTTGCAATATGCGATCGACCTGAAGGAGATGGTGCCCAGGGGAGGAATTGAACCACCGACACCGTGATTTTCAGTCACGTGCTCTACCAACTGAGCTACCTGGGCAAACTTGTCGTCCGCTATCCGGGCCTATGGCCCGCGGCGTTGGCGTCCGCGGTCTAGGTCACCCGTTTTCCCGCAGCGCCCTCCTGCCCCCCGACGCATGGGTGGGCTGTCCGGCCGGCAGAAGCGCGGAAGAGCCGAGGATTTTCCGGTCTGGCGCCGTCGGCACCGAGACCTGGACACGATCCGAGGCACTGGCTGGCCGGGACCAAGGTCGCGATCCCGCAGCCGTCAGGGGGGATACCCATCGGCGGGGGCTAAATCAAGACAAAAGTGACGGCCCGGCCGCCCGCGAAGGCGGACGCCCCATCCCGCCGCAACCATCGGCCTGCGAACGGCTTGAGCGACCAGCCCCCAGACCCGAGGGCGTGCCAGAAACCGCCGTGGCGGCACACGCCGCATATCATGCCCCCTGTGGGGCGTTGCATCCTGAACTAAGGTCGGGCAAAGGGGCCTCTAACCCTGATGGAGCCTAGTGTTTTGCGATCCGTCATTCTCGTCACCGGCAGTTCCTCGGGCCTCGGCCGCGCCTGCGCGGATCTGCTTGCACGCTCGCCCGGGAATATCGTCTACGGCGCCAGCCGCTCCGCCCCCGAGGTCCACGACTGGACCCACATGCCGATGGACGTGACCGACGATGCCGCCGTCGAAAACGGCATCGCCGCCATCCTGGCCCGCGAGGGCCGCATCGATGCCGTCGTGCATTGCGCCGGCATGTGCGTCGCAGGCCCCATCGAGACCGCCACCGTCGCCGAAGGCCAGCTCCAGTTCGACACCAACTATTTCGGCGCCTTGCGCATCATCAAGGCGGTGCTGCCGGGCATGCGCGCGCGCCGCGGGGGCAAGATCGTCCTCATCGGCTCCATCGCCGGCCTGATCAGCCTGCCCTTCCAGGCGCACTACAGCGCCAGCAAGTTCGCGCTCGATGGCCTGACGGAGGCCCTGCGCGCCGAGATCGCCCCCTTCGGCATCGAGGCGACCGTCGTCCATCCCGGCGACTACGACACGCCCTTCGGTCGTCATCGCAAGAAGTCCGTGCGCAGTGAACCCTCGTCTGCCTACGCCGAGGCCTTTACCAAGGCCATGCGCTTCTACGAAGCCGCCGAGCAGAATGGCAGCGATGCCCATGCCTTCGCCCGCCACATCGAGCGCCTTTTGGCCCGCAAGCACCTTCCGGCAAAGGCGATCGTCGGCCTTCCCTTGGAGAAGGCCGGAGTGTGGGCCAAGGCGGTTCTGCCGAGCCGCCTCTTCGAACAGGTTTTTCGCCTCGCCTACGGCCCCTGAAGCTTTTCGCGCCGCGCCGCAGATCGTCCTATCACGGATCCAGCTCCGGCTCCCACCTATCGCCACATTCTCCCGTCACAGCATGCCCTGCACTCCGTGAAGCAAGGGGCTGTTTTCACGGCGAAATACGGGGGAGTTTCAATGCTCAGAACCGTCATAACGACGGCATGCATCTGCGTTTCCGGCGTCGCGTGGGGCGAGAGCCGCAACCTCACGGGCAGCGAGCTGAAGGACCTCGTCTCCGCGGGAGCCACTGTCGAGCTCGACGCGCCCATGGGCTACAAGATCCCGATCCGCTATGGCGCCGACGGCCATATGACGGGCGAAGCGGGCGGCTTGGCCTCCTATCTCGGCGCCGCCACGGACACCGGCAAGTGGTGGATCAAGGGCGACGAGCTCTGCCACAAGTGGAAGCAGTGGTTCACCGGCGAGCTCAAGTGCCTGCGCCTGTCGCGCGACGGCCGCGCCGTGCAGTGGCAGGATCGCGACGGCAACTCGGGCACTGCCTCGATCATCGCCATGGCCCAGAAGGAGGAGCGCGCGGCGCCCCAGCGCACGCTGGCGCAGCCCATCCCTGAAACGACGCCGCCTCCCGAACCGCAAGTGCGTACCCTCGCGCAGCTTCCCCCGCCCGCGCCCAAGCCCGTGCGCAGCGGCGCCATCCCGAGCCCGGATGCGGTGAGCCCCACGCGCTACGAGACGACCGCCGCGCATGTCCCCGTGGCCCCGCCGCAAAAGCCTGCCGCCGTTGCCGCGCGCCCGGCCGATCCTCCCCCGCCGCCGGCTGCGAAAGTGCAGGAGCCGCCCTCCGCCTACAAGGTCGTCAACATCCGCGAGGACGACGTGCTGAACGTGCGCAGCGGTCCATCGTCCGAGCATGCGGTGGTCGCCGCGCTCCAGCCGGGCAGCCGCGGCGTCATCATCACGGGCGATTGCGAATCCGACTGGTGCCCGGTGCAGCACGCGGCCGGCTCCGGCTGGGTCAACCGGACCTTTCTTGTCAGCGAGACGGGTTTCGTCAGTGCGTTTCCCCCGCAACGCGCCTCGGCCATCGAGACGCGCAGCCTCGCCGCCGTGCGTGGTCGCATGGCCGGCGGCGACAGCCCCGACGCACCTCGCTCCTGCCTGACGCCCGCCGCGCGCAAGCTGCTTGCCCGCGTCGAGGAAAAGTTCGGGCCCGTGCGCCTCGTGTCGACCTGCCGCCCCGGTGCCACCATTGCCGGCACCGGCCGCCCCTCGCGTCACGCGAGCGGCAACG